>JAISBL010000095.1 GCA_031266215.1 Tannerellaceae bacterium | reverse complement strand
TCCGTGATATCTGCCGCAACACTTTTCGATCAAGGTCCGGGTTCGGCCAATACAGCGCTTGCCGCCGAGCTTACCGGTCAGACAAATGTAGCGTATTTCATTACCCGCCAACTCCCCCTGGTAATTCCTGCCACACTGGTAGTCATGGTACTGTTTTACTTCAACAACAGATATTTCGATAAAAAAGAAGCTGCCGGGCAGCATGCGGAAAAGAGTGAAAAAGCAGAAGTTTCACAGACTTCTGTCAAGCCGGATATTCCATTGATATTTGCTCTGTTGCCTATACTTCCGCTTGCACTTCTCATCGTATTTTCACCCTACACAGGTTTGTTCGAACCTCCCGTAACGCTCAATACGACGACCGCTATGATATTTTCCTTTTTTATTTCACTCTTATTTGTTGGTTGCCACACTCGCAATATGCGGAGAACTTTTGATGCCTTCTCCGGGTTCTGGAAGGGAATGGGAAATGTCTTCGGAAGCGTCATAACACTGATCGTCGCATCCGAGATATTTTCTAAAGGACTTATCAGCCTCGGCTTTATCGATTCACTGGTTAATTACTCCACGCATATAGGACTTTCGGGTATTGTCATCGCAGCGGTCTTTGCTCTGATCATCTTCTGCACAGCCATGCTGATGGGAAGCGGAAACGCAGCCTTCTTCTCTTTCGGCCCTTTACTGCCCGGGATTGCCGGACAGTTGGGTATGCCGGCCTATTCCCTCGTACTTCCTTTGCAGTTAGCAGCCAGTATGGGACGCGCTGCATCTCCCATAGCGGGAATTATTGTCGCCATTGCCGGTGTGGCGGGTGTATCGCCCATTGAGCTGGCAAAGAGAAATACCCTGCCCTTAACAGGCTGTATCCTGTTTCTGATAGCTTATCATTTTATCACACTATAAAAATTCCTGATCATGTTCACTCTCATTAAAAATGCAAACGTATACGCTCCGGAGCATCTCGGCATGAATGACATATTGCTGACAGACGATAAAATAGCCTTCATCGACCGAAAAATAGACCCGACCGGTATTCCCTTTGATACAATAAATGCCGACGGGCATGCCGTTACCCCCGGTTTTATTGACCAGCACGTCCATCTTACCGGCGGAGGGGGACAAACCGGCTATGCTTCATTAGCTCCCGACGTATCCCTAAGCGAACTGGTGGCTTGCGGAACGACTACTGTAACAGGACTGCTCGGCACCGACGGCTTCGTAAAAGAGTTGACCACCCTTTACGCCAAAACAAAAGCGCTGGAAGACGACGGACTCAGCGCCTATATGCTCACCGGTTTCTACGGATTACCCCCCAAGACGCTGATGGCCTGTGTAGCCGACGATCTGATTTTCATCGACAAAGTAATCGGTTGCAAACTGGCCATGAGTGACGATCGCAGCGCTTTCCCCACAGAAACAGAGATATTACGACTCATCAATCAGGTACGCCTTGGCGGTTTTACCTCCGGCAAAGGAGGTATCCTGCATATTCATACGGGAGCCTTGCCCGAAGGAATCGCCCCGTTGCTGAATATCGCCCGTAATTATCCTACGCTGATTGCTTACCTCTCGCCTACCCACCTGATACGTACAGAGGAGCTATTCCTGCAAGCCATTGAATTTGCCCGCATGGGAGGCATGGCAGACTTCTCTACCGGCGGAACCAGATTCGACGCCCCGCATCGCTGTGTTGTGAAAGCCCTTGAAGCCAATGTGCCGCTCGACCGCATCACATTCTCCAGTGACGGTCATGGCGGAGTACGCCGAACTCATCCCGAAACAGGAGAAACGACATACTCCCCCGCCCCCCTGCACCTCAACTTACAGGAAATGACACAGCTTGTAAAAGAAGGATTGTTACCGCTGGAAAAGGCCCTTACACTTATCACCTGCAATCCGGCACGAAACCTCAGGCTACGCACGAAAGGCAGAATAGCCGCCGGCCTTGATGCCGATCTCTGTTTCCTTGATCATAAATTACAACTGACGAACGTCATAGCGCGCGGCAAATTCGTTATGAAAAACGGGGAAGTGATTAAAAAAGGGAGGTATGAAGAATGAAAAGGTTGATATTGATATTGCTTCTTACCATTGTCTTTCCGGGCGCCGGACTCTATGCTGCCTCCGTGCTTCCGGCGGGTGAAGGCAGGTTTACTTACAAAGACTACCCGTACTTTGCCGACCGGCCGGTAGATGTGCACTACTATATACCGACTTCCGGCGATGTGCACCGGATGCCCGTTATTTTTGTATTCGAAGGCGCCAACCGTGAATATAGTTCTCTGCTTAAAACCTGGAAACAGGAGGCGGAAAAACACAAATTCATGGTCTTCATCCCCCACTTCGATCCGGAGAGATTCCCTTTGTCCGATTATCAGGAAGCCGGCATCATGGATGATAAGAATCATACCATACGCCCGGCGGAAAAACAAACGCCCGTACTGATTGATAAAATATTTGAGTACATCCGCCAATATTCGGGTAGCGAACGGCAAGGGTACATGATTTACGGACATTCAGCCGGAGGGCAGTTCGTGCAGCGTTTCATGCTTTTTCACGACAGTCCGTATGTGGAGAAAGCCGTCATTGGCAGCCCGGGATGGTACACTTTTCCCGATGCTTCGCAAGACTTCCCCTATGGAGTGTGCAACATACCGTATGTCACCCCCGAAGTTATCAGGAAGTATCTTGCCAAACCGGTTATCCTCCAACTGGCTGTCGGCGACACGATCCGTGAATCTTATTTAAGGAAAACTCCCGAAGCGGAAGCGCAGGGATGCAATCGTTACGAACGGGGCAATCAGTTTTACCAATATCTCCATCAGATAGCAGTCGAACATAACTGGCCGTGCAACTGGAAGAAAATAGAAGAACAAGGCATAGGACATCATTCCGGCGGTATGGGCGAACGGGCCATTCCGGTTATGCTGGGAGACTCTCTCCGCGCACGAACGTATTCCACTCCTACTCTCAGCAAACCACCTGAAGAAGGTTTTGCTTCTTTGTCCGAAATAACCCGTTATTTACAGGATTTAGCAGACAGACATCCCGGCAAAGTCACACTGTCAGGTATAGGAAAGTCTTTACAAGGCAGAGAAATTCCGATACTTTATTTCGGCAATCCCAAAGAAAACAAAAAGATAAGAATCTGGATACAGGCAGG
>JAISBL010000069.1 GCA_031266215.1 Tannerellaceae bacterium | reverse complement strand
CAGGTATAATGGTCGGAAACCACCGGCAGGAAGAGATTGACTCATACATACAGGAAATAGAACGCCTGCGCAGCGAGGTAGACCGCCTTAAGGCTGAGCCTGGCTGTAAAAAGTAGTTTTCCCCGGAACGGGCTTAAAACCTGATATTCTATTTAGTATCCTGAGTCTGACTGACAGGGGTCTTATATGAACAGTAAATTCCCGGAAGGGAATCGATAATTACACTGAGGATAATGGAAAAGACCGAATGATGGCTATCGGGCCGCTTATCGGTTTACCGACTAATTTGTATACTTTTGGCCTCCGTATTAATATCCACTGTGTAAATATTATTTGACTGACATGAAACGTACACTATTTCGCCTTATTCTTTTGACCATTTGTGTGATTAATCCCCTTATTACCGTAACGGCACAGATCAGAGGCCAGGTACAGGAAGAGAATACAGGAAACCCGGTAGATTTTGCAGACATTATCCTGATGGATAAGGACTCTGTGGCAGTTATGGCGCATACCTATTCAGACTCCGCCGGCTACTTTCGGCTCTCAGGCGTAAAAAGCGGAGAATACTCGCTTACGGTCAGGCTGATCGGGTATGAGAACGTCAGCCTCAACGCAGTAACCGTCAATTCCCCGTCCGCCGTAGCCGACGTTGGGGTAATCAGACTTAAACCTCTGGGAATAGAACTATCTGAGGTATCTGTTGAAGGAAGCAGAAGGCAGATCATTTATAAACTGGATAAAAGGATAATAGATGCATCAAACAACCTGATGGGGAGCGGGGGTACGGCTGTGGATATTCTTGAAAACACGCCCTCTGTGCGCGTCGGGGCAGACGGTGACGTTACGTTCCGGGGTAGCGGTGGCTTTAAGGTGTATATAGACGGGAAACCCAGTTTCTATTCCGGCACCCAGGCCCTGCAACAGATACCCGCCGGGCAGATCGAGAATATAGAGATAATAACCATCCCCTCGGCCCGGCACGATACTGACGGGGAGGTGGGTATGATCAATATCATCACAAAAAAGAGAGCGGCCGGGCAGGGCATAGACGGTATAGTCAATTTATACGGGAGCACCGCGCTGGCCGGCGGGGCTGATTTCCAGATGTTGCAACAGCGCGACAGGTGGCAGTGGCATCTGGCGGGCAGATGGAACCAGCCTGTAAGGGAAAGTGATTTCACGCAGCAAAAAGAAACCAGGGTGAACGGACTGCTTACAACATCAGCCTCAGACGGCCTCCGGAGGAGCAAAAACCATAATTACGGACTGACCGGCGGCGTTGATTATTCATTCACCCCAATGACAACGGCGGGCGTGGAGGCGCAGATTGCGTACGACAAGTCTACGCGCACCGGGGACCTGAACTATACCGAGACCATTTCAGGCCCGGGCGAAACGCTGCCGGCCACCGCCAACAACTACAATAGCATCGACAATTACGACCTGCATGCGACCGTGGGAACCGGTAAGGCCGGATTCTCGCATAAGTTCAACGACAGGGGCCATCAGCTTACCGCCAGCGTCATGGCGGTGTACGAAGGCGGCGCTCTTGAGTACTTCCAGAGTGACCTGTTCAGCCGGGATGGCCGTCGCGAACAGGGACACCGCGCCTGGGAAGACGAGATTCGCTGGACTGTGCGCACAAACCTCGACTACGTCCTGCCTTACAGTACGACCGGCCGCTTTGAGGGTGGCTATCAATACCATTCTTACCTGGAAGACGGCGACTACAGCATGCAGTTCTGGAATCCTGCAAAGCAGGAGTTTTACTGGCGTGATGATATCTACAACACGTTTTACTTCCAGCGGGGCATCCACTCTGTTTACCTCGTAGAAGCGGATAGCTACAAAGCTCTGGAAGCTCAGATAGGGCTCAGGGGAGAGCATACGCATCAGGTGTTGCGCAGTTCCATCAGGGGAGCAGACCGTACGGTGAACCGCTTTGAGATATTCCCGTCGTTACATCTTGGCTTCAGCCTGCCTGATGAACAGAAGATCACACTGGCTTATTCTTACCGTACCAACCGTCCGCAACTTTTTTATATGGAGCCGTACATTACGTATCGCGACTATTATACCGCCGAGACGGGCAACCCTGATATAAAGCCTGAGTATGTCCACTCCTACGAACTCAGTTATAAAAAGAATCCCATACAGGCGAGCCTCTTCTACCGTTCGCGCACAGACAAGGTAGAACGCCTCCGCGTACCGTACGAGGCCGGTGTTACGCTCGACTCTATGGCTAACGTGGGCGATGATCATTCGGCAGGTATGGAGTTTGGCCTGCAGATGAGCCTGGGTAAATGGTGGGATTTGAATGTGAATGGCAATATTTACTACTATAAGGTGATAAATCATATCTTCTCCGGAGGGAAAAGGGAGACCAGCACAAACTATGACTTCACTATCAATAACCTCTTCCGCCTGCACAGGAACACTCGCATACAGCTTGACGGCAACTTCGTCGGCCCATCCGTCACGACGCAGGGGAGAAGCGAATCGTTCTGGTTCATAAACCTTGCGATCAGGCAGCAACTCTTCACTCCTGACCTGCAATCCACGCTCTCATTCCGCGACGTATTCAACTCGGCCCGTTACCGGAGCAATATCACTACGGCAGACCTGGTCTCCGTCACCAACATCCGGCCCAGCTATCCCGTCATCATGCTATCCCTTAGCTATACCTTTAATAACTACAAAAGAAGTTCGCAGCAATCGAGAGACAACCGCGACCTGTTTGAGGGAAAGAACTATTAATAATACACAGCATGAAACAAATACCTCGTTTCTTTGTAATCGCTTTTCTTGTTCTGTTTGCCTGTTCGACGGAAGACGAGGTGAATATAGTATATTTGAAGGGTATAAATCCTGAAGTAGGGGATATACCTTTCATGAAGTTTCCGTTTCGTATAGGATTGGATGATTCTATTGTAGTAATACTTGATCTGGCCACAGACAGTTGTTTCTATCATGTGATTTCTTACCCGGATTTTCAATATCTCTATTCCTTGGGAAGAAGAGGTAATGGGCCGGGCGAAATAATTCTGGCAACCCCGTTCCAATTACGCATGGGGCATCTCTTCCTGCTTGACGGAAACAGAGGACACCTGTTCGACGTAGACCTTGCAGGGAAACGTAATATCGACCTCAAAGTTCATACTCATTTTGACTTAAATACCTGTGTGGATTTTGTCTGCATAGACGACACCACCCTAATCTTGGGCGATCTGAGTGGTAATAACCGGCTTCTGCATGCAATGCCCCAAAGTATAACGGGCATCCTGGAACTTCCTTGCGAACAAGTTAAAGAAGATAGAGTGAATCAGGGTTATGTCTGGAGAAGTTACATGGATATGAATTACGAATTGAATAAAGTCGTACTGGCCACACAGTTTGGTGAAGTATTGGAGATCGTAGACCTAAACGATTATTCGGTCAGGAGGACAATAGGAAAAGGAGGTGTCCCACGGTCTGCAACCAATCAATTGGCGGGGTATTTTGATATAAAATGGCGTAAAAACAATATCTATGTATTATATTCCGGAATGTCGGAAATCGAAGTAAACCGGCAATTAGCCAACAATCAGAGACCGCCAGGCGGAGGAGATCATATCCATGTTTTTGATCAAAACGGAGTAAAGACAAAAATATACCATCTTGATGTATCTATTAACGGCTTTACCGTAGATGAAAAAAACAATTTACTTATAGGTATAAGTTCAAATAGTGACTATCCAGTATACCTTTTCAACCTAGATTGAATGTGTTATGTCTATGCATAGCGAGTTTGATTAATGGCTTGGAATAAGTAAAAATAAGTCTTCTCATGCACAACCCAAAGAAACCCCAATCAATCATAACAAGAGGAAAAGAAGAACGTATCTTCACGTACGAAAACGGTAGGCAGGTATGGTGGTAGTATAGGCATCCGATGTTTTACAGATACTCCTGCCAAATTTTGGCAAGACCAGGGTATTTTTCTGATACAATTTCTTTTTAGGTTGGTCTCTTCACAGAAAATACCTATCCGGCTAATACGGAAACCCTTTAGCCTTTTGTTTCAATAAAATTTAAACAGGCTCTAAGCTTTTTACTTAATAAATGAAAAATATATTTAGATGCGTCAGCCCGGAACGTATTATGGGAGTGGTAAGAGAAAAAAACATACTTTTGTCATCTTATTTAAAAACATAATACAGACATTATGAGCAATAGAAGAGTGCGAGTCAGGTTTGCGCCAAGTCCCACAGGCCCCCTGCATATCGGAGGAGTGCGCACGGCATTATATAATTACCTGTTTGCCAAACAACAGGGCGGAGACCTGATCCTCCGCATTGAAGACACAGACACGAAACGCTTTGTACCGGGGGCGGAGGACTATATTCTGGAAGCCTTCCGCTGGCTCGGCATCCGCTTTAACGAAGGGGTAGGAATTGGCGGAAGTCACGCACCCTACCGGCAAAGCGAGCGGAAGGACATATATATAATGTATGTGAAACAACTCCTGGACGCAGGGCTCGCCTACTATGCTTTTGACACGCCCGGAGAGTTGGAAGCCATGCGTAAGGAGACGCCCAACTTCCAGTACGACGCTTCTACGCGCGGACAGATGCGTAACAGCCTGACGCTGCCCGCAGATGAAACCCGGAGGCTGACAGATGAAGAGGGGGCCAGCTACGTTGTGCGCCTGCTGGTAGAGCCGGGGAGTGATGTCGTGGTGAACGACCTGATACGCGGTGAGGTTACTTTCAACTCATCGACGCTTGACGACAAGGCGCTGTTTAAGTCGGCCGACCAACTGCCAACCTACCACCTTGCCAACGTCGTAGACGACCACCTGATGAATATCACACACGTCATACGCGGCGAAGAATGGCTGCCGAGCGCACCGCTGCACGTATTGCTCTACCAGTCTCTGGGCTGGGCCGGAGACATGCCGCGCTTCGCACACCTCCCCCTGCTGCTCAAGCCCGAAGGCTCCGGCAAACTGAGCAAGCGCGACGCCGACAGGCTTGGCTTCCCCGTATTTCCCCTGGAATGGAAAGACCCGGCGACGGGTGAACTTTCTGTCGGATACCGCGAGAGCGGATACCTGCCGGAGGCCGTAGTCAACTTCCTCGCCCTTCTGGGATGGAATCCCGGCGACGGGGGTGAAATACTATCCGCAGACGATATGGCCGAACGCTTCGACCTCTCGCATTGCAGCAAGAGTGGAGCCAGGTTCGACTACGAGAAGGGGAAATGGTTCAACCACCAATACATCAGCCGGAAGTCAGACAAAGACCTCGCCGGAATTTTCCTGCCCATGCTCAGCGCCCGTGGCATAGAGGCGGAGGCGGGGTACGTGGAGAAAGTTGCCGGACTGGTGAAAGAACGCCTCAGCCTTGTGAACGAATTTTGGGACCAGGCCGACTTCTTCTTCCGCCCCCCACAGGTCTACGAAGAAAAAGCCGTAAGGAAACGCTGGAAAGAAGACTCCGCCGCCACTCTGTCCGACCTGGCTGAAGAAACTCTTTCAACCCTGCCTGACGCCTTTGACGCCAAAGAAACGGAAGAAGCCGTGATGCGTTGGATAGAAGCCAGGGGTTACCACATGGGAAACCTGATGAACGCTCTGCGCCTGGCACTTGTGGGCGACAGCAAAGGACCTCACATATTTGATATAACCGAAACGCTGGGCAAAGAGGAAACCCTCCGCCGCATCCGCCGCGCAATCGACCAACTCAAATGACGCTTTACACACTGATTATTCATTTATACGCTTTTGCTGTCGGGATTGTCTCGCCCTTCCACCGGAAAGCCCGGATGATGCGCCGGGGTCAGCGAAAAACCCTGGGCATGTTACTGGAGAAAATAGACAGGAGCAGGCGATACGTATGGTTTCACGCCGCCTCGCTCGGCGAGTTCGAGCAGGGGCGCCCGCTGATAGAAGCCATGAAGGTGCGGAATCCGGACTGTGGCATATTGCTGACCTTCTTCTCGCCTTCGGGCTACGAAGTCAGGAAAGACTACCAGGTAGCAGATGTCGTCTGCTACCTCCCTTTTGACACGCCACGCAACGTCGGCAGGTTCATTCGATTGGCCAACCCTTCGATGGCCTTCTTCATCAAGTACGAGTTCTGGGCAAACTATCTGCTTGAGCTAAAGAGGCGCGGCATACCTGCCTACAGCGTTTCCTCCATCTTTCGCCCCGGACAGTTATTTTTCAGGTGGTACGGACGTCCATACCTCGAAGCTCTCCGGGGCTTCGACCGCCTATTTGTTCAGGACGCTGCCTCGGAGCAACTGCTTGCCGCGCGCAACATCCGGCGGGTAACAGTATCCGGCGACACACGTTTTGACCGCGTGGTCGACGAAAAAAAGAAAGCCTTCACGATCCCGCAGGTGGAGACATTTGTCCGCCGTGGAGCTGGCGGCCCCGCAAGGCCGACGATAGTAGCCGGCAGTACCTGGGGCCCGGACGAAGATATCCTGATCAGGTACTTCAACCGACATCCGGGGTTACGTCTTATCATCGCCCCGCACGAGATAAGCAGCCGGCGCGTCGGGCAGATACGCTCGCGCCTCTGCCGGCAATCCGTCTGCCTTAGTGACGTCACGGATAGCGATGCAAACGAAGCGGACTGCCTCGTGGTCGACAACTTCGGACTGCTATCATCCATCTACCGGTACGCCGATGTGGCATACGTCGGTGGTGGTTTCGGCAAAGGGATACACAACATACTGGAAGCGGCCGTATACGCCGTGCCCGTTGTCTTCGGCCCGGCGCATCACAAAGCCCGCGAAGCTCGCAACATGATTGCCGCCGGGGCCGCCTTCACCGTCACCGGCCGTGGAGGCTTCGATTCCATGATGGACGATCTGCTCGCCGACCATGACCTCCTACGCTCAGCCGGTAAAGCAGCCGGCAGTTTTGTCTTAACCAATGCCGGCGCAACAGACAGGATACTCTCCCGGCTGAAGCTCACCTCCCTGTAGAATGCATAAATATTTTTCACACATGCATAGAATTGTTTACTCTGAAATTTGCTGCATGGCTGACGCATCTAAATATACTTTTCATTTATGTACCTGTTTTTTTGTTGTTTCGCGGTGCTCGACCTCCTTAAGGGCCGGCAATTCGACACGGATGTATATGACAGGGGATTTACTATGCGGACCGTTATAGTGGCGGCTCCTGCGCACCGCTCATTGTCTGAACCTCCTGTTATTCCCGCGCTTATGCCTGTATTGAAATATTGGCGTTTAAAGTGCACGTGTGATATATACTAATCCGCAAAAAGAAAAAGGCTGAATCCCATAATCGCCATACCAGTCACAAGTCCGGCTATAGAAATATGATGCTCACCATACTTTTCGGCCGAAGGCAACAATTCGTCCAGCGATATAAAGACCATTATTCCTGAGACGGCCGATAAGACAAGCCCGTTAACGGCCGGCGTCCAGAAAGGCATCAGGAACAGGAAGGCGATCAGAGCGCCCATCGGCTCGGCCAGACCTGAGAGGAAAGAGTAGCCGAAAGCTTTCTTTCGGCTGCCCGTGGCATGATATATAGGTACTGATACGGCAATGCCCTCAGGTATGTTATGTATTGCTATGGCAAGGGTGATGGGAATGGCTATGTCCGTGCCGCCGCTAAGGGCGGAGGTGAAGGTTGCAATGCCTTCTGGAAAATTATGTATCGTTATCGAAACAGCAACCAGGAAGCCAGCGCGATGCAGTGGGTCCTTTACTTTCATATCTTCCACACCGTGTATCTCATGAGGGTTTCCCGATTCGGGAACGAGGAAGTCTATAAGCGTAATCAATCCCATTCCACCAAGGAAAGCCAGCAGCATATACAGCGTCCCCATACGGTCTCCGCCAAAGGCCATTGCGAGTTCATCCTTGCTCTGAGGAAGCATCTCCATAAAGGAGACATATATCATCACACCCGCCGATAAACCAAGGGAGAAACAGAGGAACTTCCTGTTAGTCCGGTTAGCCACCAGTGCAATCAGGCTGCCGATACCGGTAGAAAGCCCGGCCGCCAGCGTCAGCATGAAGGCTGTCAATATATTTGAGGTTTCCATTTATCACTTCACTTTACCATTAAGTACAAAGATATATTAATTTCTTACTTCCGGGTTAGGGTTTTTAGCCTGAGGCGTCGTCTATATACCTGACTATTATTAAAAGATAAAAGATGAATGACAATTTAAATATTACGGATTATACTAAACACATACAATTCAGGCCGGTTGGGTCAACAGACCCGGATACCGTGTTCGAGTGTACGTTATATCGCATAAGGCATGAAAAATATCTTAGAAGAAAAGATTCTTCAATAGTTTGGAAATATACTTCAGCGGTAGCATCGCTGGCTTTCCTTGCGTTATTGTCATACCACCTTTTTTACTCTCGCAGCGGAGAAATAAAAACCCCCGCCGCCTCCGACCCCGTAGTTTATATAGAGACTTCCGCTCTGCCGGGAGCAAAGACATACGTTGACCTGCCCGACGGCAGCAGGGTGTGGCTCAACAGCCTGGCGAGCATCCGATATCCGCGGACATTTACGGCCGATAGTCGTAGCGTGGACCTTACGGGTGAAGCCCTCTTTGAAGTAAAGGAAGACCCTGCCGCTCCGTTTTTAGTATCAACAAACGGTATGCGAATTGAAGTGACCGGCACCGTTTTCAACGTTTACACCGGCCTGTGTGCAGACTGTACGGAGGTCACGCTGGTAGAAGGCTCCGTAAACCTGTATAAGGAAGGGAATAACACGGCGCTGGCCGATCAGGCTTTAGAGGCAAACCAACAGGCAGTATACGATAAAGCAAGCGGCACTATACGTGTATCCGAGGTCAATGCCTCCTCTTTCACCTCATGGGTGACCCGTGAATTTATCTTTGAAAAGACCTCTATGGGGGAAATAGCCCATACGTTGGAAAGGGCCTTCGGCGTAAAGATTCACATAGACAACGACTCTATAAGGAACATGCAGCTTAATGCTCGTTTTACACACCAGGAAACACTAGACAAAATATTGTCCATCCTCCGGCTACCAACTGATTATACGTACGTAAAAAAGGATGGGGAAATATATCTCAAATAAAGATTGTAGTATAAACCCTTTAATTTAAAAAAAACCATGAATGACACTTAGTTCAACCCTGGGCCGGGGCAGGGAAGCCCTGCACTTGGAACGTGCGCATGCTTCTCATTCCTTAATGCCCGGATCAATTTAACAGGAAGTGAATAACTTCTGATTATTAACCAATTTAAAAGTAAACAAATGAAAAACCACCTGATCAATGCGCTTTTCAATAAGCGCATGCTAAAAATTACACATTCTCTAAAGCACAAGAGACCGGATCTTTTGAAAATCGTACTGCTTTTTATTTGTACCTGTGTTTTCAACCTTGCCGCTGAAACAGCTTATCCTAACGCCTTAAGCAACGTCAGCCTCAAAATAAAGAACGGTACGGTATTGGATGCTCTTAAAATGATAGAGAACCAATCGGACTATACTTTTGTGTATAACGTAAACGATGTGAATCTCACCAAAACTGTCAGTATCAATGCAGACAATAAAGACCTGCAGGACGTACTTGACAACCTGTTCGGGAATAACGAGTTTGCATACCGGATCATCGACGACCGGCATGTTGCTTTATTCCGTAAAGCAGCCGTAGGGCAGCAGTCAAACGTATCTATACAGGGTACCATTACCGATGAGTCCGGGCAGTCTATTATCGGCGCAAACGTACAGGTGACAGGAACCGGTACCGGTAGCATCACCGACATAGACGGAAAGTTCCAGCTCTCCGTGCCCGCAGGTGCTGTTCTGAGGATAAGCTATGTGGGTTACCTTACTCAGGAAGTGAAGATAACGGCCGGCAAACTTACCTATGACATTGTATTGCACGAAGACGCCGAAGCTCTTGAAGAAGTCGTCGTCGTAGGTTATGGCGTTGTAAAGAAAAGCGACGTGACCGGATCTATTACTTCGGTAAATACCGAAGAAATGCTCAAACGTACGCCTATATCTGTGGCTGCAGGGCTTCAGGGCGCTGCCGCAGGGGTGTTGGTAACACGTGACGGCGGGCCTGACGGAGGTTCGAGGATACGTATACGCGGTATTGCCAGTCTGGACAACTCAACCGACCCCCTGTTCGTTGTCGACGGCATACGGGTGGGTAATAACGTTGATTACCTTAATCCTGCCGACGTTTTGAACATGGAAATCCTGAAAGACGCTTCTGCTACGGCTATATATGGTTCGCAGGGCGCAAACGGTGTGGTGATGATCACCACACGCAAGGGTGAAGCCGGACGGGCGCGTGTGAGCTTTTCGGCCAATACCACCATACAGACTCCTGCCACCACGATAGATGTACTTGACGCAGCAGGGTTTGTCAAAGCAGCCGCCACGGCGGCAGAAAACAGCGGGGCTACGCTTAACACAGCATGGCTGAGGTACGGCCCGGAGCTGAACTCTATAGACTGGCAGGATGAAATGTCTCGCACTGCATTTCAGCAGAACTATAACATAAATGTATCGGGAGGTAGCGAGGCTACCCGCGCCGTGATGTCTCTTGGGTATACCAAAAACCAGGGTGTCACCATTTTCAACGATTTTGAACGTCTTACGGCCCGTCTGGCCGTAGATCATACGGTGAAGAAAGCCATCCGCACGGGTACAAGCATAGCTTATACCTATTCACGCCGTATCGGGGCAGGGAACAACATCAACAACAGTATGCTTAATTATGCCGGCATCCCGCCTACAATGGACGATGTGGATGCTAACGGTAACCTTATACACATACCTGTGAGGTCTGCGGACGGTACCTGGGGGCATTTCTTCCATACGGGCAACGATGTGAATAAATCGCAGGATAACCCGGTTGCCGTGGCTACGGAACGTTACGAGTCTGGCAACTATAGTTATGGTCATAACGTTATTGCCAATGCATACGCTGATATAGATATATGGAAGGGTCTTATATTCCGTACCAATGCCGCCTATACTCTGTACTCCAGCGCCGGCAGTACGTACTCGCCGCTGAACAACAGGACGCAGTCAAATCAGAATGATGATTTCGACATTTTCGCCTTGGACTTCTCTCAATACATAGGGCTTTCGCTTGAGTCGTACCTGACCTACAATATTACGCTGGCGGACGTGCACAGCATCTCGGCTATGGCCGGACATTCCGTTTCCAGGAACTTCGGTTCCAGATCGAGGATCGAGTCACGCTATATGCCCGTGCCTACCGTCCGGCAGATTGCAATGACGCAACAGCCCACCTCTATTACCGGAAATGGCGGACTGAATGACGAAACGCATATGGAGTCATTCTTCGGGCGCGTGAATTATACGTTGATGAACAAGTATCTGTTGACGGCAAGTATCCGTCGCGACGGATCTTCCAACTTCGGCGCCGGTAACCGCTACGGTACATTCCCCTCGGCTTCTCTGGCCTGGCGTTTGTCTGAAGAGGAATTTATCAGGAATCTGAACGTTTTCAGTAACCTGAAGTTACGCATCGGATGGGGGCAGGTAGGTAACGCCGGTTTCTCGGCTGACCGGGCCTTAAACCAGCTCACATCAAGCCGCATTGGTTACTACTTTTATAACGGCCAGGGATTTGTAGACGCTCCGGGGCTTGCCCAGACGCGTGAGATAGACACCAACCTGAAGTGGGAAACCAACGAAACGACCAACGTCGGCCTCGACTTTGGTTTTCTGAATAACCAGCTATCCTTCACGCTGGATTATTTTGTCCGCGACTCAAAAGACCTGTTGTTAAACCGTTCGCTCCGCCCTTCTTCCGGGTATAGAGAAATATATACCAATACGGGGCATATACGCAATTCCGGCTTCGAGTTAGCCGCAACCTTGCAGAAGCCTGTGGGCGACTGGTTCTTCAACGCCCGCCTGAGCGCTTCTACCATCAAGAACGAGGTTATTGACGTAGGCGAGCCCATTTTCAATACTACGGGAAGTGGCGACTGGTGGACTGAGTGCTCCGTTACTCAAAACGGAGGTGAGATCGGCTCATTCTACGGCCTGAGGGTAGAAGGCATATTCCAGTCACAGGCTGAAATAGACGCCCTTAACGCCATCGCTACTGAGAGGGGCGTGAACGGCGGCTACTACCAGCAGCAGCGTACGGCTCCCGGTGACTTTAAATTCAAAGACACGAATGATGACGGCTACATAAACGACAACGACCGAGAATATCTTGGCCATGGCTTCCCAACGCTCAATTACGGACTAAACCTTTCTGTCAACTACAAGAACTGGGACGCTTCTGTTTACCTCTATGGAGTGCTGGGGCAGTCAGTCCTGTCCTACGCTTACAAGAACCTGACCACCATGCGCTCAGGAACTGAAGGTTACACAAACGTACTGAGGGAATATGCCGAAAACGCCTGGACGCCGGAAAACAAAAGCACCAAGTACCAGCGGCTTACCCGTAATGATGACAATCATAACACCCAGGTGTCAGACTATTACCTCCTGAACGCCGATTTCCTCAAGATACGCAACCTGCAGATAGGTTATACCATACCGAAGAATCTGCTCCGTTCCTTACTGGTAGACAATATGCGCGTATTTGTCAGCGCCGAGGATATATTTACTTTCACCGGTTATGTGGCGAATCTGGATCCTGAATTACCTATCGGTAACAATTCACAGTTCAACGGAGCTAACGACAGCGTATTGAGAACCGGTGTAGACCGCGGCCATTATCCGCTTCCGAAAGCCTTCACCTTCGGACTTACACTTGGATTCTGAAGTCAGAGTATTAACGATTAATAAAATTATAGATATGAAAAAGATACATATGTATATCGTGGGAGCGATACTTTTTACAGGAGGAATGAGTTCGTGCGGCGAAGACTTCCTTGAAGTAGACCACTACGGCATTGTTGAACCGAGCATTTTACTTACTTCCCAGGAATACGTGGAACAGGGATTGAACGGGGTGTATGACCTTCTTTATCCCGAACGCGGACAGGGAGCCAGCGACATATCATCAGGATGGCTGCTCAAGCCTCACATGGCCCTGTCCAACTATCCCGCCCTTGACGTCCAGCCTGACGGTTGGGACGTAGCTTACTCGCGCCAGTCATGGACTGCCGGTCAGGAAGAGTTTCGCGGCGGGTGGATAAGAGCCTACAATTCCATAGACCGGGCAAACCGTTACCTGGCTAATCTTCAGGGCGCCGATCCGGCAATACTCGAAGGCGGCGAGGCGACCATGTTGCTTATCGAAGCCCAGGCGCGGGCTATCAGGGCGTATTTCTACTCCTTCCTTGTGCAGAACTTCGGCGGTGTGCCGATGCTCATGACCGGCGAAACCTACATAACCTATCCGGGTAAGGAACGCGGCACAGTAGAGGAGGCATGGAACGCTATTATCTCCGACCTGGAGTTTGCCCGCGACCATCTCGACTGGCAACCTTGGAGAGGACAAAAGGGACGTGTAACCAAAGGTATGGCCAAGGCTTATCTGGCACAGGCTTATATGTACAGACAACGCTTCTCCGATGCTAAGAAAGAGTTGAAAGACATCATCGACTGTGGAGTATATCAGCTCAATCCCTGCTTCGGGCAGATACACCTGCCGGGCTACTACTGGCAGCCTGAAAGCGTATGGGAAATATCTTTCCCAGAATGGGAAACCATGGGATGGGGCACCGAGGGCAAATATGACGCCATCTGGTGGCCGGTACAGCTTAAAGGTAACAAGGAGTACGGCGGATGGGGCCCGCATTATGTGTCGTATGAGTTCTGCTGGTCTTTTGAACCGGGAGACAAGCGCCTGCAATATGAAGTGACACGCTATGGAGAGAAGAACCCCTTCGTGGTAAAGCAAACCGAAGGCGACCCGGCCCCGTATAACAGATACGGCCCCGACTTTGGTATGGTAGGACTTCAGCCCGGCTGGCGTTCGGCTTATATCACCAGCGATGTGATGCCTAATAACTCCGACTCGAAATGGTGGCGCGGGCATATATCTTACCAGGGACGTGAGTATGATCCTGTATCTTCTACCCAGATACGCCTGGCCGGTATATACCTCAGCTATGCCGAATGCTGCTTCGAGACCGATGGCCCTGACTCCGACGAAGGATGGAGCTACATCCAGAAGGTGCGCGACCGTGCATGGGGCGCCCTAGAAGTGGGATTGCCGCAGGGCGTAACGCCCGGTATCTTTGGCAAGGAGTTCCCTATCCAGCTCAACCAGGACCCCAGCGTCAAAGCGCCGGATGCAAAAACCTTCTACCAGAATTACAAGCGCTCACCCGGCAATATCGGAGGCAAACTGAACAGACTGGTAGGCGGCGACCAGCTTTCTCCCATATACGAGGAAATGGAGTATTATACCCCTTACAGTTATAAACCCTACACCTCGCCGGCATGGAAGGTGGCTCTCGTCATCGAACGTCGTCATGAGCTATTCATAGAGTATTCACTATGGTACGACATCTGCCGCACGGGTATGGCTCAGGAGTACCTTGACGCCGAATATCCGCAAAACTCAGATCCGCTGCAGAGACAGGATATACCGGGTTATACCTTTAATGCAAGCACCAATCCTAATGGATATAGTGACGTTTATATTCCCAACCCGCATACTATACGCGACTATGCGCATCAGCCCTACCGTGAGCTTTATCCTATTCCGCAGGAAGAACTAGACAAGAATCCTGCCCTCACGAAGGACGACCAGAATCCGGGTTACTGACAATTCTTTTGTGTGTAAAAATCATCTAATGATTCTATGACCGGCGGAGGTTATCCAAAAGCGCGAACGCACACCCCGTATGCAGTCCCGCGCCGGCGGATAGCCTCCGTTCTTTTTTTTAGTCCGTAAACCTCCCATTTAATAACAACATGATGAAAAAGATTATTTATTTCCCGGGCCTTATTACAGGCCTTCTTTTACTGTGCGCCCCGTTACAGGCGCAGGAGTTCAGGCTCAACGCCGAGGCGGGTTACTTCCAGAACAAGGGAGTTGACGTTATGGCTTTTGACGACATATACCCCGAAGGCCATCAGGCCGGCGTGAGTATCATTATGCACGGCAACCGTGTTGCTACAAGCGGAGACCTTCGCTTTGAGCCTACGCCGGGACAGTGGCAGCCCGTACCCAAGCAGCTCAAACGCACACCCGACGCTACCGCCAACACAATTTCCACACTGTTGAGTTTCCCCGACTCTTCGCGGCACCTTAGGGGCTTTAACCCGATGATCTACCCCGATTTCTACTTTAACTACACCGTCACGGTCAGGGGACAGGGATCCGCCGTCGTAGTGACCGTAGACCTCGACCGTCCCGTACCGCAGGAGTTTGCCGGCAAGCTCGGCTTCAACCTTGAGCTTTTCCCCGGAGCACTATTCGGTAAGCCCTGGATTATGGACAACCAACAGGGCATCTTCCCTCCGCAGGCCAACGGCCCTACTCTGTCCCAGTCATCCAACCATGCGCATCCGGGAAGTTTCAATCCCAACCCGCTGGCCGACGCCGGCCAGCTTTCGGGCCACGACCACGGTTACAACCCGATAAGGGCCGACGATATTGTATCTGAACCTTATGCAACAGGCAAGCGGTTTACCGTTCGCCCCGACGATCCATATAACAAATTCACCATCGAGACCCGTGGCGCGGAGCTTAAACTCTACGACGGGCGTATGAATCATAACAACGGATGGTTCGTGGTGCGCAGCGAAATCCCCACCGGCGTCACCTCCGGGGCCATACAATGGGTCATCACGCCATCCGTGGTTAACGACTGGCTCTACCCGGCCGTCATACAGACCTCTCAGATCGGTTACCACCCAGCCCAGCCCAAGGTGGCAATCGTAGAGCTTGACAAGCGTGACGTCAAACGCGAAAAACCACACCTCTACCGCATCACCCAGGACGGGCGCGAAGAGGTCAACCTCCCCGCAGGACAGGAATGGGGGCAGTTCCTCCGTTATAACTACCTCAAGGTAGACTTCTCCGCCGTCAAACAGGAAGGACTCTACCAGTTGCAGTACGGCCCCTCCTTCTCATCCGTTTTCCGCATCGCCGCCGATGTCTACGAGCGCGGCGCTTGGCAGCCGGTGCTTGAGTATTTCCTCCCGGTACAGATGTGTCACATGAGGGTGAATGAGAAGTACCGCGTATGGCACGACCTCTGCCATGAGGACGACGCCCGTATGGCGCCTGTCAACTTCAATCATATAGACGGATACGTGCAAGGCCCGTCCACGCTAACCAAATACCAGCCCGGGGAAGTAGTTCCGGGACTGAATATCGGCGGCTGGCACGATGCCGGCGACTTTGACCTGCGCGTAGAGTCGCAAGCCGGCGAGAGCTATATCCTTGCCCTGGCCTACGAAGCCTTCGGGGTAGACTACGACGCCACATCGATAGACCAGATCAACAGAGTGACCGAGATACATCAACCAGACGGTAAGGCGGACATGCTCCAGCAGGTGGAGAACGGCGCGCTATCCGTAGTAGGCGCTTACCGCGCACTGGGACGCCTCTACCGCGGTATCATATGTAATGACCTCCGCCAGTACGTCCTCTTGGGCGACGCCGGAGCCATGACCGACGGCATTATTGGTAATGAAGACGACCGCTGGGTGTTTACCGAAAACAACCCCTCACGCGAACTGACCACCGCCGCCCACCTTGCCGCCGTCTCACGCGTGCTGAAGGGTTTCAACGACACGCTCAGCTTACAGTCGCTCCAGGCCGCCCGCGAGATATTCAGCGTCACCGAAGTGCCAAACCCATTTATAAAAGGTGCTAAAGTACATGCCGCCACCGAGCTATACCTCACAACGGGTGAAAAGCTGTATAAAGACTACCTGCTGTCTGAAACTGACTTTATCGTGCAGAGCCTCTCGCGCATCGGATGGTTCATCGCCCGCGCCGAGAAAGCCATGCAGGACCCTGCCTTCAGTAAAGCCATCCGCGGTGCCCTGCCCGCCCTGCGCGAGCAACTGGAAAAGCAGGCTGCTGAAACGCCCTACGGTATCCCTTACCGTCCGCGTATATGGGGAGCCGGATGGGACATACAGGAGCTTGGCTATCACTACTATTTCCTGCACAAGGCATATCCTGAGGTCTTCGGCCCCGACATGGTGTACAACGCACTTAACTTCATCCTCGGATGTCATCCGGGCTCCAACACCTCATCGTTCGCCTCAGGCGTAGGCGCCAAATCGGCAACCGTAGGATACGGGCTTAACCGCGCCGACTGGTCTTACATTCCCGGTGGCGTAGTATCGGGTACGGCCCTGATCCGTCCCGACTTCCCCGAACTGCTTGAGTTCCCCTTTCTCTGGCAACAGGTAGAATACGTCCTTGGCGGCGGCTCTTCGCACTACATGTTCCTGGTACTGGCCGCCCGCCAGCTACTGCAACCCTGACGGCGCCTTTAGGATTAATTTCCAACTTCACGCTATTAAAATGTTTGGAGGGATCTTCCGGTATAACCGAGAGTATCCCTCCAAAGTGTTTTGTAGCCAGAAGAGCCGTTCTCAGGAGCCTTTTCCTGGCTTTGATGGTCATCCCCATTTCGCATATAAATCCATCATTGATTAGCAGTAGTTTATCATTTGATTTTTTCCGAAATCTATTTGTAGTGTCTGGGAGCGTAAAGTGTTAATAATCTTTGCATTACTCCTGTGTTTGTTTTAGCTTTGCCGTATGTTTGTCAGGACACAGCCACAGGCTAACGGTAAGGTAAGTATTCTCATTGTAGAGAATGTACGCGACTCAGATAAAGTGCGTCAGAAAACGCTTCGTCGTGTAGCGACCGTTTTACCTTCAGAAGTGGAACGCTTCAGAGGACTGGCCGAACATATCAAAGCGGAAATGGAAATTGCGACTGAACCAAATCTGTTTCCTGCAGAAACATTAGCAGAGATGGTCATTTCCAGTCGCAAACGTTCCCTTTCTGATGATTCTCCTTTGCCGGCTAACATGCGCAAAATAAGAGAAGAGCGTCGTGTGGTAAGCGGTTGAGAATATCCATTGATTTAACTGCCAAAATCCCTAATGCGTAATTTGGGTTTAAAGAACAGTTATTGACCAACGCACACTCCGGCTATCCATTATGCCAACTGTGGGTTATTTATTCCAACCGGGTTTGGAACGAACTTTTTCTCGTAATTCATTCAGCAATAAGTCAAAATCCAATAATTCAGACCATTTGAGATAATAATAGTAAACCGGTTGACACCTGGGAAATCCGATGGAAGCATCCGTCACTGACAATCGGTTTTTACCAGATAGAATATTCCATTCCACACCTTACGCAAATAATATTTCCTCTTCCTTTCCTAGATATGTAGCACTTTCTTTATATATTGCCACTGGGTTTCCGTTAAATTTGTCTGATACATTTCTTTTTAGTTTCATCACTTCAAAGAAAATACCTGTTCAGCGAATACGGAAAACCTTTATATTTTTATTTCATTGAAATTTAAACAGGCTCTAAAAGCCGGATGGGATAATAAATGCCTCAGCAAACTTCTGATAAATTAGATGCGTCAGCCCTGAAGTTTGCTGTCTAAAAATTTGGTTATCACAAAACAATACATAACTTTGCGCCCGTTTGGCATGTAGCAGTATGAGTAATATAACATTAAAAAAATATAATTTATGATTGTAGTTCAATTAAAAGAAGGCGAAAATATCGAGAAAGCACTTAAGAAGTTCAAAAGAAAATTTGAAAAGACAGGTATTGTAAAAGAATTGAGAAGCCGCCAGGCATTCTCCAAACCTTCGGTAGAGAAAAGAAAGCAGACTATACGGGCTATCTATGTACAGCAATTGCAACAATCGGAAGAATAAATTATACTTCAATACTTGTCTAGTTAAATGCCATTGTCTATATTCGTTGCATGTACCAAAAGTTGATGTGATGTGGATAGGTTGATAGATTCATTTATAGACTATTTACAATATGAGCGGAATTACTCTGCTCATACTGTTGTTTCGTACACTAAAGATATTGAACAGTTTAAAGCCTTTGTGAACAAAGAAACCGGGAGTTTGTTTACCCTTGGAGATATTGATTCTGATATTGTTAGGAATTGGGTCGTATATTTGTTGGACAATAAAATAGCGCCGGCTTCCGTAAACCGCAAGTTAAGTTCTTTGAAGTCCTTTTTTAGATTTCTTGTCAGGCATAAAATTGTTTCGGCAAACCCGTTACGATTGGTAAACGGCCCAAAATCAGGAACTTCATTGCCTCATTTCATCAGAGAAGGCGAAATGGAACAATTGTTGGACGATGAGAGTTTGGGAGGAGATTTTGACGACGTGAGAAACTGCCTTATCCTAGAGATGCTATACGACACAGGTCTGAGGCGCTCGGAATTGATAGGGATAAAAAACGCTGACGTTGACTATGAATCTTCACTGTTACGCGTGATTGGCAAACGCAATAAACACCGGCTTATACCTTTTGCCGATGGATTGAAAAACAAGATACTTGTGTATATCGACATTCGGAATCGTAAAATAGGTGGAAGCAGCGAATGGTTTTTCGTGCGGAAAAACGGCGAGCCACTCTCTGCAGGAATGGTATATGATATAGTAAATAAAAATTTGTCGAAAATATCAACATTGTCTAAACGCAGTCCACACGTATTGAGACATTCGTTTGCAACTAGTATGCTGAACAACGGAGCAGAGCTGAATGCTGTAAAAGAACTTTTAGGACACAGCACTCTGGCCTCAACCTGTGTTTATACACATACGACTTTTGAAGAGTTAAAAAAAATGTATCATGCTCATCCAAGAGCAAAAAAAGGAGGTTTTTATGGACATTAGAATTCATTCGATCCATTTTGATGCAACTGCAAAGTTGGAAGCATTTGTTCAGAAAAAGGTATCTAAACTTGAACAATATTTCGATAGTATCCAGCTGGCCGAGATTACGCTTAAAGTGATTAAACCAGAGACAGCGCAAAATAAGCATGTGTCGATGAAACTGAAAATTAAAAATGGTGAGCTTTTTGCCGAAAAAATAAATGATACGTTTGAAGGTGCGACAGACGAATGTTGCGAAGCATTATCCAAACAGCTACTTAAATTCAAAGAAAAAGCCGCTTCAAAGAAAAAGCCGGAGTCGATAAAAAAAACTTCGATATTTTTGGCGTCTAAGAAATAATAGCTAAATTCGCAGCCGTTTCGCTTTATAGAAGGTGAAATGGCTGTTTTTATATAATGCCTCTTTAGCTCAGTTGGCCAGAGCACGTGATTTGTAATCTCGGGGTCGTTGGTTCGAATCCGACAAGAGGCTCGGCATTCATTGAGCAAAGTAATAAAAGGGCAGTTACCAGAGTGGCCAAATGGGGCTGACTGTAACTCAGCTGGCTTACGCCTTCGGTGGTTCGAATCCATCACTGCCCACAAGATGCGGAAGTAGCTCAGTTGATAGAGCATTAGCCTTCCAAGCTGAGGGTCGCGGGTTTGAGTCCCGTCTTCCGCTCTTAATGTTTGCCTGTGTAGCTCAGCGGTAGAGCACTTCCTTGGTAAGGAAGAGGTCCCGAGTTCAAGTCTCGGCACCGGCTCAGTGTTTAGGCAGCGTTAAGGAGTAGATTATGTACATTTAATTAAATAAAGAACAAATTAAGCTATGGCAAAAGAAAAATTTGACAGATCGAAACCCCACGTAAACATTGGCACAATCGGCCATGTTGACCATGGTAAAACGACGTTGACCGCTGCTATTACAACAGTATTGGCAAAGAGGGGTCTCTCTGAAATCCGTTCATTCGATTCTATCGATAATGCTCCGGAAGAAAAAGAAAGAGGTATAACAATCAACACTGCTCACGTAGAATATCAGACTGCTAACCGTCACTATGCACACGTTGACTGTCCGGGACACGCTGACTATGTTAAAAACATGGTAACTGGGGCTGCCCAAATGGATGGTGCTATCATTGTTGTGGCTGCTACCGATGGGCCGATGCCTCAAACGCGTGAGCACATCCTCTTGGCTCGCCAGGTAAATGTACCTAAATTGGTCGTGTTCATGAATAAGTGTGATTCGGTAGATGACGAAGAGATGTTAGAACTTGTTGAGATGGAAATGAGAGAACTCCTTTCATTCTATAATTTCGACGGAGATAATACTCCAGTTATACGCGGTTCTGCTTTGGGAGGTCTTAATGGAGATCCTCAATGGGAAGAAAAAATAGTAGAACTTATGGACGCATGCGATTCATGGATTCCGTTACCTCCGCGCGAAATAGACAAACCTTTTCTTATGCCCGTTGAAGACGTATTCTCTATAACAGGACGTGGAACAGTGGCTACTGGCCGTATAGAAACAGGTATCATCAGAACAGGAGAAGAAATCCAGATAATTGGTTTAGGCTCTGAAGGGAAAAAATCAGTTGTTACTGGCGTTGAGATGTTCCGTAAGATATTGGATGAAGGCCAGGCCGGTGACAACGTAGGTTTGTTGCTTCGCGGTATCGATAAGAACGAAGTGAAACGTGGTATGGTAATCACACATCCTAACAAGGTAAAACCTCATTCAAAGGTAAAAGCAGAGGTGTATATACTTAAAAAAGAGGAAGGTGGCCGTCACACTCCGTTTCACAACAAATATCGTCCCCAGTTTTATATCCGCACCTTGGACGTTACGGGTGAAATTACGCTTCCCGAAGGAACTGAAATGGTTATGCCTGGTGATAATGTGTCTATAACTATCGAATTGATTTACCCGGTAGCATGTAATGAGGGCTTACGTTTTGCCATCCGTGAAGGAGGGCGTACTGTAGGTGCAGGTCAGATTACAGAATTATTAGACTAGGTATATAAATATAATCTTCCTGCTCTTTGTAATGGAGTGGGGAGTATATACGGAAGTAGCTCAGTTGGTAGAGCGCTGGTCTCCAAAACCAGGTGTCGGGAGTTCGAGTCTCTCCTTCCGTGCTAAAAATTTTATAGATTCAGATGAAGAAAATTTTGAATTATTTTAAAGAATCTTATAACGAACTTGTTTATAAAGTTTCTTGGCCTACAAGGATAGAATTATCTAATAGTGCTGTGGTTGTTATGTTTGCTTCCCTTATAATAGCAGTGCTTATTTTTGTGGTAGATTTGGGCTTTGAGAATATTATGCGGCTATTTTACAGTGCGTTGTATTAATATCAGCGAATAAGTAAGAAGATATGTCTGACGCTGAAAAAAGATTTTATGTTCTGCGAGCCATTAGTGGCAAAGAGAATAAAGTTAGAGAATATCTGGAAGCTGAATTGAAAAATACAGACTTAGGGGAATATGTATCGCAGGTATTAATTCCTACCGAAAAAACATTTATTGTGCGCAATGGGAAAAAGGTGATGAAAGAAAGAGCATATCTTCCAGGTTACGTGTTGATAGAAGCCATTTTGGTAGGTGAAGTAGCACATCGTTTAAGAAACATACCTAACGTCATAGGATTTCTTGGCGGCTCGGATAATCCGGAGCCTTTGCGTCCCACTGAAGTCAATCGTATCTTAGGAACGGTAGACGAATTGCAGGAGCAGCAAGGTGATTTGGATATTCAGTATTATGTTGGAGAAAATGTGAAAGTGACCTTCGGGCCATTCAACGGCTTCACTGGCGTTATAGAAGAAGTTCATGCCGAGAAAAAGAAACTGAAAGTGATGGTTAAAATCTTCGGACGGAAAACTCCGCTTGAGTTAGGTTATATGCAAGTTGAGAAAGAATAATAAACGCTTGTTACGAAGCGAAATATAGTCTTTCTGTTGTTGGTGTAATATATCTAAAATTTCAGAAAAATGGCAAAAGAAATTGCAGGACAAATCAAATTGCAGATTAAAGGAGGAGCAGCAAACCCTTCTCCGCCGGTAGGACCCGCATTAGGTTCCAAAGGTATTAATATTATGGAATTTTGCAAGCAGTTCAATGCCAGGACCCAAGACAAAGGCGGTAAAATATTGCCAGTGGTAATAACTTACTATGCCGATAAATCTTTTGATTTTGTTGTCAAAACGCCTCCTGTACCTATCCAGTTAATGGAAGTATCTAAATTAAAAGGAGGCTCTGCTGAGCCGAACCGCAAAAAAGTAGCGGAAATCGCTTGGGATCAAGTGAAAGTAATAGCAGAAGACAAGCTTGTAGATTTAAACTGCTTTACAGTTGAAGCTGCCATGAAAATGATTGCAGGGACGGCTAGAAGTATGGGTATCACTGTTAAAGGGACATTTCCGGATAATAATTAAAAAACTTCAATTGAGATGAGTAAACTTACAAAAAATCAGAAACTGGTTTTGGGCAAGATTGAAGTCGGGAAAGCGTATACTCTTAAAGAGGCTTCCACATTGGTAAAAGAAATTTCTACTACCAAATTTGATGCCTCCATTGATGTAGACGTCCGCTTAGGTGTTGACCCCCGTAAAGCAAATCAGATGGTGAGAGGAGTGGTTTCATTGCCTCACGGAACAGGTAAACAAGTCAGGGTTCTTGCATTATGTACCCCCGATAAGGAAGCCGAAGCAAATGCAGCAGGTGCGGATTATGTCGGATTAGACGAATACATAGACAAGATTAAAGGTGGATGGACAGATATTGATGTCATAATCACCATGCCTTCCATCATGGGTAAAATAGGTGTTTTAGGCAGGATATTAGGGCCTCGCGGTCTAATGCCTAACCCGAAAAGCGGTACGGTCACCAATGATGTAGGACAGGCGGTGAAGGAAGTCAAACAAGGGAAAATTGACTTTAAAGTAGATAAGACAGGAATTGTCCACACTTCGGTAGGAAAAGTATCTTTCAAGCCTGATCAGATACGTGAAAACGCAAAAGAATTTGTTTCAACATTGAACAAATTGAAACCCTCTGCAGCAAAAGGTACATACATAAAGAGCATTTATCTTTCAAGTACGATGAGTATGGGTATTAAAATTGACCCTAAATCAGTTGAAGAAAATTAATAAAGCAATTGAACGATGAAAAAGGGAGATAAAAGCGAAATTATAAAACAACTTACTGCTACTGTTCAGGAATATCCTAATTTTTATCTGACGGATATTGAGGCGCTTAACGCAAAAAGAACAAGTGCATTGAGGAGAGAATGCTTCAAACAGGAAGTAAAATTGGTTGTTGTAAAAAATACCTTGCTGAAAAAAGCATTGGAAAATGTAAGCGTAGACTCCTCTTTGCTGGACACAGCTTTGAAGGGCAATACAGCTGTAATGTTTTCTCATGTGGCTAATGTGCCTGCTCGTCTAATAAAAGAATTTACCAAAATAGCTAAGGGCAAAGAGGATGTAAAACCTAAACTGAAAGCTGCTTATGTACAAGAAAGCTTTTATATCGGTACCGAGTTTTTGGATACTTTGGTAAATATCAAGAGCAAGAGCGAACTTATTGGAGATGTTATCGCTTTGCTACAATCTCCTATGAAAAACGTTGTCTCCGCCCTGCAATCATCAGGGCAAACGATTCTCGGAGTACTAAAGACTTTGGAAGAACGATAATTTATAGTAAATAAAAATCATTTAAATCATACAAAAATGGCAGATTTGAAAGCTTTTGCTGAACAATTAGTAAACTTGACTGTAAAAGAAGTTAGTGAACTGGCTACGATCCTTAAAGAAGAATATGGTATTGAACCCGCTGCAGCAACTGTGGCTGTAGCCGCTCCTGCTGCCGGTACTGCGGCTGAAGCAGCTGAAGAAAAAACTTCATTCGACGTAGTATTGAAAGCGCCAGGTGCAAATAAATTGGCAATCGTTAAACTAGTAAAAGAGTTGACTGGTCTTGGCTTGAAAGAGGCTAAAGATTTGGTAGATGGAGCACCTAATATCATAAAAGAAGGTATTGCTAAAGCTGATGCAGAAGGATTAAAGAAAAGCTTGGAAGAAGCTGGAGCCGAAATTGAGCTTAAATAGCATCTATATCTGGTATCCAGATGATTGGTTAAGAATCTTCGCTAATGAGTAGATTCTTAACCTTTTTATGTCTATATTTTCAATAAGTTCAACAAATCCCATACTAAATGTCTTCAACATCTGAAAATAAAAGAGTTAATTTTGCATCGATTAAGAATCCACTTCCATATCCGGACTTTCTCGAAGTACAATTAAAGTCATTCCAAGACTTTCTCCAAATTGACACGCCTCCGGAAAAAAGAAAAAAGGAGGGATTGTATAAAGTGTTTGCAGAAAATTTTCCTATAGCGGATACACGTAATAATTTTGTGTTGGAGTTCTTAGACTATTACATAGATCCACCGCGTTACACTATCGACGAGTGTATTGCGCGTGGACTAACTTATAGCGTGCCATTAAAAGCCAAATTAAAATTGTACTGTACGGATCCGGATCATGAAGATTTTGATACTGTGGCACAAGACGTTTATCTGGGACCGATTCCGTTTATGACAGAAAGGGGTACTTTCGTTATCAATGGTGCGGAGCGAGTTGTCGTTTCACAATTGCACCGTTCGCCTGGAGTGTTCTTTGGACAAAGTATACATGCGAACGGCACAAAATTGTATTCGGCACGTATTATTCCGTTCAAGGGCTCATGGATTGAGTTTGCTACTGACATTAATAACATAATGTACGCATACATTGACCGTAAAAAGAAACTGCCAGTCACAACGCTTTTACGAGCGATAGGTTTTGAAAGCGATAAAGATATTCTAGAAATCTTTAATCTAGCCGAAGAGGTAAAAGTCTCCAAATCAAATCTAAAGAAACTAAATGGACGTAAATTGGCTGCCCGTGTATTGAAAACATGGGTGGAAGACTTTGTGGATGAAGATACAGGAGAAGTAGTATCTATTGAACGCAATGATGTCATCATCGACCGTGAATCAGTATTAGATAATAACAATATTGAAGCTATTATAGAATCAGGTACACAGAATGTACTTTTACATCGTGATGACCAGAATCTTTCTGATTATGCTATCATATACAATACCCTGCAAAAAGACCCGAGTAATTCAGAGAAAGAAGCAGTGCTGTATATTTACAGGCAACTCAGAAATGCAGAACCTGCTGACGAAGCAAGCGCCCGCGAAGTAATAACCAACCTGTTTTTTTCAGAAAAACGTTACGATCTGGGTGAAGTAGGGCGTTACCGAATCAATAAAAAACTCGGACTTACGACCAGTGAAGATATTAAAGTATTGACAAAAGAGGATATAATTGAAATTATCAAGTATTTGATTGAGTTAATCAACTCAAAGGCTATCGTCGATGATATTGACCATTTGAGCAATCGCCGTGTACGTACGGTGGGAGAGCAGTTGTATAATCAATTCGGTATAGGATTGGCCCGAATGTCGCGTACTGTCCGTGAGCGAATGAATGTGAGGGATAATGAGGTGTTTACCCCAATAGATTTGATCAATGCGAAGACTATTTCTTCTGTGGTTAACTCGTTCTTCGGGACAAATGCATTGTCGCAATTTATGGATCAGACTAACCCATTAGCTGAGATTACAAATAAACGTCGATTGTCAGCTTTGGGCCCGGGTGGGCTGTCGAGAGAACGGGCTGGATTTGAGGTTCGAGATGTTCACTATACACACTATGGGCGTCTCTGTCCGATCGAAACGCCGGAGGGCCCAAATATCGGTTTGATCTCGTCTATGTGCGTATATGCAAAGATTAATGACCTCGGCTTTATATCAACGCCTTATAGACGAGTAGAAAATGGCAAGGTGGATTTCTCAGACGAAGGTTTGAAGTATTATACCGCAGAAGAAGAGGAAAGAATGACAATTGCTCAGGGTAATGCACCGTTAAATAACGATGGTATATTTATTCGCGAAAGAGTAAAATCACGATTAGAAGCTGATTTTCCACAAGTGACTCCATCAGATGTCAATTTAATGGACGTATCGCCGACACAGATCGCCTCTATTGCAGCCTCTTTAATCCCATTCCTTGAGCACGACGACGCAAACCGTGCCTTGATGGGATCAAACATGATGCGTCAAGCAGTCCCTTTGTTACGACCTGAAGCTCCTATCGTAGGTACGGGAATAGAAGCCCAAGTAGCAAAGGATTCACGTACGCAAATCATTGCTAAACACGACGGCGAGGTAGTGTTTGTTGATTCAACCTGCATAAAGATAAAATATAATCGCACGGAGACAGAGGATTTTGTTAGCTTTGAAGATGCGATTCATACATATTATATACCGAAATGGAGAAAGACTAACCAAAGTACGACAGTCGACATGCGTCCGATATGTCAACGTGGAGATCAGGTCAAAACCGGTCAGATACTGACAGAAGGCTATTCTACCCAAAATGGAGAATTGGCATTAGGCCGCAATGTGAAGGTCGCATATATGCCTTGGAAAGGATATAATTACGAAGATGCTATTGTATTAAACGAACGTATGGTACGCGAAGACTTTTTTACTTCCATACATGTGGATGAATATATACTGGAAGTACGTGAAACCAAGCGTGGGATGGAAGAACTTACATCCGACATACCCAACGTAAGCGAGGAAGCAACCCGTGATTTGGATGAAAGAGGTATTGTTCGTGTTGGCGCTCGCATTGAACCTGGAGATATATTGATCGGAAAAATCACCCCGAAAGGCGAATCTGATCCCTCACCGGAAGAAAAACTTTTACGCGCCATATTTGGCGATAAAGCGGGCGACGTGAAAGATGCTTCTTTGAAAGCTACACCGTCGTTACACGGCGTCGTTATTGAGACAAGTCTGTTCTCTAAAGCTGTTAAGAAGCGTAAATCTAGACTAACAGACAAGGCAATTCTTCCAAAACTGGACGAAGAATACGAATCTAAAATGGCTACGCTGAAAGCCCTGCTTGTAGATAAACTCATGATCCTTACCGGAGGTAAAGTATCCCAAGGGGTGAAGGATTACATGAACATTGAGGTAATTGCAAAAGGTGTCAAATTCACACGTAAAGAATTGGAAAACTTGGATTACAATGCTATCCAGGTAAGCAAATGGACAACAGATGCAGCAAAGAATGATTTAATAAAAGAGGTTATTCTAAACTACCTTAAGAAATACAAAGAATTAGACGCAGAGTTGAGGCGTAAAAAATTTGATCTAACTATTGGCGACGAGTTACCCACAGGTATTGTACAAATGGCTAAAGTATATATTGCCAAGAAACGCAAGATACAAGTGGGTGACAAGATGGCTGGACGACATGGAAACAAGGGTATTGTTTCCAAAATTGTTCGTCAGGAAGATATGCCTTTCCTTGAAGACGGCACACCTGTTGATATATGCTTAAATCCATTGGGTGTGCCTTCGCGCATGAATCTGGGACAGATATTCGAAGCCGTGCTGGGATGGGCAGGTCAAACGATGAACGTCAAGTTTGCTACTCCTATATTTGACGGTGCCTCATTAGACGATTTGAATAGTTGGACAGATAAAGCGGGTATCCCACGTTATGGTAAAACATACTTGTATGACGGAGGAACCGGTGAACGCTTTGATCAGCCGGCGACGGTAGGGGTGACTTATTTTCTTAAGCTAGGACACATGGTGGATGACAAGATGCACGCTCGTTCCATAGGCCCATACTCGCTTATTACCCAGCAACCGTTGGGCGGTAAAGCCCAGTTTGGCGGTCAGCGTTTCGGCGAAATGGAGGTTTGGGCGCTGGAAGCTTTCGGTGCTGCGCACATCTTACAAGAAATACTCACGATTAAATCTGACGATGTAATTGGACGCTCCAAAGCGTATGAAGCTATTGTAAAAGGCGAACCTATGCCTAATCCCGGTATCCCCGAATCACTGAACGTATTGCTTCACGAATTGAGGGGTCTTGGTTTGAGTTTCACCCTTGATTAACTGATAACTCTTTATAAATAAAAAATATGGCTTTTAGAAAAGAAAATAAGATAAAGAGTAACTTTTCAAAAATAACAATAGGTTTAGCTTCGCCCGAAGAGATTCTTGAAAATTCGAGCGGAGAAGTATTAAAACCGGAAACAATCAACTATCGCACGTACAAACCTGAACGTGATGGATTATTCTGCGAACGTATTTTTGGCCCGATTAAGGATTACGAATGTCATTGCGGAAAATATAAACGCATACGTTATAAGGGAATCTTTTGCGATCGTTGCGGTGTGGAAGTTACAGAGAAGAAGGTACGCCGTGAACGTATGGGGCACATACACTTGGTTGTTCCTGTGGCTCATATATGGTATTTTCGGTCTTTACCTAACAAAATCGGCTATTTATTAGGTATTCCAACCAAGAAATTAGACTCTATAATTTATTATGAACGATACGTGGTTATCCAGCCAGGATCTGTGAATTCTATTGAAGAATTAGACTTGTTATCGGAAGAAGAATACCTGCAGATTATAGACAACCTGCCGAAAGAAAACCAGTTATTGGAAGATACAGACCCGAATAAGTTTATTGCCAAGATTGGTGCAGAGGCCATTTATGAATTGTTGGCACGCTTAGACCTGGACTCGCTTTCTTACAATCTGCGCCATAGAGCGGAATCTGATAGCTCGCAACAACGAAAGAATGAGGCTTTAAAGCGCTTACAGGTAGTTGAATCATTCCGTTCTTCCAGAGACCGCAGCAACAGGCCTAATAAGCCGGAATGGATGATTGTTAAAGTAGTCCCGGTAATTCCTCCCGAATTACGCCCATTAGTACCACTTGACGGGGGACGCTTTGCTACTTCCGACCTGAATGACCTTTACCGTCGCGTTATTATACGTAACAACCGTTTAAAGAGACTGATTGATATCAAGGCGCCTGAAGTGATTCTGCGTAATGAAAAGCGTATGCTTCAGGAGGCTGTAGATTCGCTGTTCGATAATTCCCGTAAATCAAGTGCGGTAAAGACAGATGCCAACCGCCCTCTGAAATCACTTTCCGATAGTTTGAAGGGGAAGCAGGGACGCTTCCGTCAGAACCTGTTGGGTAAACGTGTAGATTATTCTGCCCGTTCGGTGATTGTGGTAGGTCCGGAATTAAAGATGCATGAATGTGGTATTCCTAAGAATATGGCTGCCGAATTATACAAACCTTTCATTATTCGCAAACTAATTGAACGGGGTATTGTGAAAACGGTTAAGTCGGCTAAGAAGATTGTTGACCGCAAGGAACCTGTTGTCTGGGATATACTGGAATATGTAATGAAAGGACATCCCGTGTTGCTTAACCGCGCCCCGACTTTGCACCGTTTGGGTATTCAGGCATTTCAACCTAAACTGATAGAAGGTAAGGCTATACAATTGCATCCACTTTCATGCACGGCTTTTAACGCCGACTTTGATGGCGACCAGATGGCTGTTCACCTTCCACTGGGGAATGAAGCCGTTCTGGAAGCGCAAATGTTGATGTTGGCTTCTCACAACATATTGAATCCGGCTAATGGCGCTCCTATTACCGTACCTTCACAAGATATGGTACTTGGGTTGTACTACATCACAAAACTGCGTCCGGGAGCTAAAGGAGAAGGACTGATTTTCTATGGTGTGGAAGAGGCTACTATCGCTTATAATGAAGGAAAAGTAGACATCCACGCTCCGGTAAAAGTTTATATAAAAAACATGGCGGAAGACGGAACGACTGAGAAAAAAATGGTAGAAACTTCGGTGGGCCGCGTGATGGTAAATGAATTTGTCCCCAAAAAAGTAGGGTTTGTGAATGAAGTACTTGGAAAGAAAGCGCTTCGTGACATTATTGGCGAAGTAATTAAAACATGCGGGGTCGCCCGTACAGCCCAATTCTTGGATGATATTAAAAACCTGGGATATCATATGGCATTCAAGGGAGGATTATCGTTCAACCTGTCAGACGTGCTTATCCCAGAAGAAAAAGATAAATTGGTGGAAGACGGTTATCAGGAAGTAGAGCAAATTTTGGCTAATTACAGTATGGGGTTCATAACGTTCAACGAACGTTATAATCAGATTATTGATACATGGACACACGTAAATAGCCGGTTGTCTGAAATCCTGATAAAAAAACTTACGGCTGATAATGAAGGTTTCAACTCCGTATTTATGATGATGGATTCCGGCGCACGCGGTTCAAAAGAACAGATTCGCCAGCTTTCCGGCATGCGCGGGTTGATGGCCAAGCCGCAAAAGAGTGGTGCAGAAGGAGGTCAAATTATTGAAAACCCGATTCTATCAAATTTCAAGGAGGGTCTGTCGGTGCTGGAATATTTCATTTCTACGCACGGTGCTCGCAAGGGTTTGGCGGATACGGCATTGAAAACGGCTGACGCAGGATACCTTACCCGCCGCCTGGTGGACGTTTCACACGATGTGATCATTAATGAGGAAGACTGTGGTACGTTACGCGGACTTGTTTGTACTGAACTTAAGAACAATGAAGAGGTTATAGCATCTTTGTATGAGCGTATTTTGGGACGTGTGTCGGTACACGATATTCAACACCCATTAACCGGCGAACTAATCGTAGAATCAGGTGAAGAAATTCGTGAAGACGCTGCAAGGAAAATACAGGAGTCTCCTATTGAGAGCGTTGAAATCCGTTCTGTACTTACCTGTGAGTCAAAGAAAGGTGTTTGCGCCAAGTGCTACGGGCGTAATCTGGCTACCGGACAAATGGTTCAAAAAGGAGAAGTGGTAGGTGTCATTGCCGCACAGTCAATCGGAGAACCCGGGACGCAACTTACGCTACGTACTTTCCACGTAGGAGGTATCGCTTCCAATATAGCAACGGAAAACAGTATCAACTCCAAGTATGACGGCATATTAGAGATTGATGAACTTCGCGCCGTGACTTCTATAGATGCTTTAGGGAATAAATATCAGGTAGTTGTTAGTCGTCTGGCTGAAATGCGTATTGTCGATCCGAATACTAAGATCGTTTTACTGACGCACAATATACCGTACGGCTCCAAATTATATTTCAATCATGGAGACATGGTAAAGAAGGGAGATGTCATCATTGAATGGGATCCGTTCAACGCTGTGATTGTATCTGAAGTGGCTGGTAAAATTGAGTTTGAAAGCGTTATTGAAGGTATTACCTATACGGTGGAAAGCGACGAAACAACCGGTTTAAAAGAAAAGATTATAATTGAACCCAAAGATAAGACTAAAGCGCCTGTAGTACATATAGTAGATGAGGAGGATAACTATCTGAAAAACTACTCCCTGCCTTTAGGCGCTCACGTGGTGAAGGAAAACGGCGACTTTGTCAAAGCAGGAGAAGTGCTGGTGAAAATGCCGCGCGCGGTAGGTAAAACAGGGGATATCACCGGAGGTCTTCCCCGTGTTACTGAATTGTTTGAAGCCCGTAATCCGTCAAATCCCGCTGTCGTAGCAGAAATTGACGGAGAGGTTGGTTTTGGCAAGATCAAACGCGGTAATCGTGAAATCACTGTAACCTCCAAATTGGGTGAAGTAAAGAAATACATGGTACCGCTTTCCAAGCAGCTTCTGGTTCAGGAAAACGACTATATTCGTGCCGGTATGCCTTTGTCCGATGGTGCTATTACTCCGTCGGATATACTTGCCATAAAAGGACCTACTGCTGTGCAGGAATACATCGTCAACGAAGTGCAGGACGTCTATCGTTTACAAGGTGTGAAAATCAACGATAAACATTTTGAGGTAATCGTTCGCCAAATGATGCGTAAGGTGGAAGTCGTTGAACCGGGAGATACTCGTTTCCTTGAGCAGCAGGTTGTGGATAAGTTGGATGTGATGGACGAAAACGACCGTATCTGGGGAAAGAAAGTGGTAAAAGAAGCCGGTGATTCTCAAACGTTGCAAGCCGGACAAATCATTACCGCGCGCAAACTGAGAGATGAGAACAGCATGTTGAAACGCCGCGACCTGAAATTGGTAGAAGTACGCGATGCAGTTCCCGCTACCGCAAACCAGATACTGCAAGGGATCACCCGCGCTGCATTGCAGACCAACAGCTTTATGTCGGCCGCCTCTTTCCAGGAAACGACGAAAGTTCTGAACGAAGCTGCCATAAACGGAAAAGTTGATCGTCTGGAAGGCTTAAAAGAAAACGTTATATGCGGTCATCTCATTCCCGCAGGTACCGGCCAGCGTGATTATGACAAACTGATTGTTGGAACAAAAGATGAATTTGAACGTATCTATGCTAACCGTAAGAACGTCGGAGAACTTAATATGATGGATAAAGTGGCAGATAAAAGCAAAGAATAACATCACTCACTTACGTATTGTTTAGAATTGCTCCCGTTCGAAAAAGATCAGACGGGAGCGATTTTTGTTCTACTTTGGTCTTTTCCTGACTTCGTTTCCCAATTACCGCTCACAGCGGTATTTGATCATTGCAGGGGTGTAACTTTACGTCAAGTCAAAGGAAACTTAGAGTTGTTCGTAGATGAAGAAGAACTTTATATAGGGGTTGGACTTGCAAAGGCCCCGGTTAATGGCGTCTACTATGTAGGATTTGAATGTATTGTGCCTTTTGTACAGCACGGGTTGTGACTGTATAGTCCGGCGCAGGAAGCCGTCAAACTCTGCTATGTTCGTGTACGTAACATCGGCAAAGGTCTTTATCTTGCCAAATTCGGCTATCTGACGTATTAAAACGCCGTGGTGCGACATTACGGCGTTTTTGCCTTAGAGTGGATAACATGAAAATGAAAAAGTCCCTGATTTCAGAGACTTACAAGTGATTTGCCTGGGATTCGAACCCAGGACCCCATCCTTAAAAGGGATGTGCTCTACCGGCTGAGCTAGCAAATCGGGCTTGCGCCATTTTTGAAGGCGCGTGCAAAAGTAAGATATATTTCCATATATACAATATTTTCATGTCTTTTTTTGGACTATGCACACTTCGCACAGGCGGTAAAATCGTGCGTTCTTTATGGGGAGTCCTTCTCCGCTTCGGGCTTTACCTCCATCAGAATGAAACGCTTATAGTACGAGAGGCAAAGCGTGGTTAAGGGCAGGGCTATTATCAGTCCGATGAATCCAAGCAGCGAACCCCATATGGATAATGACAGTAAGATGATCGCCGGATTCAGTCCCATAGCCTTGCCCATTATCTTGGGAACAAGGAATAAGTCCTGAATCGCCTGCACAATGACCAGTACCAGCAGGGACAGTGCAAAGATGATCCAGAGATTATCGCCCGTTGCGGCCGACTTCAGCAGGCTTAGCAGTATTATGGGAACTAACCCGATGACCTGCAGGTAAGGCACAAGGTTTAATATGCCGAGGAAAAGCCCGAGCGTGACGCCAAGCGGCAGTCCGATGATCCTGAACCCTATGGCAAACAATATGCCGACGCACAGGGCCACCAGTGACTGTCCTCTGAAATAGCGGTTCATGCTACTCTCCACATCTCCGGCCAGTCCCTGTATGAACGGACGGTACTTTTGCGGTATAAGCCTTATCCATCCGTTGTTTATCTTCTCGTAATCCAGCAAAATAAAGATAAAGTACAGCAGGATGATGAATATAATGGTGACGCTCAGCAGGACAGAGAAGGTATTGGACAGTATGAACCATAGCCTGGGCGCTACCTCTTTCAGAATGCCGCTGAAATTATCTTTGCTGAACAACTCCGTCAACTGTTCAAGGTTGATGTTATGGCGGATGTAAACCTGCCATTCTTCCGGGATGAAAGGTATATACCCGTCAGGCGACTGATTCTGCTCGCGTATCAGCCTCAACGTTCCATCTATCTCTCCTATTATTGAAGGCACGACAAGCAGAAATGCCAGTACGGCTACCAGTAAAAGCGAAGCAAGTACGGCCGCGACAGCCAGCGCCCGGTTCTTTAACCTCAGCCTGTATTGAAAGAACCTGACAAAAGGCTGGGTTATGTACGCCATCAGCCAGGCGATAAGAAAAGGCAGGAGCGCATTGCGAAGCAACGCCAGCAAATAAACAAGGAACCCCACCGTGACTACGCCGAACAGTATGCGTACAACACGGTCAAACGTAAAAGGCCTGTCAAACATAGGAGTCATATTCTTTTATCTTTTTTATCTTTGCGTGCGAGCAAAGGTAAAATAAAGGAAACATATGTGTAACAAATCTTTGGCAATAATAGTCACCCTCTTCACGTGTCTCCTGCCGCCCGCGGGCAACGCCCAAACCCATCAGGCCATAAGGCAATTCGTAAACCACAGGAGCATGAAAGGAGCTTCGCTCTCGCTCATGATAAGGGACCTGAACAGCGGCGACACGCTGTACTCCTACGACGCCGGCCGCGAGCTGACGCCTGCTTCGGTGCTGAAGCTCGTAACTACGGCGGCGGCCCTCGAACTGCTTGGCTCCGACTACCGCTTCGCCACCACACTGGAATACGACGGCGCAATCGACGGCGCCGACCTGACAGGCAACCTGTATATCAGAGGGAGCGGAGACCCTACGCTCGGATCATCACACTTTGCGCCCAACCGCAGCAGCTACACGCCCGACCGGAACACCTTCGCCCCCCGGTGGATCGCTGCGCTGGAAGAAAAAGGCATCCGGCGTATACGCGGTTCCGTCATAGCCGACGAAAGCATCTTTGACACCGAAGGCGTATCGCCCAAATGGCTGTACGAAGACCTCGGAAGCTATTACGCCGCAGGCAGCTACGGACTGTCGGTCTTCGATAACACCTACCGCCTACTGTTAACCACCGGCCCCGCGGGACAGAAGCCGGCGATAGTATCATGCCAGCCGCAGGTCAGGTCACTGCGTTTCCACAACTACCTCACATCCGCCCCGGTCGCTACAGACAGCGCCTACATAGTCGGCGCGCCCTTTTCTGCCGACCGCTACCTCTACGGCGTCCTGCCGGCAAACAGGAAGCAGGTGCAGTTGCGTGGCGATATACCAGACCCGCCCCTCTTCCTCGCCCAATACATGCACGACCGTCTCAGGCAGGCCGGGATAACAGTTGAAGGCCAGGCCGCCAGCTTCCGCCTGCTTGAAGAGGAGGGGAACTCCCCGCGGACGAAACGCCGCACACTTGCCACTACCTACTCACCTGCCCTGCGCAGCATCGTGCGCATAACTAACGAAAGGAGCCACAACCTGTACGCCGACGCCCTCCTGAAGACCATTGGCGTAACGTACACTCCACAGCCGGCGAGGGGTGAGGCCGTCTCCACCGCCGGTCGCGGCGTCCGGGCCGTGCGCTCGCACTGGCAGTCTAAAGGTCTTGACGTTTCCTCGCTCCGGATGTTCGACGGCAGCGGACTGGCGGCAGCCAGCAAAACGACGGCTTCCTTCATCTGCGAACTCCTTGTCTACATGGCCTCCGGGTCCGACGAGAGCGACGCCTTTATCGCTTCCCTTCCCCGGGCCGGGCAGGAAGGTTCGGTATCCAGCTTCCTCAGGAATACCCACCTTGAAGGAAAGGCCCTTATCAAGAGTGGCGGAATGAGCAGCGTCAGGGCCTACGCCGGTTACATCGCAAAAGGAAACAGACAATACGCCCTCGCCATCATCGTGAACAACTACTCTTCTCCGGCCACTGAGATAACCGGAGAGATAGAGGCGCTTTTGCTTACTCTTTTTTAACGTTAGTTTTTTCCCCTGACAGCCGTTGTCCTTCAATTGTCCTTCAACATGCTCTGTGCCAATGCTCAACGTTAAGCATACACTGGAGCAGGCGCTTACTCCACACTGTTGCCAGCGTTGGCACCACACCGTTGCCTGCGTTGGCACCACACCGTTGCCTGCATTGGCACCACACTGTAGCCAGCGTTGGCACCACACTGTAGCCAGCATTGGCACCACACTGTAGCAAGCGTTGGCACCACACTGTAGCAAGCGTTGGCACCACACTGTAGCAAGCGTTGGCACCACACTGTAGCCAGCATTGGCACCACACCGTTGCCAGCATTGGCACCACACTGTAGCCAGCGTTGGCACCACACTGTTGCCAGCATTGGCACCACACCGTTGCCAGCATTGGCACCACACCGTTGCCAGCATTGGCACCACACCGTTGCCAATATTGGCACCACACTGTAGCAAGCATTAGCACCACACTGTAGCAAGCATTAGCTACACACTGGCGCAAGCACTTGCTACATATCGGTGCAAGCACTTGCTCCACACCGGCGCAAGCACTTGCTCCATACCGGTGCAAGCACTTGCTCCATACCGGCGCAAGCACTTGCTCCATACCGGTGCAAGCACTTGCTCCATACCGGAGCCAGCATTAGCTCCACACCGGAGCCAGCGTTAGCTCCACACTGGCGCAAGCGTTAGCTCCATACTGTTGCCAGTGTTGGCGCCACACCGTTGCCCGCGCGGCAGGAAACTCTCTTAACGCCTAGTGTAATATGGACATAACAGGCGCCCCGCTTTCGACCCCGGGGCCCGGCAAAAGCGAACGGAAACGATTAAATACCTGTAACATGTATCAATCCGTGAGGGTTGGTAATATCAGGGGTCATACTTTCGCCGTAAATCAGGCCGGGAGAAAATTCCCTGGAATCATCTGCACTTCATTCAGGAAATACAGAGATAATAGCCCCGATAGACGGTTTGGTCCCTCTACCATAAACAAAGAACCTGACGCCGTCCGGCAACCAAAATTTATCGTATAAAGCGTGGACAGATAATACCCCGGAAAGAATTAACCCTTTGTTGAAGTTCCACAAACCGGTTGTAAGAAACCAAATTGGGGAATTCATCTCTCATGTGTTTGCAAACATAGAACAGACAGAAAGCTTTCAGGTTTCGTATACTGCTTAAATGAAAGACTAATAAGAATATAGTCATAACTTCACTGTCGCTGAGCCTGTTTGGCTTATTTCGGTGCTTTATGCCGTTATCTTTCTGTAGAACATGTTTTTTGAAGGTAATACCAAATTCTTTCGAAAAATCATCGCTTGGATAGAAAGTTTCTGTAACTTCGTTAACGGTTGGTATGAGAGAGTATTTTTAGCTAATCATTTATTAATTAGTATTATAAAAATAACTGTTTATTCTTTCTTTTGCTAACTTTTATACAGATTTCTTATATCAACTCACACTAAACAGGTGCAAACCATAAAATCAAAAACAACGAAAACCACCACCACATGAAACCACACATTTTGACAACAAGCTTTATACTACTCCTGTGCTTATTGTTGTCGTCCTGTAACAAAGGCGCGTCGAACGATTTAATAGTATTTGATGTAAACGGGAACTTCCCGGTAAAGACATTAGATATACGGGACATTGCCGATATAGAATATCTTACATTGGAGATAGACGACGATTATTTGTTTTACGGTCTTGTGTCAATGACGGATAGCTTCTTTGTTTGCAAAAATAGAGATGAGTTTTTGTTTTTCAGCCGGACTACAGGTAAGCCGGTCAGCAAGGTAAGCCGGCGCGGGAATGGTCCCGGAGAATATAATTTACCTGTTATTTCTGTTTATTCGGAAGCAAAAGATGAACTTTTTATTTTGGACTATCCTGTTGCAATAAAAGTATATGGCAGAGACGGTACGTTCAAACGCGAACTTCCATTCAATGGAGATTTATATCCGAATGGAACAAATGCTCTGTATGATTATGATGAGGAGCGTTTGTTGTTTAATGTCTTTTCGTTCGGAGGGCACATGCAGGATACTTCTTTCATCTTTATATCCAAACATGATGGCTCGCCAGAAGGCCTCCGCATTCCTTACAAGGAAAGAGTGGATTTGATATTTGTACAAGGTGCCGGAGTGACTATTGCAGAAGCATACTTTGCTGTCCGCAATGGTAAAGATTATCTGTTGACGGAGTATTCTTCGGACACGGTTTACCGTTTTACGCCTGAGCACGAACTTATTCCCGTGCTGGTGCGAACCCCGTCCATTCAGAAAATGGAAGCCAAAGTACTTCTCCATAGCTGGCTGGAAACAGGCAAATATTTATTCTTTTCAACAGAAAAGCCGGACTGGGACCGGAATGCTTCAAAAGGGTTCCAGACTAAAGGCTACCTGATGGAAAAACGGTCAGGAGAGTTCTTTCAGACCAATGTCCGTATGGATGACTATAAAGGCAGGGAAGTGATACTCGGCCCATCTGTTATTGATAAAACCCGCAACCCGCAAACAGGTGTCATCGCTTTGAGCGCATCGGAACTGCACGCAGCCAATGCGGAAAACAAACTAAGCGGCAGGCTTAAGGAGGTGACAGACCGCCTGACCGGGGATGATGAGTATGTCTTTATGATCCTGAGATTCAAATAGACGCCGGCTTCCGGCAGCGGGGTTATACTCTCCCGGAAGCTTTTTCCAAAGCTTCGTTGATGTTGCTGCAAATATTCTCTTCGCCTATCTTACCGTCAAAGCCGGCTTTGGTCAGCACGCCCCGCACTTTGAGGTTCACCCCCGAAAGGATGAGATGTATGCCCTCTGCCTGCGAAAGACGCAGCAGGCTTTCAAGGTTATGTAACCCGGTGGAGTCCATGAATGGGACTTTGCGCATGCGGATGATGCGCACACGGGGCTTGTCGCCCAGCGATTGCATGACGCCATCGAACTTGTTGGCTATGCCGAAGAAAAACGGCCCGTCTATCTCGTACACCTCTACGCCTTCGGGTATGACCAGCTTTTCATCCTCATGCGAGGCTTCGCTCTCGACCGACAGGTCTATGAAGTCGCGCGTTACCGAGACGCTCGTCGTCTCCATAACCCGCCTCATAAAAAGGAACATGGCGATGAGTAGTCCTATCTCGATAGCAATTGTCAGGTCAAATATTACCGTCAGGAAAAACGTCACCAGCAAGACAGATACGTCGCTCCTGGGGTTCTTCAGAAGCGAGCGGAACGTGCGCCATTCGCTCATGTTGTAGGATACCACAATCAGCACTCCGGCCAGGCATGACATCGGGATGTGACGTGTAAGCGGGCCTAAGAACAGGAGTATCAGCAGCAGGACGACGGCGTGAACTAGACCTGCCACAGGCGTCCGGCCTCCGTTGTTGATATTGGTCATCGTGCGGGCAATGGCTCCGGTCACGGGGATGCCACCGAATATGGGCGCCACTATGTTGGCCGCCCCCTGAGCTATCAGTTCTGTGTTGGAATGGTGCCTGTCGCCCGTTACGCCATCGGCTACGGTGGCCGACAAAAGAGATTCGATGGCGCCCAGCATGGCTATGGTAAAGGCCGAGGGCAGCAGACGGTTGATCGTTTCCATGTTGAACGTTATTGGCTCCGGCCCGGGCAGCGAGGCCTTGATGGTGAAAAGGTCGCCGATAGTCTGTACCGACTGTATGTCCAGAAAGGTGCGCATAAGGTAAACGACCAGCGTCATCACGATAATGGCCACGAGCGAACCGGGAATCTTCTTCGACACCCTTGGCGTGTAAACAATGATGACTATACTCAGCAGCCCTACGAGTAAGGGATATAGATGTAGCGTATGGAAGTTATCAAAGTAAACGATCCACTTAGAGATAAAATCCGCCGGCATCTCCCCGACATTCAGCCCAAAGAGGTCTTTCATCTGCGTTGTAAATATAGTAAGGGCAATACCGCTTGTAAAGCCTACCACGATAGGGTATGGTATGAAACGGATGATCGTCCCCAGCCTGAGCGCCCCCATAACTACCAGCATCACCCCTGCCATAACCGTGGCGATGGCCAGCCCCTGCAGGCCAAAGTTCTGTATAATACCGTAAACAATCACGATAAACGCACCCGTAGGCCCGCCTATCTGAACATTGCTGCCGCCCAGGAACGAGACGATAAAGCCGCCGATAAAGGCCGTGATCAGACCTTTTTCGGGACTTACGCCCGAGGCGATACCAAAGGCGATAGCCAGCGGAAGCGCCACAATACCAACAATTATACCTGCCAGCAAATCGCCGACAAACCGTTCTCTCGAATAGTTATTCATCAGGGCGAACAGTTTCGGCTGAAAGTCAATCTTATCTTTTATCCGCATAATCAGTCGTTTAAATCGAGGCAAAGATAAGATAAAAAGGAGTTGCAGTTCATTTACTGCAACTCCTTTTGAATGAGAATTTGATGGGATAAATCATAGCTTGTTACCCGAGCCGAGAACTTCCTCTATCTTGTGTTTGTAGAGCTTTTTCGCGTTGTCGCGAGCCGGCCCGAGGTATTTGCGCGGGTCAAATTCGGCAGGTTTGTTTACGAATGTTTCACGTATGGCTGCCGTCATGGCAAGGCGGCTGTCTGAGTCGATATTTATCTTGCAGACGGCCGAGGTGGCTGCCCTGCGAAGCTGTTCTTCGGGGATGCCGATGGCGTCTTTCAGGGCGCCGCCGTATTTGTTGATGGTCGCCACTTCTTCCTGCGGAACAGAAGATGCTCCGTGCAGAACGATGGGGAATCCGGGTATCCTCTTTTCTACTTCTTCAAGGATGTCGAAGCGCAGCGGCGGCGGCACCAGATTGCCGTTAGCGTCGCGGGTGCACTGGGCCGGTGTGAATTTATTGGCCCCGTGGGAGGTCCCTATAGAGATGGCCAGGGAGTCGCAACCGGTTTTTGTCACGAAGTCTACCACGTCATCCGGTTCGGTATAAGTGTGATGCTCTGCGCTTACCTCGTCTTCCACGCCGGCCAGTACGCCCAGTTCGCCTTCCACGGTGACGTCATGCAGGTGTGCGTATTCAACTACTTTCTTTGTCAACGCAACGTTTTCATCATAGGGAAGGTGTGAACCGTCTATCATGACCGAAGAGAAGCCCATGTCAACGCAACTCTTGCACAATTCAAACGTATCGCCGTGATCCAGGTGCAATACAATCTGAGGGCTGGCGCAGCCCAGTTCCTTGGCGTATTCCACGGCGCCTTCGGCCAGGTAACGGAGGAGCGTCTGGTTTGCATATTTACGCGCTCCGCTGGATACCTGGAGTATTACCGGCGATTTTGTTTCTACCGCCGCCTGAACAATAGCCTGCATCTGTTCCAGGTTATTAAAGTTGAATGCAGGAATAGCATATTTGCCCTTCATTGCCTTTGCAAACATTTCCTTAGTGTTTACCAGACCTAATTCTTTGTAACTTACCATTTGTTTTATATCTATACTTACGTTAATAATTAAAAACCCGGCCAAAGATAGCAACATTCATATTAATATGGCGGGCGTATCATATTAATTTTCTTCAATATGCGTCGCTTATACTCTCGCTTTTCAGTTGACGCTCAAAGGAGTTCCTGTCCAGTGGCGTGGTTACGTGTATCGTTACGGGCTCGCCGGGCAGGAGGTCGAAATAGTTATCCGAAAAGAAGTTGTTTATCCCTTCGGTACTGAGGAATACCCCCCGTGCGAAGACGTCGGCGTCCAGTGTCACATCAAAGCCGTCTCCGGAGGCCGCAACGCTTTTCCTTATCGTCGCTTTCGGGAAGTCAATGTCTTTATACCGGCTCAGGAAGTAGTTGTTGGCGTAGGTCTTCGGCGTCTTGCCCCCTTCGGTTGTGGTGAAGCGGGCGTTGACCACTACCTCGTTCCTGCTTTTGCCTTTCAGTATGGATTCCAGCGGGGCGCTGAACTGTACATTGCTGCTGTTGGCCGGCAGGGTGACCCTGGCGTTTTTCTCAAACAAAAGGTTTCCCTTAAGGTCTATCACACGGATGCTGAGGTCGCCCTTAACAGGTCTGGTACGATCGGATACGATGTATATATTTAATGTATTGTCCTGTGCAAGAGGTGAGACCAGTATATTATCAAACGCCTTACGGGCGAAGTAATGTTGCGCCTTCCAGCGTCCGTAAAAGTCGCGGCTCGACCACGAAGCTACCGGCCAGCAGTCGTTATGCTGCCAGAATAACGTCCCCATGCAGTAAGGCATATCGCGCCTGTGAGCTTCTATGGCCGTCCTGATGGCGTCGCCCTGAAGCAACTGGCCCATGTACAGGAAGCCGGGGAAATCTCCGGGCTTGCGGTACTCATTGAGCAGATACCATTCTATCAGGGCGTTGGCGCTGCTTCCTCCACGCTGGTGCGCCATCATTACTTCCGAGAAGATGTCATGGTCGCGCGCTTCGGGAGCGTATTGCAGCACTGACTGGTATTCGGGGAACGACTGGAAGCCGTACTCCGAGAAGAAACGGGCGCGTATGACGTTGAAATTGGCTATCGAGTCTCTGGCATGCCAGACACCCCAGTAATGCCCGTCGCCATTGGGATTCCAGTTGGCCTTACCGCTTTCGGCCGGAGCGTCGGGATCGCCGGCGTAGGGCGACGAAGGCCAGTAAAAGGCCGCAGGGTCGCACTCCGCCACCACTTCGGGCAGTACGCCGTGGAACAAGTCCCTGTAATCCTTCCTCATCTCATCCAGCACGCCCAGTTGCCTGTACTTCTGCATCCATCCCCAGTTGAACCATGCTGTATGGTTCTCGTTGTTCCCGCACCACAGGGCTATGCATGGATGGTTGCGCAGGCGGACTACGTTGTCGGTAGCTTCCCGGCGGATGTTATCCAGCATTGCGGGGTTCATCGGGTAGGTGCTGCATGCAAACATAAAATCCTGCCATACGAGTATGCCGTATTGGTCGCACAGGTTGTAGAAGATGTCGTCTTCATAGACGCCTCCTCCCCATACGCGCAGCATGTTCATGTTGGCGCTGACTGCGTCAAGGATGGTCTTTTCGTAGCGTTCCGCCGTCACGCGCGGCAGGAAGTTGTCCTGTGGTATGTAGTTAGCGCCCTTGGCAAATACGTTTACCCCGTTTAGCCGGAAGTAGAACGTCTCGCCTGCGGCGTCTTTTTCGCGCACCACCTTAAGGTCGCGCAGGCCTATACGGTCTGTCCGGCTGTCTACCGTCAGGCCTGCCACCGAGACGCCGGCCGTAAACGTATACAGGTGCGCATCGCCCAGTCCGTTGCTCCACCAGAGTTCGGGATTATTTATCACCAGGTCTGTCTCTATCGTATTGAGTCCCTTTTGCACCTTCGCTTTGGTCTCCCATGTGTTTTTCAGGCCATCGGCCTTTATTCTGAGCGTAGCGTCCGCCGTTTTGTCGGCCACGAGGCTGACACGAACTTTCACCTTAGCCCTTTTAGCCGTCACGCTTTCCTGTATGTAGTGCACGTCGTCGATGCGCGCATCGTTCCAGGCCACGAGGTAAACCGGCCGCCAGATGCCGCTGGTAACCAGCCTCGGCCCCCAGTCCCAGCCATAATGGTATCCTGCCTTGCGGGCGAATACGCTTAGCTTTTTATCCAGTACGCCTCCGTTCTCAGACTGGTCGTTACCGGCCTCGATGGGGTAATGTATGGCGTCAAACTTTGGCATGTCTTCCTTTACAGGCGAGCGAAATCGCAGGTGCAGCTCATTCGCGCCGCGTTTCAGCAGCGTTTTAACGTTCACCTTCCATTCGCGGAACATATTGTCGGCTTTCAGTATGCACGAGTCGTTCAGGAAGACGTCCACATACGTATCAAGGCCCATGAAATGCAGTTCGATATTCTCTTTACCCAGGATATCCCCACTCACATTCAGGTCTGTTTTATACTCCCAGTCTTCCTTGTCCACCCACTGCACTCCACGTTCGTTAAGGCGGAAAAACGGGTCATCCATCAGTTGATTATCCATCAGGTCTGTATGCACAACTCCCGGCACGGTAGCCGCATACCAGTTATTCCCTCTCACCTGCCTGAAGGTCCATCCCTTGTCTATCTCCTGTTTAACAACAGCGCCGTCGGCAAACACGGCCATAGAAGTAATCATTGCCGATACTCCTGCCAGCACCAAAATTCTAAAGCTCATAATTTTGTCTGTTTATATTATGGTTATACGTAGAAATTATATTCACCAATGGTTTCAAACTCCCGGCAAAGGTAAAAAATATCACATACCCTGCGGTTGTAGAGCCCGGCAGTACACGAACGGCCCTCACCCGCGCCATTCACTAATATAACACCCGCGTGACGACTCCATACCAATAGCCTGAATTCGGGATAAGTGGTTATAAGAAAAAGAGAATAGGATAAAAATAATCGTATCCCAGCCTCCAATCTGTCGGTGCAGGTTAAAACGGCAGAGAGTACTAACAAAAGGATATTGTCCAAACGATGACGATAGTTGCCTTTGGTTTTGCGACGAGGGTCAGTGACACTTGAGGAAGCTTCCCTGAATGAGTACCCGGTTGATGATGCTGATGATAAATTGGTTTGTGTCTTCTTAGTTAATATAAGAAGAGTGCCGGATTAAAGCTTGTAGGATTTGTGTATCTCGCTGAAATTTATTAACCTAGCGACATTATAGCAATTGAATTTATTGTGTACCATATCCATCTTCGGCAAACCATCCTAAAATATCCGATACGGAAATTATATCTAAAGCATCCGCAATGGCCACCTCCAACAATTCTTTTGTTCTGGCTTTCACCTTTCTCAGATAAGCCT
>JAISBL010000021.1 GCA_031266215.1 Tannerellaceae bacterium | reverse complement strand
CCTGTAATCTGCTTTTCATCATCCACAGTTTAAAAAGATATGTTTTATGTTTTTTCCAATAATCGCTATTACAAAAAGAAATGAAGCAGGAAAACGGAGTATTAAATGCGTCTGCCCTGACGAAAGGCCGCATGCCTTAAATGCGTGTAATCCCGCACATCTTCCGGAAACGGGCGCCTGCCGCCGCAGAGCAGCGCCGGAGCGGCGACTTTCTTACATCAGGTTTATGCAGTACGTGTCTGTGGCGCTTACCGGCTGAGGGAGAGTAGTTGTTCTATTATTTGGGGATCGTAGCCCATTTCGCCGGCTTTGAGAAAGTCGGCGGCCGCTGTCTGACGTTCGTGCAGGGCGAGCTTTATTTTGCCTCGCAGGACGTAAAGACCGGCATCAGGAACAGATTCGAAGAATACCCTGTTGACATCGTTCAGCGCACGTCCGTTCTTTCCCATCAGGAAGTAAAGGTCCGCCCGCCCTGTGTATAGCTGCCATTCGCGGGGGAGCTTGTTGATGAGGAATGTGTATATACGCTCGCTCTCGTCGTAGTTGCCGCGCGTTTTCTCCAGAATGGCGTACCCCAGGCGCCCGTACATGGAAGCGTCGTTAACCTCCAGCATCTTGTCGAAATCCTGCTCCGCCCAGAGGAAGTTCTTTTGTTGTATATATATCAGGCCCCGGTTGTAAAGGGCCTCCTCGTTGATGGGATTGCCCAGCAGGAGCAGGTTATAGTCGGACAGGGCCTTTTCCGCTTCACCCATTTCGAGGTATAGCGAAGCCCTGTTTTCCAGCACCAGGGCATTCTGCGGATGCCGGCTGAGCGCAGCGGTGTACGAAAAGAGCGCCTCGTCTTTTTTCCCCTGCCTCCGCTGTATAGTGCCGAGGTTAGTCAGCAGGGCGTAATTATTAGGATTAGCCGGTTCGAGCCTCATAGCCTCCTTCAGGCACATCTCGGCGGCCGGCAGGTTTTCTTTTTCCACATAATCATAGCTTTTCCCGATAAGCTCTTCATAGCCGCCCTGAGCCGCCGCCCGCCCCGTCGCCCCGCAAAGCAAAGCCGATAGCATGATAATGATGTGATAATGCTTCATACGTTCGTTTTAATTGCTGCATCCATAGCGGCGGCGGCCCGGCGGCCGTCTCCCATAGCCAGAATGACGGTTGCGCCGCCGCGTACGATGTCGCCCCCTGCGTATACGTCGGGAAGGGCGGTGCGGAGGGTCGTTTCGTCTACCGCGACGGCTCCGCGGGGCGTTACTTCCAGTCCGCTGAAGGTGCCTGGGATAAGGGGATTGGGCGATACGCCGACGCTGACGATAACGGCGTCTACGTCTATTGTTTCTATCTCGCCTTCTATCACGACGGGACGGCGGCGGCCGGAGGCGTCGGGCTCGCCGAGGGCCATCTTCTGGAGGCGCATCTGCCTGACGCGACCTTTGTCGTCGCCCAGGTACTCAATGGGATTGTGGAGTGTGAGGAATTCCACGCCTTCTTCTCTGGCGTGTTTTACTTCTTCGAGACGTGCGGGCATTTCTTCCTGGCTGCGGCGGTAGACTATAATGGCGCGCTCGGCCCCCAGCCGCCTTGCGGTGCGTACGGAGTCCATCGCGGTGTTACCTCCGCCTATGACGGCGACGCGGCGGCCGGTAAGTACGGGAGTGTCACTTTCGGGATTGGCTGCGTCCATGAGGTTTACGCGTGTGAGGTATTCGTTTGAAGACATTACGCCGATGAGGTTTTCACCGGGGATGTTCATGAAGTTGGGCAGGCCGGCCCCTCCGGCGGCGAATATTCCTTTGAAACCGTCGGCGCGGAGGTCTTCGTATGTGAGGGTCTTGCCAATGATGCAGTTGTTGACGAAGGTGACGCCCATCCGGCTTAGTATGTCGATCTCTACATCTACGATGCGGTTGGGCAGGCGAAATTCAGGTATGCCGTACTTGAGCACGCCGCCGATCTCGTGGAGGGCTTCGAAGACGGTTACTTCATATCCCCGTTTGGCCATGTCGCCTGCGAAGGAGAGGCCTGCCGGACCGGAGCCTATGACGGCGATACGTGTACCGTTGGGGCTTGCTACGGTGGGGACTGACATCTGTCCGCTCTCGCGCTCATAGTCGGCAGCGAAGCGTTCGAGATAGCCTATCGCTACCGGTTCTTTTTTCATCTTCAGGTGTATGCATTGCGCTTCGCACTGCTTCTCCTGCGGGCATACACGTCCGCAGACGGCCGGCAGGGCGCTGGTTTCCTTCAGGGTCTTTGCCGCGTCGAGGAATCGACCTGTTTCGATGTATTTGATGAACGCGGGTATCTGCACTCCCACGGGGCATCCGGTTATGCATGAGGGGCTGGGGCAGTCGAGGCAGCGCGAGGCTTCGAGGCGGGCCTGAGCGCCGGTGAGTCCGAGGTTTACCTCTTCGTTGTTGCGGCTGCGGTATGCAGCGTCCAGTTCGTTCATCCGCACGCGGGGTATATCCGTGCGTTCTTTGTTCTTCTTTGCTTTCCTGAGTTCAACCCGCCAAAGCTCGTCTCTCGACAGGGTGTTTTTATGATCTGTTGCCATTAGCCGGTTTGTTACTTATTTGGTGTTATAGGCGCCCAGGCGCATCAGCATCTCATCAAAATCTACCTGATGGGCGTCAAATTCAGGCCCGTCTACACATACGAACCTGGTCTTTCCACCCACAGTCACACGGCAGGCCCCGCACATTCCCGTGCCGTCGACCATGATGGTATTGAGCGAGGCTACGGTTGGGATTTTATATTTCATGGTAAGGGCGGAGACGAATTTCATCATGACGGCGGGGCCGATGGTTACGCAGAGGTCTGTTTTTTCGCGTATAAGAATGCTTTCAACCCCGTCGGTGACCAGTCCCTTCGTTCCGTACGAACCGTCGTCTGTCATGATGACAACCTCGTCGGAACTGGCGCGCATCTGTTCCTCAAGGATTATAAGTTCTTTGCTCCGGGCGGCCAGGACGACTATAACCCGGTTGCCGGCCTGATGGAAGGCTTCCACGATGGGTAGCAGCGGGGCGACTCCTACACCGCCGCCGGCGCAGACTACGGTGCCGACTTTGCTGACGTGCGTGGCCTGCCCAAGCGGACCGACCAGGTCGGTTATGACGTCTCCTTCATTCAACCCGCATATCTTGCGGGATGAGTTACCAACGGCTTGTATAACGAGCGTGATGATGCCTTTTTCCGTATCTGCGCCTGCAATAGTGAGGGGTATGCGTTCGCCCTTTTCCCCTAATTTCACGATTACGAAGTGCCCGGCTTTGCGCGAACGAGCGATGAGCGGAGCTTCTACCTCCAGCTTTACCACATTGGCAGAGAGTTGTTCTTTGCTTATAACCTTATTCATTATTAATCATGTAAGCGTTGTCTTAAATTCGCCCTTCGCGCAGTTCATTCGAATAGACCCTCGTCGCGTATGAGCATGAGTATAGCTGAGTGGGGGATGATTATGTATGGCTCGTCATTGAACGTTATCTCGTAGGCCATCCCCTGAAGGTAGACGGCCAGATCGCCCTCGTGCGCCTGCAGGGGCATGTAATGGACTTCTTCGTTTTTCTTTTTCCACACCTCCGACTCTTCCGTCTGGGAGGGCAGGGGATAGCCCGGCCCTGTTTTGAGGATATACCCGCACTGTATATTTTCCCCCTGCTGAACCGTGGGCGGCAGGTACAGCCCCGATTTGGTGTGGTTCTGCGGATTCCTTGGTTTGAGGAGTATCTTGTCTCCGACCATCAGGAATTTGTCCATATCTTTCCGTTCTACCGGCAGTTGCATGTTCACGGTGTGTTATGTTCAGATTCCGAGTTTGTTTCTTATCGCACGGGGGATGGCGTCTTTGTGCACCATTACGTATATGGTCTTTGCACGTACGTAGCTTTCAGACATGTTCAGGTATCCGCCGTAGGTGTTGCGCTCTGTTCCCCATGAGTTTTTGGTGATGTAATACGTAACGCCGTTCTGGTCTTTGGCGATGCCGGTGATGTGCATAAGATGATCGTCTGTGGTGGTGAAGTCTTCGTATCCTTCCTGCCGCATTCCGGGGGTGATGTTTGCTTCGGGCAGTGTTGCCACGCCTTTGTCAAAAGTGAATCCCTTGTCGCTCACGTCGCCGTCCCAGCATACCGTGTAGCCGCTGTTCAGCGCATGGTTGACAGATTCCATAAGTTCGTCCAAAGGGAGATTATACATTAGCTGGTGTTCCCAGTTATCGGGCACTTCTATGTCGAACTTTGTATAATACGGGTGATGGGTGAAACTTGTCAGTTCGATATAATCGTCCATATTTAGCTCCAGTGAAGCGGCGAACGACTTCGGGGTATATTCTTTTCCTTTGTAGGTGAAGGTGGCGGGCAGCTTCCCGAGGTAGGTGTCAAGCAGGCTTTCTACAAGTTTATAGTACTCCGGGCTGCGGTGTTTTGCATTGACGGCCACCTCGGCGATGGCATGTATATAACGCGACATCTCGCGGTGGTCATGCCTGTCGGAGTCGTAATTGATGCCGTTATATACTTCTTCGGGTACGATGCCTGCCTGCCGGAAGGCGTTTTTGAAAGTATGGGCGAGGCTTCCCTGCCCGATATTCCCTTTACCCCGGCGAATATAGTTGTCTTCTAACTGGTTGATGTACTTCTGCCGGACGATAAACATTTCAGACAGGTCATACGTCCCTTTGCCGCGGCGCAGCAGTTCGGATTCCATGAATGAAGTTGTCGCAAAGCTCCAGCATGTACCGGTAGAAGCCTGGTTTTTCACGGGCGTCGCCTCTATCCTTTTTACTTCCGTAAACTGGTAATCCTGCGCCCAGGCCTCCGTCCCTGCAAGGGCGATGAGGCAGATGATGATGATACGTGTTCTCATAAGTGCTGTTTTTCTGATTTAAAGTGATTAAAATCCGCGGGCGAACATAGCCCAGAAGGTGTCGCCCAACTCTCTCCAGCGCAACATGGTGGCGCCTACGAAGTCCGACGTATAATGATTAAGCAGCTCGCCGGCCTTCTCGCCACCCTGCTCACGGAATATCTTCTCATACTGACTTTCCACGAACTGAAGTTCTGATTGCCCTTTTTCTTCAAAATGAGCGACGGCCCCGGCTATCATATCTCTTGTCTGCCCCCAGCGGACTGTTGCCAGCTTGTTGGCCCTGCGGTAAGTCCATACCGTGGCGTCTTCGCGGTAGCGATGCTGCCCGCAGATATTGAAACTCGCAGGCAGGCGGGTGGCCCCGCAGAAAATGGGGAAGCGCGGGCTCTGGCCGGGATTGTCGAACGACATCCACGCGATGCCGCCTATGGCGTCGGGCAGCCAGTCTCTTAGCTGTATGACGTGGGAATAGGAGCATTGCGGAACGGCAACCAGGCGGTAGCTCACCACTGTGCTGTCCTTTACTCCGTTAATCATCCTGACCATGTCGGGCGTCATCCAGGGGTTGGCCGACGGACTGACGGCGGATGCCTTCTCTTTACCGTCTTTTGCCGGCGCCTCGATCAGCAGGTTCTGCGTCATATCCCACTGCGTTCCTTCGTACGTCTGGCGCAGGAACGCCATCACGTCGGTGACGGCTACCGGCTTTTCGGGCCTGACGGTAAAAGGAAGCTCTTCCGCATCGTAAGAGAGGTTCAGCGATGGCGCCAGTCGGGAGAGGATGAAATACTCGCGTATGGCGAATGCCTTGCGGCCTCCGCCGTATGCTTTCCAGAAACGGAAGGTCTCCCTGCCGTCCCAGTATCCGAGCTTTTTCGCCACCTCAAAGACATTGTCCGAAGCCATATAATTAGCCGTATCCTTCAGGTTAAGCGTAGCGATGCGGGGGATGTTGGCCGATACGCCCACATGATCGTCGGGTATGCGTACAGCAGCCCAGACGCCGCCTTTTTTGTCGCGCCCTTCGCCGAATACCTCAAAGTGCCATACCTCTTTGGGGTCGGCGATGGTGAGGCATTCGCCCGAATCGGCGTAGCCATATTCCGCTATAAGCTCGCCCATCAGGCGGATGGCGCTCCGGGCTGTGGAGCAACGCTGGAGAACTATCTTCTGCAGCTCTTCGATCATAAACATCCCTTCCGGGTTTACAAGCTCACGCCGTCCTGTGATGGTAGTCTCGCCTATGCCAAGCTGTTTCTCGTTCAGACATGGGTAGGCCGTGTTGAGGTAACGGTACGTGGCCCGCGCCTGCGGGATGGAGCCTTTGGTCCTGAGCGTCGTCTCATCGTTGGTAAATTCGGTGTGCAGGCGGCCGGTATGGATATATGCTACCGTGTCGTGCTCGTATTCCTGCGCCGCAACCATATTCATCCATGTCCGGTAATTACCGTCGCAGGTATGGCTTGTGATGACGGAGCCGTCGGCGGAAGCCTTTTTCCCCACCATGATACTTGTACAACTTTCCGGGTCGCCGGCCGGCGGTTCGGGCGCATTAACCCACTGCGCTGAAGCCAGGCATGGTATGAGCCACAGATACAAAAAGAGCTGTGTTTTATTCATGATCGTATAATCTTAAAATGAGGGCCTAAAGATAGAAAAGATATTGACGCTTTCTCATGCCTGACCTTTGTCTGCGCTGATGCCGGTATCATATTCCCCTCCACATTCCTTAATACACCCTGCCGATCCGTTGCCGGGTCTAATGTTTTTAATGGCAATATAAATCACAATTCTGGTCGATATCATTTATCTCTGCCCCGATCTTTTTATAAAAATCAATAGCCGGGGTATTCCATTTTGATACCTGCCACCGGACTTTATGGCATCCTGTGTCTTTGGCTTTTTCGATAACCCTGCGGATCAAATCCGTTCCGACGCCTTTGCCCCTGTATCCGGGCCGGATGTATAAGTCATCCAGATACAGCGCTTTCCCGACCCATGTGTAATAGCAGAAGAAATAAGAAGCGTATCCGATAATCTTATCGCCCGTTGTTTCTGCAACAAAACCATGAAAAAAAGCCTTCTCTTCTTTCATCTTTTCTAAAGAATTAATCATTTTGCCGGGGAGTTGTTCGAATAAGGCGAACTCCTGAAATAAGTTTAAGAGCTGCTCAAAGTCCGATTCTTTGATGTTGCGTATGGTTATATTCATTGTGTTATGACGGTTTATATCTCCTTTGTGAATCTGTAACCGGTAGAAATATAGCCGAGGGACTGATAAAACGGATGAGCTGAAGCCTCGCGCCCAAACCCGCTTACCAGCCATGTCCCCCTGCAATTAAACTCTTTGGATAGCTGTTCTGCAAAACTCATTAACTGCCTGCCGATACCCTGTTTCTGATAATCCGGGTCTACAACGATTACCGAGACTTCGCCATACCGGCTGCGTTCTTCTATGTTTTCACGAATCCTGAACCCAAGCAGGCCCATTACCCTGTTGTCAGAATCATAGACATACAACGAGTCTGACCGGCTGTTCTTAATGAAATCAGGGCAACCGCATCAAAATTGTATTATCTTTTTTAGATATCCAATATCCAATGCAGCCTTGTATAACCTCTTCTTCAGGCTTAGCTTATCTTTCTGGGCAGATACCAGTTGTAAAGC
>JAISBL010000049.1 GCA_031266215.1 Tannerellaceae bacterium | reverse complement strand
ATTGAGTAAACAACTCCTTATAGTCTTTTCTGACAATCTCCAGATGGTCAAGGTATCCATCCGTATTGTAGTCGCTTTTTCTGACTTTATTGTACAAAGTCTCCGATGACAGTTTCTCGGAGTTAAGGGCGTAATTCAAAGAGAAAAGCAGGGATGACGAAAGCGTTATATAATCGACGAAACATCCGCTATCCTCTTCCTGTTTTATTATCCGCAACACTTCGCGGGACATTATCTTCCGGTCGCCCGGATAATCCTTTAAAACCGTCCGTATCGAGGTCAGAAGGGCATTGGTTGCACGAACGTTCTGTATACGTAAATGATAATTATCAAAATCATTATATATGACCCTCAGTTCGGGATAGTCTCTTTTGGACACATGCGAAAGAAACCCGGAGCCTCCGAAAAGGTCGACAACGGTATCGATCGCATGTTCCTCTTTGAACTCTTTTAGCGCAGCCCTGTACTGTGTAACAAAGTTTCGCTTTTGTCCCTGAAACGGCAGGGGGGCCGCATGATAGGTTTTTGGTACTTGTTTTTCCATTTAAATTTAGTTTGAATATTGTTTAATTGCTATTTTTGCGGCCTCTCATTAATATATCGTTTCTGATAAACGGCAAATATCTGCTGGCGCAGAAAGGCCGCAAAAACTATTTCCTTCTTATTGCCGGATGATAAAATGCCCCGCGGCTGGCCCACGGACAGGGGATTTTATTCCACTGTCGCCGACCTGCGTTCGATGAAGTTTTTCATGAAACAGACGGTTTCGTCTATCCCCAGCGCCGAGGCATCGATGGAAAAGTTATACGAGCAGGACATACCCCAAGCCTTGTTCGTGTAATAGTCGTAATAAGCGGCGCGCGATTTGTCTGTTTTTGCAATCAGTTCTTTGGCCTGCTCTGCGGTTAGTTGCTGCCTTTCCGAAATGCGCCTGATGCGATTGGCCAGCTTGTCATGGATAAAAAAGCTTATACAGCCGGGATGGTCGCGCAGGATATAATCGGCGCAACGGCCTACTATCACGCATGACTCCGTTTCGGCAAGCTTGCGAATGACGTCGCTTTGTATTTTGAACAATCCTTCGTTGGAGATAATGTCGGCGTATGGCGTATAAAAGCCTCCCGGATAAGGGATGCCTACGGAGAAAACGTGCGACAGTCCCCGTGACGTCCGTTCGTCGGTCTTTTCGAAAACTTCGCCGCAAAGGCCGCTTTCTTTGGCGGCAAGCGCAATCAGTTCTTTATCATAAAAAGATATATCCAGCGCCCCGGCCAGCTTCTTGCCGATGATATGCCCGCCGCTTCCAAACTGCCGGCCAATGGTTAAGATAGTCTTGTTCATACTCTTTGCTCCCTTCTGTAAAATTTTCTGTATTAACTGCGCCCAAGCAGTTCGGCGCTCAGTTCCCGCAGTTTGAATTTTTGAATCTTACCGCTCCCCGTAAGCGGAAAGCCATCGACGAAGAATACGTACCTCGGAATCTTATGGCGCGCTATCTGGCCGCGGCAGAAATCCTTGACTTCTTCTTCGCTCATTGTCGCACCTTCGTGCAGGATGATGAAAGCGCCTACTTCTTCGCCGTATTTCTCAGACGCCACGCCTACGACCTGTACGTCTTTAATCCCTTCCTTTTTATACAGGAAATCTTCTATCTCGCGTGGATAGATGTTTTCTCCTCCGCGTATTATCATATCCTTTATCCGCCCGGTTATCCGGTAGTTCCCGTCAGCATCTCTGACGCCCAGGTCGCCGCTGTGCAGCCATCCGCCGGCGTCAATTACTTCGGCGGTAGCTTCGGGATTCTTATAGTAGCCTTTCATCACTAGGTATCCGCGGCAACATATCTCGCCCTGCTCATCCGTGCCGCAGGCCTCTCCTGTTTCGGGGTTGAGCACGGCCACCTGGGTGAAGGGATACTCCCTGCCTACTGTGGTGCAACGTTCTTCGAAGCTATCCGTCAGGGTAGAATGGGTCATCCCCGGCGAACTTTCCGTCAGCCCGTATACGCTGGTGATATGCGTGATGTGCATCTTATCCGTGACGGCTCGCATCACATCTTCGGGGCAGAGCGAACCGGCCATGATACCGGTGCGCAACGATGTAAGGTCGAACATCCCGAACATAGGATGATTAAGCTCTGCAATAAACATGGTAGGCACGCCATACAGGGCGGTACACCGTTCTTTATGTATGGATGCCAGAACAACCAGCGGGTCAAAACGCTCAACCATAACCTGGGTACATCCGTGCGTAAGCACATTCATACTTGCAAGGACCACTCCGAAACAATGAAACAAAGGCACGCAGCAACATAATTTATCCTCAGCTGTGAAGCCCATTCCCTCTCCGGTGAAATATCCGTTGTTCGTAATATTATGGTGTGTAAGCATTACGCCTTTCGGAAAACCTGTTGTCCCGGAGGTATATTGCATGTTCACCACATCGCGGCAGTTTACGCTTTCACCGGCAGCGCTCAGGCAGTCGTTGCTGATATTCTCGCCCAGCAATAGCAGCTCGGCTGTATTATACATACCCCTGTATTTCTCCTGTCCGATGAATACTACATTTTTTATTTCCGGGAAACGTTCGCTTTTAAGGAAGCCCCGTTGCGAGTTTTTCAGTTCCGGAAGCATTGTATAAACCATGTCAATATAGCTGCCGTCAAAAACGCCTTCGGTGATGCAAAGGGTATGCAGGTCTGAGTCTTTCACCAGATATTCCAGTTCGCTTTGCTTATAGTTGGTGTTTACGGTGACTATAACGGCTCCTATCTTTGCTCCGGCAAAGAGGAAGGTGAGCCAGTCCGGCACGTTGGTAGCCCACAGCCCCACGTGCATGCCTTTTGTTATTCCGATGGCAAGCATGCCTTTAGCCATGCGGTCAACACGTTCGTTGAATGTTTTCCATGTAAATCTCAGGTCGCGGTCTGAGTAAACCAGATATTCCTTGTCGGGCGTCGTCGCTGCCCAGTACTCAAGCCATTGTCCGAGGGTTCGTTCCTGAAGCTCCATATATGCTTTGTTTAATAAGGAGTATAGACAACGCCAATAATCTTTGCCGTGTTCCGGGCATAGGCGTGTACGTGATGGGCTACTATGGAGTCATAATATATGCTGTCGCCTTCTTCCAGAATATATGTCGTCTTGCCGTAGTTTATTTCTACCATACCTGCAAGCACGTAGATAAATTCCTCGCCCTCGTGTGTCGAGAGAATAAAGTCGGTATTCTTTGAGGGGGTAATATCAATAAGAAAAGGTTCCATGTGCCTGCCGGACTTATCCTGCGAAAGGGAGTGATAATCCATGTGCTTATGCGAACCGGCGCCATTGTTGGAGAAACTGATGGTATTATCTTCGCGGTTATCGCCTTTGCGACAGATCACCGGCCCTAATTCCGACTGGTCGTCAAGGAATGTTCCCAAACGGACGCCCAGCACTCGCGCTATTTTTATCAGAGGGGCCAGTGATGGAAAATCCACATCATTCTCAATACGCTCTATTTGTTCAAGGCTTAATCCGGAGCGTTCGGCTACTTCGTCCAGACCAAGTTGTTTGGCCTGCCGCATAGCTTTTATCTTCGCACCGATTATTTTGTTTGTTCCCATAAGTAATATATGATTTGTATTTAGTGTGTTACAACATTAAGCTGTTTAATTTCGTGTAATATATAGTGTAGTAGTATGTAAGAGTTTTACAATTGTTATCGCAAAGAGAAAGACGGTTTGTTAATTCCAGATGCCCTCTATTCTGTGCATTAGATACAAATATTTAAAAAACACCGCAGAAATAACCAAAACCCTCTCCATAACAATAAAATTTAATGTTCGCCTCAAAGGTAGAGCTTTTGCTTAAAATAACAAATTTCAATATACAACCATGTTTGAACTACTAAACCGTCAGTTTATTGATGAAACGGATAATAATCCAACGCCTGAAGGCGGTCGGCCTCGCGGCGCAGGCGTTCTATTTCCTGTATGTGAGTGCCAATCTCTTCCCGCCCGCTGTTTTACACGCATGAGGCACAGTCCGGATGCGGATTTGGGGAATTTGGTTTTTATGAAGAAGCATATGACGAAAGATTCTTAAACGTAATCAAGGAATTTAATGCAAAAAGTAAGATTATTGCGACAATTTGTTCCGGGGCATTCCCT
>JAISBL010000026.1 GCA_031266215.1 Tannerellaceae bacterium | reverse complement strand
CATTCTCGAATAGTTTCAATGAACTTTAGTTTATGTTTTTAATCGACTTTTAGTCGAAAGTCAGATGAATTATATTCATCTCTCTAACCTATGGATTTTCAATCCATAGGTGTTAAGTTACCGTCAAATGAATCCCACCTTTCGCAAAATTAAACATCTCTCGGGTTCATCCCACGTGGGGGATGTAAGAGCATATTCTCTACAATGAGAATACTTACATTGCCGTTGGCTTGTGGCTGTGCCCTGACAAACATGCGGCAAAGTTAAAATGAGAAAAGAAATAAGGCAAAGATTATTAGCACTTTATCCCCATAGACACTACAAACAAGATTCACAAAAATCAAATAGTAAAGCACAGATATTCAATGGAGAGCTGACTCCACTAATCAAGAAGACCGTCAAAGTCAGGAAAATCTCCTGTCCGTGGGCCAGCCGCGGGGCATTTTATCATCCGGCAATAAGAAGGAAATAGTTTTTGCGGCCTTTCTGCGCCAGCAGATATTTGCCGTTTATCAGAAACGATGTATTAATGATGGCCTCCGGATCGGTCAGTTTCTCTTTGTTTATGCTTACTCCCCCACTCTGAACCAGTTTACGCATCTCCCCTCTGGAAGGGAAGACGGGGGCTTTCCCTGTGAGCAGTTCCACAGCCCTGACGCCGGCCGACAGTTCTTCTTTCGAAACACAGAACCGGGGAACGCCGTCAAAGACTGCCAGAAGAGTTTCTTCGTCAATCTTACGTAACGTCTCGGAGGTAGAATTGCCGAACAGGATGTCAGACGCCTCCACGGCTATCTCATAATCTTCCGGCGAATGTACCATCGTAGTAATTTCCTTGGCCAGCCGTTTCTGCAGTGGGCGCAGGTTCGGGGCGGCAGCCTGCTCCTCTTCTATTGAGGCTATTTCGTCTTTGCCGAGCGCTGTAAATATCCTGATGTATCTGGCGGCGTCTTCATCGCTCACATTCAGCCAGAACTGATAGAAGGCGTACGGAGATGTGTAACGCCGGTCAAGCCATACGTTCCCCGATTCGGTCTTGCCGAACTTCGTCCCGTCGGATTTAGTGATAAGCGGACATACCAGCGCGAAGGCTTCCCCGCCTTCGGTACGGCGTATCAGTTCTGTGCCGGTGGTGATATTGCCCCATTGATCCGAACCGCCCATCTGAAGGCGGCACCCTTCATGCCGGTATAAATAAAGAAAGTCGTACCCCTGCATCAACTGGTAAGAAAACTCCGTGAATGACATACCCACATTTGACTCATTGCTCAGGCGTTTCTTCACAGAGTCCTTTGCCATCATGTAGTTTACCGTGATATGCTTACCTATGTCGCGGATAAAATCAAGGAACAAATAGTTCTTCATCCAGTCGTAGTTGTTCACCAGCCTGGCGGCGTTGGGCGCATCCGAATCAAAGTCAAGGAACCTGGCTAATTGCTTCTTTATACTTTCCTGATTATGGCGTAGCGTGGCCTCGTCTAACAGGTTACGTTCGGCCGACTTCATCGACGGGTCGCCTACCATACCGGTCGCTCCTCCTACGAGCGCTATCGGGCGATGCCCGGCTCGCTGGAAGTGTTTCAGCATCATCACTCCTACCAGATGGCCGATATGTAACGAATCCGCCGTAGGATCAATCCCGACGTAGGCCGAGGTCATTTCTTTTTGTAACTGTTCTTCCGTTCCGGGCATAAGGTCATGGATCATGCCCCGCCATTTTAATTCTTCTACAAAATTCATCGTGTTTATATTTATCTTTTTGATTTACCGAAATAAGCGCCCAAAGTTAAGACTTAATTTACTATTCTGCCATAGCCCCCGTACCGCCCGCTTTTCATCAGGGGACCGGGTCATACCCGCTCCCACCCCAGGGATGGCAGCGCAGTATCCGTTTCAGGGCAAGTACAAAACCCTTTGCCGGCCCGTGCTTTTTAAGCGCCTGCACGGCATATTCGGAGCAGGTGGGGACATATCTGCACGAAGCCGGGGTGTATGGAGAGATGCAGTATTTGTAGAAATAAACCGGCAATAGCAGAAGGTTTGTAGCAATACGCCTTATCATACGGTTTTATTCCTGAGTATCCTTATGGCTTTTATCATAGCTTTTTCTATCTCGTCAAAGGACTGTATTTTTTTATCCAGATAAATAAAGGCCACAAACAGGCGCCTGCCTTTATCCTCCCCACAGGCATCCGCCAGCTCATGCCTGCGTATACGGTAGGTCTCGCGCACCTGGCGCCTGATACGATTGCGCCCTACGGCTCTTTTGATCTTCTTTTTGGATACGCTCACCATCATCAGGACGGGAGCCTCCGGGGCGGGTTCTTCTACCTGCAGATAAACGACGCGCAACGGGAAGGCTATAAACGAATGTCCCTTCTCAAAAAGCAGGTCCATATGACGTTTCCACGAGAGGCGCTCTTCTTTTGAAAAGGAATACGGTCTTTTTTTATTTACCATCTTTGGATTTCCCATTAAGCTGCTCTTTTCTGAGGTACAGTTCCAAAGCAGCTGTCATGGATGGGGCTTCCGGGCTGGGGGCTTCTACGTCCAATCGCAGTCCGGCGTCTTTCACCGCCTTTGCGGTGGTAGGGCCGAAGCAGCCGATCCGCACATCTTCCTGCCTGAAGCCGGGGAAATTTTTCATGAGCGACGCGATACCCGAGGGGCTGAAAAAAAGCAGCATGTCGTAATCAAACTTCTCGCCTTCCGGAAAGTCGTTGCTTACCGTACGGAACATGACCGCCTTGATATAATTGATCTTCTTTGTGTCGAGCAGGTGGAACAAATCATCTTTATGTACGTCTGATACCGGAGCCAGATAAGTTTCCTTCGGGTGTTTCCATATAATTGTAGCCAGTTCTTCGACCTTTCCCGTATGGCTGAAAAAGATCTTACGCTTGCGGTATACCGTATATTTTTGCAGATACACGGCGATAGCCTCCGTCATGCAGAAATATTTCATGGTTTCAGGGATATTCACCCTCAGCTCCCCGCACAGGTTAAAAAAATGATCAATCGCCGTACGGGCGGTAAATATTACGGCAGAATAGTCCAGAATGGAAACCCGTTGCTGTCTGAATTCTTTTGCCGACAAAGGTTCTACTTTTATGAACGGTCTGAAATCAATTTCTATACCATACCTTTCTGCGATATCGAAATAAGGTGACTTTTCTGACTCAGGCTTCGGTTGCGACACCAGCAGCCTTTTTATTTTTAATGGCATACAACTCACTTTCAATAAATATTATATAAGTAAACTATCCCTTCGTATAAGAATATGACAGGCAAAATTTCCTGGGCGCAAAGGTATAAAATAATATATATAAAACCCACTCCCCTGATATTAAATATATATACTGTCTTGTAAATGACTACTATACGCCATACCAGATACAAAAGGAGGAGCGTGAAAAGGGGTATCCATACGGTCATCCCGGTAAAGGCCAGGCACAGCACGGGTATATACAGCAATACGCCCCATAAGCCGGTAGATGCGGTATATCCTGTACGCCATGTTTTATACAGGTCTGTACCGGCGAATATAAAGCCGCATATATTATATAAAAGCTGCTTGAACAGGTAGAAGGCAGACAGGAAGACAAAAATGACCCCAATAGCCAGCAGATTCATTTCTATTGTACGGTAATCCGGGATATACTCATAGGATCGCCCTATAAGAAAGGCAGCTACGGAGAACAGGAACAGGCTCTGGAAGGTCATGAATCTACGGAAAGCCGTCTCGTTCCCGCCGATATCCTCAAACAGGCTCAGCCGGTCTTTTATGTGAAAAATATCACGCGTCATCTTCATGAACAAATGGCAATTGGAATGAAACACTATTGCAAAAACAATAAGCAGTCCAAACAGCAATGTGAAGATCACGTCGTCCACCAGTTGCCTGTCTCCTATCTGAATACCTACATATCCTTCGAACCCGTCCATTGAAAGCGCTTTTATGATTCGGGCGCAAAGGTAGCGAAATAATAAAGACCCGGCCTTTACCCCGCAACCGCCTTATAAAATGCGCCCGTGGGGCCGGGTTGCTTTGCTTTTACCTGCAAAGATGACGCAGGCGTATTTAAGAACATCTCTTAAGCGTACTTAAGAGCGCCTCTTAAGGGTGCTTAAGAACATCTCTTAAGCGTACTTAAGAACACCTCTTAAGGGTACTTAAGAACGTCTCTTAAGCATACTTAAGAATGGCTCTTAAACCTGCGAGCGTATGAAGGCGCTTCATCAACTCTTAAGAACCCTGAGTTCGGGATAAGAAAAGCCAAAAAGAAGCGTAGCGAAGTTTGTCACAGCAATGACGGTATGGAAGGCCTTAATTACGGACGGTGCATAGCGCAAAGGAAGCTGTCCGACAGACAGATAGCTTCCTTTCTGTCTGCCCCGCTTTCGGCAGGGTGTTTACCTGACACCTGGTAAGGTGTTTACCTAACGCCTGGTAAAATGCTTACCTAACCTTGGTAAGATGCTTACCTAACCTTGGTAAGGTGCTTACCAAAGGCCTGGTAAAGCGCTTACCAAAAGTCCCGGTAAATACCCTGCCGGGGAACTTACTGCTTCGGTGCATCCCCGCCGTCGCCGCTGTTGACGACAACGGGAGGCAGTGGTTGATTTTCTTACATCGAACCCAGGCTAAGAAGGTCCTTCACTAATGACTGAGAAGCGTACTTCTGTAAAACGCGCCGTGGCTGTCGGCGACCCGTGTGTCAAATAATTGGACAGCACTGTCCAATTATTTGACACATACCGGTGGAAGGGTATTCATGCAATACGTTGATAAATAGGCGAGTGTGCGTTTTGGCACGGCATTTGTTTGTATATTGGCATAAACAACTATCATTATGAAACGAGCATATAAAAACTATTTACAACAAAGTCGATCAATAAAACGTACTGCGAGTTCCATACCTGCATTGATTAAATATTTTATTCGTATGAAAACAATAAGACTTTTACTGATTTTTTGTGTGTCCGCGACGCTGACGGTCCAGGCTCAGGAGAAGAAACCCCTGACAATGGATGATTGTATGAGGTACGCCGTGGAGAACAGTCCGGCCGTACGCCAGAAGGCTTACGCTTACGACACTTACAAGGCGGAGTATACTTCGTCGGTGGCTTCCTTCCTTCCCACGGTTAATGCCGGCGTGTCGGCGCAGTATAACTTCGGACGCGCCGTAGACCCTGAGACTAATACCTATGTCAATACTACTACCTTCAATAACTATTATGAGGGTTATGCTTCGCTTCCGCTCTTCAGGGGCGGACAACTGGTTAACCAGTGGAGGCTGGCAAAGAGTAACCGGCAGATGGGAATGAATGACGTCAGAAAGGCTAAAGACGACCTGGCGATGAATACTATGGAGGCTTTCGTGAACGTGGTCTACTACCAGGGCGCCGTGCGCTTCGCCTCCGAGAAGCTGGAGGAAAGTAACCGTACCCTCTACAAGGCGAAACGTCAGGAGGAGTTGGGACTGAAAGGTAAGGCCGACGTGGCGCTGATAGAGGCCCAGGCGGCGTCCGACGATTACCTCCTGACCCATCAGCAGAACCTCTTCAATACGGCCCTGCTGAAGCTGAAGGAGTATATGAACTATCCTTATGAGATGGAACTTGAGGTGGATACTACGGTGGAGACCATGAATTACCTGCACCCCGACGAGGCGGCGGCTGATATATACCACTCGGCTGCCCTGTACAATCCTTCCGCCATGCAGGCTGCTTACAAGCTGAAAGCTTCGCAGATGCAGAGCCTTATACAGAAAGGGCGGCTATTCCCATCCATCACCCTGTCGGCCGGCGTATACACGAGTTATTATGAGAACCTGAAGTCGGGCGCGGTTCCGGAGGCTTTCAGTTCGCAGTTCAAGAACAACAGGGGGGAATATGTATCCGTCAGCCTCAGCATTCCTATTTTTGACGGTATGGTGCGCCTGACCGATGTGCGCCGGGCGCGTAACAACGTAAGGATAGCGCGCGAACAGCAGTCGGAAACCCTCCGCGCCCTTCAGACCGCCATAGAGCAGAGCGTGGCCGACCGCGAAGGCTACGCCAAGGAGAGCGTGCAGATGGAGAAGAAACAACAGGCCGACCTGCTGGCTTACCAGGCGACGCTGCGCAAGTTTGAAGAGGGGCTGATGAGTCCGCTCGACCTCCAGACCAGCGCCAACATACTGCTGGAGTCAAAAGCCACGCTGTTGCAGAAGAAGCTCATGTATGTGCTCAAATGCAAACAGGTGGAGTATTATAAGGGTGGCGAATTAGTATCATCTGATAATTAACAATAAACAAACGATACAACAATGGACATTCAACTGAAAAAGAAAAAAGGATTACGGAAAAAGCACCTTCCGTACGTAGCAGCGGGCGCGATGCTGGTCGTGTTCGTGGGATGGGTCATCTTCGGCGACCATTCTTCAACCCTTAAGATAGACTCAAGGGGTATCAGCAGGGGCGAGGCCCGCCTTGATCTCTTTAACGATTTCGTCCGCGTAAACGGACAGGTGCAGCCTATCACCGTGGTGCAGCTCAGCCCCGAAGAAGGTGGTATTGTGCAGGAAAAGGTAGTGGAAGAAGGCGCTCAGGTGAGGCGCGGAGACGTCATTGTGCGCCTCAGCAACTCGGCCCTCGACCTCCAGATACTCAGCGCCGAGGCCGAACTGGCCGAGAAGCAGAACTTCCTGCGTAACACCCAGGTGGCGATGGAACAGGACCGCCTGAACAACCAGAACGAGAAGCTGCAGCTTCAACTGGAAACGACGCGCAAGCAGCGCGCCTTCCGCCAACAGGAAACGCTGTTCGGCGAAGACCTTATAGCCCGCGAGGATTACCTTCAGGCTAAGGAAGATTATGACCTGGCCATCGAGAAGCATGCTCTTATCATGGAACGCCTCAGGCAGGACTCCATCTACCGCTCCATACAGGTAGATGTGATGGAGGATAATCTGGATAACATGCGCCGTAACGTCATCCTCATCCGCCAGCGCAAGGAGCACCTCGACATACGTTCGCAGATAGATGGCGAACTGGGGTTGCTTGACATTGTGCTGGGGCAGAACGTGTCGCCGGGGCAGAAGATAGGTCAGATCAACGACCTGTCGGATTATAAAGTGGAAGCCCTCATCGACGAACACTACATCGACCGCGTCCGCGCAGGACTGGCGGCTACCTTCGAACGGCAGGGAGCAAGCTACGGACTGACGGTGCGCAAGGTTTATCCCGAAGTACGCGACGGGCAGTTCCGCACCGATTTCGTATTCACCGGCGAACGGCCGGATAACATCCGCAGCGGTCAGACTTACTACATCAACCTCGAACTTGGCCAGCCTACCGAGAGCATCATCATACCCAAAGGGACGTTCTTCCAGAACACCGGCGGCAACTGGATATTCGTGATCGACCCCGACGGCCGCCGCGCCTATCGCCGCCAGATACGCATCGGACGCCAGAACCCGCAGTACTACGAAGTGCTCGAAGGCCTGCAGGAGGGCGAAAAGGTGATAGTATCCAGCTATGAGAGCTATAAAGACAACCAGGTACTTATCCTTGACTGATAAAAACAATTAAATCATGAAACGAGCATGTAAAAACTATTTACGCCAAAGGCGATAAATAAAAACATACTGCGAGTTCCACACCTACATTAAATTAAACACTTTATTCGTATGAAAACTATATTAATAGCATTCCGCTCCCTCACCAAACGCGGGAGAAACAGCCTGATAAAGATATTCTCCCTCAGCATCGGCCTCGCAATGGCTCTCGTACTGGTAGCCAAGGTATACTTCGAACGGTCGTACAACGACTTCTTTCCAATGAAAGAGCGCATCTACCGCGTAGATTCCAACTATACAATGGGCGACACCCCAAAGGACTTCCCGCAGACCAGCGGGGGCGTTGTCGTGGGGATGAAAGACGTTATGCCCGAAGTAGAAGCAGCCACGCGCTTCACTTATATCAACCAGGACGCCCGGTTCTTCACCGAAGACCGCAGCCGCTACACCGCCAACACGGTCATATTGGCCGATACTTCGCTGTTTGACGTCTTCAGGCTCCCAATACTGTCGGGCGATGCCGCGGACGTGCTCTCGCGACCGATGTACGTGATGGTGTCCGAAGAGATTGCACAGATGATGGGCGGCGTGGATAGCGCCGTAGGGCAGTCGTTCCAACTGGAAGACACTCCCGGAAGGGTGCTCACAATCGGAGGCGTGTTCAGTACACTGCCCAAAAACACCCACTTATCCTTTGACATAGTGGTATCCCTCGCCTCCATCGGGCAGTTCATATATGACGGCTCGCTCAACTGGCTCGGCAACGATCGCTACATAAGCTATCTCCGCCTCGCCCCGGGCGCCACGGCGGAGTCGGTCAGGCCGGGCATCGACCGCGTGCGCGACAAGTACCTTGACAAGGCGATATTACAGCAGGCCGGCGTGGATATAGACTACATGCTCATACCGCTTATGGAGATACACACCTCAGACGAAGGGGTGAAGCAAACGATGTGGCTGCTGGGTATCCTGGCTTTCGCTCTGCTCTTCACCGCTGTGATGAACTACCTGCTTATCGTCATCTCATCGCTGGTGAACCGCACAAGGGAGATGGCCGTACACAAATGTTACGGCGCGGGAGGGAACAATATCTACGGGCGGATGCTGTCGGAGTCCCTTGCCGACCTGCTGGTGTCGCTCCTGGTAAGCGCAGGGCTGATATACGCCTTCCGCGGAACAATCCTGTCGATACTGGGTACGGAGGCGGGCGCCCTCTTCACTCCCGCCAGTTGTCTGCTTCTGGCCGGTGTATGCATTGTGGTCTTCCTCATATCAGGCATCGTTCCGGGCTATCTGTATGCACGTATCCCGGTGATGGCCGCTTTCCAGCGCTTCAGCGAGAACAAACGCTACTGGAAGCTGGGCCTGCTCTTCGTGCAGTTCATCGCCGCCTGTTTCTTCGTAACGCTGCTGGTTATCGTAGGCAGGCAATACAATTATATGTTGAATGACAATCCGGGATACGCTTACGACAACCTTGCCTATTTCAATACGGATGGCGTAAACGGTGAGATGAGGGCTAAAATACTTGACGAGGTGAGCCGCCTGCCGGAGGTGAGCATGGCGACAAGCGCCGACGAAATGCTGTTCTCCGGCATGTCGGGCAATAACATAAGTATGCCCGGCCAGGATCAGGAGTTCTTCAATGTGGCCGACTTCTACTCCGTGGGCGACGGTTACTTCGACATAATGGAGATACCCGTTATAGAGGGCCGCGCCTTCACTCCGGGGATGGAAAAATCACGCGAAGTAATGGTAAGCCGCAGCCTGACGGAGCGGATGAAAGACTTTGCCGACTGGTCGGACGGGGCCGTGGGCAAAAGCATAATTATCAGCGAGCATAGTAACGGTAAAGACGATCCCTTCACCATATGCGGCGTTTATGAAGACGTGCGGATCGGCATTATCGGAGGACAGGACCCGCGGCCCTCGGTCATGTTCTACAACAGCGGCACGGCTCGCAACCTGCTCATCAGGTTCCACAACCAGACGCCCGAAGGCCTCGCCAATGTGTCTGAACTGGTCTCCTCGCTCCTGCCCGACAAGACCGTGGCCGTTAACTCCTATACTGCCGAGATAACCAACCGCTACGCTGATTCGCGCAAGTTCCGCGATTCGGTCATGGCAAGCGGACTGGCAACCCTCCTCATATCGCTTATCGGTCTCCTGGGCTATACCAATGACGAGATGAACCGCCGCCGTCGCGAGACAGCCATCCGCCGTATCAACGGCGCCAGCATTACGGAGATATTGCGGCTCTTCCTCACCGACATCTCCCGCGTAGCCGTTCCCGCCCTTATACTGGGGTGCGGCATAGCCTGGTACGTATCCGAGGGATGGCTGGAGAAGTTTGCCGAAAAGGCCGGCCTTTCGTTCATGGTATTCCTTACCTCCGGCGCATCGGTCCTGCTCATCATCCTATTCACCGTAGCGCTCAACTGCTACCGCGCCGCAAGCGAGAACCCGGCCGTATCAATCAAGTCCGAATAAACCACACCGGTTGTCCATCACTATACGCCTGCGTGGCGTATAGTGATGGGTACTTTGCCGGGGAGAGGCGTTATCTGTTAACAACTAAATGAGCAACCGGCCAAAACTTCACATCTTCCGTTACTTCCATAGATACTTCATCTAAAAAAACCTCTTCGCAAAAATAATCACCGGCCAACCTTACCCATTTAACCCTTATAATATGCGGCTTTTCATCTCCAAATAAATAAGAGCACGTAATATTATAATCTATTATATATTGCTCTTTCATACCATCAGCCTCAGTAAAAACTTCCAACTTTTCTATACCGTCTTTTGTTGTCACTTGCAGTTGACTTCTACGTGTATCGGAATAATTCCCCATGTCATTATCCACATAAACAGTCCAGTCGTAAAATGATTTGTGAACAAATGTCCCGGTATAGACGATTCCTTTGCCGCCATATAACTCGTCCTGAGTAGGAATACCTTCTACAATATTATTGCCATTATCATCAGTGATATGAAGTTGTATACGTAGTATATTTAAAGATACATCTTTAACTTCACATCCAAATAAGACTATAAGAGTAGAGAATAATATACATTTAGTTTTTTTCATTCGTCAATCAGGTTTTACATTAATCAAAATTTCTCTTCCATATTGGAATATACTGCCGCCCATTGAAGGATTATTATATCCATACCAACCATTATATGCTTCATACTGTCCCCAATTATACCAATAAGAAAGTGAGATAGTACCTCCTCCTCCTGTAGGTCCGTGTCTATTTGTTTCATAATGTAACGATAGTTGGGGGGCTATATATGCAATATCATAAGTAATTTCATATGTATTCTTTCTATATCCATCAACTACCCAGGCATGTCCATCTCCTGTTTAAATACCCAAAAATTGACTATTTTTCATATATATTCAATTTATAATGTTTGGCGTCGCAAATATTGCAAATATATTAATTACTTGAAAAAATCCTATAAAACTTGTTGCCTTATAGAAATTTATCTTGCTTTTGTCGCGTTTATTCTTTTTTCATTTTCAGTAATTTGGCTCTATTGAGGGGGAATTTTGCACTCGCCCATGCCTACAATTAATTATCTGCATTTTACATTAAAATCAAACCTTATAGGTTATGATTTGACACTATTTTCAAAGAACACTCTCTTTGTTATTCCAAAGTAGAAACTCCGCAAATAGCATGAATACGAAGATACACTTATTTTTTGACAAACTGTAAAAGTGATGAACTACATGCTTATCGTCATAGGAGGCGGGGATGTACGGGGTGTACGGCAAAGGACGACGAGAGAGGGGGAATGATTATTAATATGCGTTTTTATCTCCGCGCAGCATGTAATCACCAATCACAGGCGCATATCGGTCGTCCAGCCACAGCGGGTACGGATGCGGTCTTACGGTTGACATCTCTCCTTTAAAAACATTTATGAACTGCGGCAGTTCATCCGGATTGGCGCAGCGCAGGAGCCTGCCGATGCGCGTAGTCTGCGGGGCATTGTGGCAGTAGCCTGCCAGGTGTCGGGATTAACCCGCATGCTGCGGAACTTGTAGAAGATGAATTGCAGGGCTCAGGTTCTATTCCCAAATCCTGTTTTTCACTTCCGTAGCGCGGCCAGTTGCTGCCTTAATTCCTCTATCGCCCGGTCTTTTTCTTCCAAAGCTTTCTCCTGTTCTTCAATGGTTTCACCCTGTTCAGCAAGAGCTTCGTCCTTTTCTTTCAAAGCTTTCCCCTGTTCCGCAAGGGCTTTTCCCTGTTCTTCAATGGTTTTGTCTTTTTCCTCAATGGCTCTTTCCTTGTCCTGGAGTTCTTTCAGGTAGTCGTCCTCCATCTCCATCTCTATCTGCATATCTTCGCTCTCGGAAGCCATACGGAGGCGGCGGATGATGGGACGGTACTTCTCCGGGAAGTTGTCTTCGTCTACGTTCAGGATGTGGTGGTTCCTTGTCCGGTTTTCCTGGTCAAAGATGCTCAGCAGCTTCTCCAGATCGGTGCGGCGATGATACTTCAACTGCTCGGTCTGTACTATCCATGAACGGTGGTGAAGACTGTCCGTAAACTCATTGGGACCGCTCAGCGCCTTACCGGTAGTAACGTCCCTTATCACGGAATCGACACTGACG
>JAISBL010000020.1 GCA_031266215.1 Tannerellaceae bacterium | reverse complement strand
CCTGTAATCTGCTTTTCATCATCCACAGTTTAAAAAGATATGTTTTATGTTTTTTCCAATAATCGCTATTACAAAAAGAAATGAAGCAGGAAAACGGAGTATTAAATGCGTCTGCCCTGCCGGCCTGCGACTGCACCAGGGGGCTTTGGCGATTATTGTTTATCTTTGCCGTCCGGTGAATAAAGAGTATATGAAACGAGCATGCAAAAACTATTTATGCCAAAGGCGATGAATCGAACGTACTGCGAGTTACATACCTGCATCGATTAAATATTTTATACGTATGAAAAAAGAAAAGCAATTTAAGAGGACACTGATAACTACCGCCCTGCCTTATGCCAATGGGCCGGTACATATCGGTCACCTGGCCGGCGTGTACGTGCCTGCCGATATTTATGCCCGCTACCTTCGCCTCAAAGGAGAGGAGGCGCTGATGATAGGAGGCTCCGACGAGCATGGCGTGCCTATCACTATCCTTGCCCGCAGGGAAGGGGTGAGCCCGCAGGAGGTGGTAGACCGGTATCATAATATTATAAAGAAGTCGTTTGAAGACTTTGGGATCACTTTTGACATCTATTCGCGAACGACTTCGGAGATACACCGCAGGATGGCTTCAGACTTCTTCCGCACCCTGTATGACAAGGGGGCCTTCGTGGAGAAGACCACCGAGCAGTATTATGATCCGGAGGCCCGCCAGTTCCTGGCCGACCGCTATATCACCGGGACCTGCCCCCACTGCGGTAACGAACGGGCTTATGGAGACCAGTGCGAGGCTTGCGGGACATCACTCAGTCCGACCGACCTGACAGACCCCAAATCAGCCATCAGCGGCAGCGTCCCCGTAATGAAGGCTACCAGGCACTGGTACCTGCCCCTCGACCGCTACGACGCCTTCCTGCGCGAGTGGATACTGGAGGAACACAGGGAGTGGAAGCCTAATGTATACGGGCAGTGCAAAAGCTGGCTCGATATGGGATTGCAGCCCCGGGCCGTGAGCCGCGACCTTGACTGGGGCATTCCCGTGCCGGTGGAAGGAGCTGAAGGGAAAGTGCTGTACGTGTGGTTTGACGCTCCTATCGGATATATCTCAAACACCAGGGAGCTGTGCCCCGGCAGTTGGGAGAAGTGGTGGAAGGATGAAGAGACAAAGATCGTCAACTTCATCGGCAAGGACAACATCGTTTTCCACTGTATCGTCTTCCCGGCCATGCTGAAGGCCGAGGGTACGTACAACCTGCCGGAGAACGTGCCGGCCAACGAGTTCCTCAACCTCGAAGGCGACAAAATATCTACCTCCAGGAACTGGGCCGTATGGCTGCACGAGTATCTGGAAGAACTGCCGGGGAAACAGGACTCCCTGCGCTACGCCCTGACCGCCAACGCTCCGGAGACGAAGGATAACGACTTTACGTGGAAGGACTTCCAGGCGCGTAACAATAACGAACTGGTGGCGGTGCTGGGCAACTTTGTCAACCGCGCCCTCGTGCTCACATGGAAGTACTTCGACGGTATAGTGCCTGCCATAACCGGGCTTACCGACTTTGACCGCGGGATGCTGGACTGCATGGCCGGCATCAGGGCCGGCGTTGAACGCCTGCTCGATACATATCACTTCCGCGACGCCCAGAAAGAAGCTATGTTACTGGCCCGCGCCGGCAATAAGTACCTGGCCGACGCCGAACCGTGGAAACTGGCCTCCACGGACATGGGCCGCGTGGCTACCGTGATCAACATCGCCCTCCAGATAACCGCCAACCTCTCAATAGTATTTGAGCCTTTCCTGCCGGCCGGTATGGATAAACTGCGCAGGATGCTTAACGTGCAGCCGCCGGGGTGGAGCCGGCTGGGCGAAGCCGACATTCTGGAACCGGGCCACAGACTGGGCGAAGCCGGACTGTTGTTTGAAAAGATAGATGACGGGGTAATACAGGCGCAGGTGCAGAAGCTGGAAGACAGGAGAAAGGCTAACGAGGCCGTGGAGCGCCGCGCCCGTCCGGTGCGCGAGGCTGTAACTATCGAGGACTTCGGCCGGCTGGATATACGTGTAGGCACGGTACTGGAATGCACGAAGGTTCCCAAAGCCGACAAGCTGCTTCAGTTCCGCATAGACGACGGTCTGAACCGGCGCACCATCATATCAGGCGTCGCCATGCATTACCGTCCCGAAGAGATGGTTGGCAAACAGGTATGCTTCGTGGCCAACCTTGAGCCGCGCCGGCTGAAAGGCGTAGTTTCCGAAGGCATGATACTCTTTGCCGGGGACGCAGGCGGCCGCCTGACGGCCATTATGCCCGAAGCACCCGTCATGCCGGGCAGCGAAGTAAAATAATCCCAACCACACCACCACCCACACCCGCAATGTCTGACGATAAGATACAAATGGTGGACCTTACAGTCCAGTACCACCGGCTGAAAGACGAGATAGACCGGGCGATACAGTCGGTCACCGAAAGCGGCGCCTTCATCAACGGGCCGCAGGTCGGCGAGTTCGCCGCCCACCTGTCCGCCTACCTCGGCGCCCGCCACGTCATACCATGCGCCAACGGCACAGACGCGCTGCAAATAGCCATGATGCGGCTCAACCTGCGGAAGGGCGACGAAGTGATAATCCCCGCCTTCACCTACGCCGCCGCAGCAGAAGCGGCAATACTGCTTGGCCTGACGCCTGTTGCAGCCGACGTGGACAGCCGCACCTTCAACCTCTCGGCCGACGCCGTGAGCGAAGCCCTTTCGGAACGCACCAAAGCTATCGTGGCCGTTCACCTCTTCGGCCAGAGCTGCGACATGCACCCGCTGATGGAGACAGCGCGCCGGCACAGCCTCTATGTGATAGAAGACAACGCCCAGTCGTTAGGCTCGGTATACACCTTCCCCGACGGGAGCATGAAGAAAGCAGGGACGATGGGGCACGTCGGCACACTGTCGTTCTTCCCCACAAAGATACTGGGATGCTACGGCGACGGCGGTGCGCTGACCACCGGCGACGAAACACTGGCCGGGCAGTTGCGCATGAGCACCGTTCACGGCCAAAGCAGCAAATACCATCATCGTATCATAGGCTGCAACTCCAGGCTCGACACCCTTCAGGCAGCCCTTCTCGACGTCAAGCTCAGGCACGTGGACGCCTTCATAGCCGCCCGCCGCCGGGTTGCGTCCATATACGACCGGGAACTGGGAGGCATCGGGGGGCTTACCATCCCCTGCCGGCATCCGTCCTCCACACACGTTTACCACCAGTACACCTTACAGGTAGAAGACGGAAGGCGCGACTCCCTCCTGATCTGGCTCAGGAACGCAGGCATCCCCTCGGCCGTCTACTATCCCCTTGTCATGGACGAACAACCAGCCTTCAGTCCCCACCTTCGCACAGCCGGCGATCTGCCGGAAGCCCGGCGCCTGACAAAAAGCGTCATATCCCTCCCCATACATACCGAGATGACACCTTCGCAAATCAGCCGAATAACGCAACGCATAGTTTCTTTCTTCAAATAGCCGTCCAATCCGCGGAGAAAAAGAAAGAACAGATTTCCTCAGGCTACAGAAACGATTTATTAAACGGCTCAGGTGAAAGCCGGAAAGGGGATTTTCATTACTTTTGTCTCCTCAAAAAGCAGAAAAAGAGCCTGATGATAGAACGTATCTATATTCTCGAAAACATAGACCCGGTTGTTTTTTACGGCGTGAACAACACGAATATGCAACTGATAAAAACACTGTTCCCCAAGTTGCGCATTGTGGCCCGCGGAAATGTGATGAAGATCATTGGCGATGAATACGAATCGGAGCTTTTCCTTAAAAAGATCATTGAAGTCGGGAAATACTGCGAAGAATACAACTCGCTCACCGGGGAGGTCATTATTGATATTGTAAAAGGAAATGACGTACCGCAGCCGAGGCACGAAAACCTGATTATCCACGGCATGAACGGGAAAGCGATCGCGGCGCGCACGGAGAATCAGCAGACATTCGTCCATCTGTTTGAAAACAACGACCTGGTATTCGCCACCGGCCCTGCCGGAACAGGCAAGACATTCGTAGCCATAGCGCTGGCCGTAAGGGCGCTGAAAAACAGGGAAGTCAAAAAGATCATCCTCTGCCGCCCCGCCGTTGAAGCCGGGGAAAAGCTGGGATTCCTTCCCGGTGAGATGAAAGACAAGCTCGACCCATACCTCCAGCCCCTGTACGACGCCCTTCAGGACATGATCCCCGGCGTGAAACTGAAAGAATACATGGAGAACAACATCATACAGATAGCCCCGCTGGCCTATATGCGCGGGCGTACGCTCAATGACGCAGTGATCATACTGGATGAGGCCCAGAATACGACGCCGCACCAGATCAAAATGTTCCTTACCCGCCTCGGCCTGAACGCCAGGATGGTAATCACCGGCGACGTTACACAGATAGACCTTCCGCGCCCTGCCGGTTCAGGCCTTGTACAGGCCCTGGACATCCTCAGTGGAGTAAAGGGTGTAGGAAGGATAGAATTTAACAGGAAAGACATCGTCCGCCACAAGCTCGTGCAGCGCATAGTAGAAGCGTACGACAGGTTTGATAAATCAGCCATAAAGAAAAATGAAAACATTAGTCAGAACAGATTTTAATTTCCCTGGACAGAAAAGCGTGTACCACGGAAAAGTGCGCGATGTATATACCATCGGCGACGAAACGCTGGTGATGGTGGCAACCGACCGCATCTCGGCCTTCGACGTTGTCCTTCCCGAAGGCATTCCATATAAAGGGCAGATGCTGAATCAGATTGCAGCGAAGTTCCTGGATGCAACAACCGATATTTGTCCGAACTGGAAGCAGTCTGTGCCCGACCCGATGGTAACGGCAGGTCTTCGCTGCGAAGGATACCCGGTAGAGATGATCGTCCGCGGCTACCTCTGCGGCAGCGCCTGGCGGGCATATAAAAGCGGAGTGCGCCGGATATGCGGCATATCCCTGCCCGACGGAATGCGCGAGAACGAGCGCTTCCCGGAACCCATCATCACCCCGACGACAAAAGCGGAGCAGGGCCTGCACGACGAAGACATATCAAAAGAAGAAATCATACGGCAGGGACTGGTCTCTGAAGTCGAATACGCCGTTCTGGAAAAATACACTATGGAGCTCTTTAAACGGGGCAGCGAGATGGCCTCCGGGCGCGGACTGATCCTCGTAGACACCAAATATGAGTTTGGACGGCGCGACGGTACGATCTATCTGATCGACGAGATCCACACCCCCGACTCTTCGCGTTACTTCTACTCTGATGGCTACGAAGAACGTTTCCGTAAGGGCGAAGCTCAGAGACAACTCTCCAAAGAGTTTGTACGCGAATGGCTGATGGATAATGGATTTCAGGGGAAGCCCGCACAAAGCGTCCCTGAAATGACGCCGGCTGTCGTGGAGGGTATCAGCGAACGTTATATCGAACTGTTCGAACACATCACCGGAGAACGTTTTATAAAAGGCGACACCTCCCGCCTGCTTTCACGCATTGAAGAAAACACGACCCGTTATCTGGCCCAACTCACATGACCGGAGCCGAGAAGATATTGCCATACAATAACGACGAATGCAAAAGCGCCCAGATAGGGCGCATGTTCGACTCAATAGCCGGAACGTACGATGCGTTGAATCACACACTTTCGCTGGGTATCGACAAAAAGTGGCGATCAAAGGGTATAGCCTGCCTTCGCCCTTTTTCGCCCGGCCTCATTCTGGACGTTGCCACCGGCACCGGCGACCTGGCGATAGCCATGTATGAGGCATTAAATCCCATACACATAACAGGCGTCGATATTTCGGAAGGCATGATAGCTGCCGGACGCATAAAGGCGGCCGAAGCCGGGTGTTCGGACGGTATCACGTTTGAATTGCAGGACTGCCTTTCGCTCCCTTACGCCGACGACTCTTTCGACGCCGTCACTTCGGCCTTCGGCGTTCGCAACTTTGAAAATATCGAAAAGGGAATAGCCGAAATGTACCGGGTGCTGAAACCCGGCGGACATCTGATGATACTTGAGTTATCTCATCCCCGGCAGTTTCCTGTAAAACAACTATACAAGCTATATTCCAAAACGGTTATACCCTGTGTCGGTCGGTTATTTTCAAAAGAAAACACCGCCTACCATTACCTTCCGGCATCCGTCAGAGTTGTTCCGCAGGGCGGGGTTATGGCGGGGATACTCCGCAGCCAGGAGTTCGGCAATGTCGTGGCGCGCAGTCTTACTTTGGGAATATGCTCTTTGTACACAGGAGAAAAGATGAAATGAATATACTATACTACTACGAATATGGAAAAATACGGTTTAATAGGTTATCCGCTGGAACACTCGTTCTCAAAGACGTACTTCAATCATAAGTTTGAAGCCGAACATATTGAAGCTGAATATGTCAACTTCGAAATACCTTCGGTCAAAGAGCTGAAGAATATCCTGAAAGAAAACGTTAACCTTCAGGGCCTGAATGTTACTCTGCCATATAAAACAGCCGTCATGCCACTGTTAGACGACATCGACGAAGACGCACGGCTCATCGGAGCCGTCAATGTCATAGCTGTCAAAAAAGGCAGTTTCGGCAAACTCAGAATCAAAGGTTATAACTCTGATATTATCGGCTTCAGGCAATCAATAGAACCTTTGTTGAATGAGGCGCATCGTAAAGCGTTGATATTAGGTACGGGCGGTGCATCAAAAGCTGTATTTCACGGACTGAAGCAATTAGGCATTGCCTCAACGCTCGTTTCACGCACTGCAAAGGATTTTTGCATCACTTACGAGGAAATATCACCAAAGATCATGGAGCAATACACGGTAATCGTGAACACAACACCTGTGGGCATGTATCCCAACATTGACTGTTGCCCGGATATTCCATACGGCCTGCTAACCCCCGGCCATTTACTGTATGATTTGCTGTACAATCCGGACGAAACCCTTTTCATGCGAAAAGGTAAAGCACAGGGCGCCAAAGTGAAAAACGGATTGGAGATGCTTCTGCTGCAGGCATTTGCTTCTTGGGAAATATGGCATAGATAACAGAAAATGCCATGTTAAAAAACATCTTTCAAATAATACTTCGTTTACTAAGAAAGCGTACTTTTATCGACGATTTTTGAATCATCGTACAATGAAAAACAAAAAAACAATCTCCGGTTTATGCCCAGATGATTTTGAAAAACCGGTAGATGGGAAGGATACCAAATTACACACTCTTACAAATGAAAAAGGGATGGAGCTTACCATATTAAACTATGGAGCCAGAATAGTCTCTCTTGTTACGCCCGGCAAATACGGGCAGGGAGTGGATGTGGTAACGGGACATGATTCTATAGATGCATATATCCACTCTGAAGAGCCATATTTCGGAGCCGTATGCGGACGGTATGCCAACCGTATTGCGAAAGGGCGGTTTGAAACAGATGGCATCGTTTATGATCAACTGCCTGTTAACAATGGTCCTAATTGTCTGCACGGGGGGATTAAGGGATTCAGTTCCGTAGTATGGGACATCCGCCGGACAGACCTGCAAACGGTGGAGCTTACCTACCTCTCTCCCGATGGTGAAGAAGGATTCCCCGGCAACCTGCAAACAACCGTTGTCTATCATTTATCAGACGATAACGAAGTCGTAATCTCTTATCACGCCTTTAGCGACAAGTCTACAGTGCTTAACCTGACCAATCATTCCTACTTTAACCTGTCCGGAGCAGGCGACCCGTATATAGGAGATCACATGCTGACCATCAATGCCGATTATTATCTGCCTACAGACGACACATCTATCCCTTACGGCCCGAAAGCAGCGGTTGAAGGCACACCGATGGACTTTCGCTTTCCTCATGAAGCAGGCGCACGTATTGACGAGCCGTTTGAGCAACTTATCTTCGGCAACGGTTACGACCATACATACATACTGAACAGGGGAAATGATGAAGAATTGTCATTCTGCGCCCATTGCACCTCCCCCAAAACGGGTATTGTTATGGATGTATTCACCACTGAACCTGGCGTACAACTATATACAGGCAACTGGATGACGGGGGGGGTCGCCGGAAAGAACGGCCAACGTTATCCTAAGCGGGCGGCCTTATGCCTGGAGACACAGCATTTCCCCGATAGCCCGAATCATCATGAATATCCATCTGTCGTACTTCGCCCGGGAGACACCTTCCGGAGCAAAACCATATTCAGGTTTTCCGTAGAAAAATAGAAAATACATTATATAATTACTTAAAACTTAAAATTATGACAACAAGCGTACAGCAAAAAAATTACACGTTGCCTATTATCGTGATGATTTTCCTTTTTGGTATGATCTCATTTGTTACCAATCTGGCTTCTCCTATGGGAGATATTTTAAAGTATCAGTTTCATGTCGCCAACTGGATGGGAACCCTCGGCGTTTTTGCCAACTTCATAGCTTATGCTGTGATGGGCTATCCGGCCGGAAATTTACTTCAGAAACTAGGTTATAAGAAAACTGCGCTTATTGCTATTGCCGTTGGTTTTGTAGGCGTTGGTATTCAAACACTATCGGGAACAACGGGCAGTTTCGGAATATATCTGCTCGGCGCATTCGTTGCCGGTTTCTCTATGTGTTTGCTTAACACAGTCGTAAACCCGATGCTCAATAATCTGGGCGGTGGCGGAAACAAAGGAAACCAACTGATACAAATAGGCGGTTCGTTCAATTCCCTTTGCGGTACGGCAGTAATTATCCTGACAGGTATTTTGATTCCTACAATAACAGAAGCGAAAATCACCGATGTCTTTCCATTGATGTATGCGGCTTTGGCTATTTTTGCATTTGCATTTATCGTTATTGCATTAACGGCTATTCCCGAAAAAAATAAAGAACAGAAAGCCGTTTCCACTCAACCATCTCAATACGGGGCCCTGTCATTCCGTCACTTTATTTTCGGTGCTATCGGTATATTCGTATATGTGGGCGTCGAAGTAGGTATACCCAATGTATTGAACAAATGGCTGCAAAATCCGGTAGAAGTTGGTGGTATAGGAATTGGTGAAGCTATCGCAGGTTCTGTTGCAGCTACTTATTGGCTGTTGATGCTTTTCGGACGGCTTCTGGGTGCCGCCATCGGCAGTAAAGTTTCCGCAAAAGCCATGTTGAGCGTAGCTTCCGGTATTGGTTTGGTATTAACCTTATTCGCTATGTTTGCACCTGCTGAGTTACTGGTTAATCTGCCTGTTTTCAAAAACAATGCCGAAGGTTTATTCGGTTTGGCAAAAGTACCCCTTAGCGCAGCATTATTAGTTTTAATAGGTTTATGTACTTCCGTAATGTGGGGTGGTATTTTTAATCTCGCAGTAGAAGGTTTGGGCAAATATACCGAAAAAGCTTCCGGCATTTTCATGGTTCTCGTTTGCGGTGGAGGTATCCTGCCTTTATTGCAAAATGCAATCGTTGACGGAACAAGGGATTATCTCGTCAGCTATTGGGTTGTTTTTGCAGGTCTGGCTTATTTATTATACTATGCACTTTTGGGTAGCAAAAATGTAAACAAGGATATACCTGTTGAATAAAGTTTAATATGAATGTAGACAAAGTAAGAAAAGCCTTTACCCAATATTTTGAAGGTGCGACCGGAGCGGTGTATACCTCTCCGGGGCGCATCAACCTTATAGGTGAACATACCGACTATAACGGCGGATTTGTATTTCCAGGAGCCATTGATAAAGGTATGGTAGCCGAAATCAGACTTAACGGGACAGACAAGATTAGGGCAGTGGCTCTGGATTTGAGCGAAACAGCCGAGTTTGGCCTGCAAGAAGAAGACTCTCCCAGGCAACAATGGGCCAGATACATATTTGGCGTATGTCGTGAGATTATCAAACGGGGTGGAAAAATCGGCGGATTTGACACGGCTTTTTCGGGCGATGTTCCGCTGGGAGCCGGAATGTCGTCGTCGGCCGCTCTGGAAAGCACATATGCCTTTGCTTTGAATGATTTATTCGAGCTGGGTATCGACAAATTCGAATTAGCAAAAATAGGTCAGGCCACTGAACACAACTATTGTGGAGTGAAGTGTGGCATCATGGATCAATTTGCTTCCATCTTCGGAAAAGAAGGCAGTCTTATACTGCTTGACTGCCGTTCGCTGGAATACAAATACTATCCCTTTGATCCGGTGGGATATAAATTGGTATTGCTTGACACGGCAGTGAAACACGAACTGGCTTCTTCCGCTTATAACGCGCGACGTCAGTCTTGCGAAAAAGTGGCTGCAGCTATTCGCCGGAATCATCCGGAAGTAGAATTTCTGCGTGATGCCACTCCTGATATGCTGGATGAAGTGAAAACCGAAATCAGTGGAGATGACTATATGCGCGCGCAGTATGTTATTGAAGAAGTGCAGCGCGTAATGGACGTTTGCACAGCTCTCGAAAAAGGCGACTACGAAACAGTGGGCGACAGAATGTATGGGACGCATAACGGTATGAGTAAGCTGTATGAGGTTAGTTGTAAAGAATTAGACTTTCTGAACGACATAGCCCGTAAAAATGATGTCACAGGGTCACGCGTCATGGGAGGCGGATTTGGAGGCTGTACAATCAATCTTGTAAAGGAAGAAAAGTACGAGGCTTTCATTAAAGATGCCTTCACTTCCTACAGGGAAGCGTTCGGTCATGAGCCTAAATTATACGAGGTAGTCATAAGCAACGGTGCCCGCAAACTAAATTAAGCTTCCGCAGCAACGTCCTGATAAATAGTACAACAAGAGTAGCAAAATTCCATGTGCGGCCTTAGCGCTCAACCGGAATATTTGCTACTCTTTGTTTATGTTTCTACAGGTTCGCCGAAGAGCGTGGCGGAGGATACATGGCTGATTTTCACTTTTACAAATTCTCCTACGTGGTAATTCCTTTTATCAAATATAACTACCTTGTTTTGACTCGTACGTCCAAACAACTGCTCACGCGAACGCTTCGAGAATCCCTCTATCAGAACTTCAAATACATTACCTATATCACGTTTGTTACTGACTTCCGACAACTTATTCTGCAAATCAATCATGCCCTGCAAACGCCTGATTTTCTCTTCTTCCGGAACGTTGTCTTCCATGTGTTTAGCCGCATACGTACCCGGACGTTCGGAATATTTGAACAGGAACGACGATTCGTACCCTACCTTACGCATGAGTGACAGTGTTTCCTGATAGTCTTCTTCCGTTTCAGAGTGAAACCCGCAAAACAAGTCAGTCGTGATGGCACAGTCAGGCAAAATTTCACGAATGGCGGCAATACGTCCCAAATACCATTCGCGAGTATAGCCACGATTCATCATTTTCAGTATCCGCGAACTACCCGATTGCGCCGGTAAATGAATATGCTTACATATATTGGTATGAGATGCCATCACTCGCAGAGTGTCGTCGCTCATATCCTTTGGATGAGATGTTGTGAAGCGTATCCGTGTCTGTGGCGCTTCTGCCGCCACTTTTTCCAAAAGTAAAGGGAATGTGGTTTTCTCTCCACCATTATCGAATAAGTAAGAATTGACATTTTGGCCCAGTAGTGTCACTTCACGAAAGCCTTTTTCCTTCATATCCCGCACCTCATTTAAGATACTTGATACGTCGCGGCTGCGTTCCCGTCCTCGCGTATAAGGGACAATGCAATAAGTACAGAAATTATTGCATCCGCGCATAATAGAGATAAATCCGGAAATATGAATTCCTCCAATTTTTAGTGGAATGACATCCTTGTATGTTTCCTGATTTGATAAATCCACATTGATAGCTTTCTCGCCTTGCTCTGCTGCACCAATAAGGCTGGGCAAATCCAGATACGAATCAGGGCCGGCAACTAAATCCACTTTATACTGCTGAATCAACTGTTCTTTCACACGCTCTGCCATACATCCTAATACGCCGATAATGAGGTGTGTGCGTTTCCTTTTTAACGACTGAAAATATTGCAGACGACTATATATTTTCTGTTCTGCATTATCCCTGACAGAGCAGGTATTGATAAATATAGCGTCAGCCTCCTCTATCTTTTCCGTTATCTCGTATCCATCCATTTTCATGACTGAAGCAACTACTTCGCTATCGGCCACATTCATCTGGCACCCATAGGTTTCTATGAAAAGCTTTTTATCTTTTTGATTGCTTAAATCTGCCAAATACTTCACTTCTTTAGTATAATTCATCATCTACTAGTTAATAACATTTAAAAAAAAATCTTTCGCTAAAAAAAACTAACCAAAGTATTGCACGGGCAAAAGTATAATTCTATTTTTGCCAGTGAAAAACGTAAATTTTTTCATAGTTAAGGTTTTGGTTAAATCGAATAAGGGTGGCTGCGAAGTTACCCTTATTTTTTGCTATGCTTTTTTCTCCCCACATATTAAAAACTGTTTTGAATTAACAAAAAATTTATCAGCAGGTAGTTATTCGTCTTTTTTGTATCTTATATGTAATCACCATATTACTTAATAAGATGAATAAAAAGATATACTCCACGTACCTGACTGATAAACAGCGGCAAGTTATAGAAAAATTGGTAATAGCCAAAGTTCGCAGGCGTAAACATTCGCTTCGTCCAATATTAAATGGCTCACCTGCAAAACTTTGTGCTTGTAACACAGGTCGAAAAATGAAAAGGATTATATTTATCTTCCATAGAAAGCAGAGAATCCTTATGTAAAGTTGTTTCAACTCATTATTCCGGAGAATATTGCCTTGTTTTTTATCTGGTTGATGTAACGGCAGACAGGCGGGAACTTTATCTGTATTTGAACGAAAAGCCAATTGTTCCCGCAGGTTATAATTCTTCTGACCTTTCCCCTAATGGTTTTTATGAGGCCGGTAATATTCAGGATTTTCCGATACGTGACAGGCGTGTCCATTTGAACGTTCGCCGTCGGCGATGGTTGGATAATTCAACAGGCAAAAGTGTGTCGAAAGACTGGAATTTTGTCGCCCGGGGTATCCGTCACTCGAAAGAGTGCGCGGCTTTTTTAAACAGGCTCTTAGCTTTTTGCCGGTGTGATTTATAGCAATTTAATAAATTATATACTAATTTTGCGTATTCAAATCTCATTAACCATATCATTATGCCCGTTCCCTTATCCCTTGATCTTCGCAAGCGTATCATAGAAGCCAAATT
>JAISBL010000064.1 GCA_031266215.1 Tannerellaceae bacterium | reverse complement strand
AACGATCGCCTGCCCGGTATAGCGGAAACTGACGTTGACCACATCCCGCCCTATTACGACACGGAAAGGGTATTCGTTATTCGTACGTATGTTTATGGCGTATTTATGGGATAATACCTTTCCTTTCATCCGGCTTAATAAAGGTAAAAGCCATACCTTTGCAGGGAAAACAAATACCTACTGATAATGAAAAGAAAAAATCAAACGCTCAGGGCTGTATCTCTGTGCTTCGCATTATTCATTGTTGCCTCAACGGGCTTTGCACAGGATAAAAGCGACTTCAAAACAACGGTTATCAATAAAAAAGTTAAAGATTTTCCCGAAAGGTATTCGCGGGAGACGCCGCTCGAAGCCTATTTGTCCGTAAGCTATATCACCGCCAACGGCAAACAGAGTATGTGGCGGCCATACAGCACCTATCGCTTCCGTCATTCATTCGCCGGCGAAGAAGCCCCTGATGAAACGGTCTCCGACGCTTCCAGGGATGAGATATTCAACAGGGAAATAATGGAATGTATCGTGTACCGGGATTCTGCGGCGGCGGTTATCACCACATGGGACGAAGATTCACTATACCTGATAAGGTACCTGAGCCGTGAAGATGGTTTGTGGCTGAATGCAGGGGAAAATATGGGGCGGGGCTTTGCCCAAACCAGGGAGGACGCTATCGGGAGCCTGCCTGTACAGGCTTCCTTTATCCCTATGATTGAGATTGTGAGACAAACGCCGGCGGATACCGCCAATTTTGTAAACTACCTGAAAACAAACGGCCGGGAGCCTCACCGGTATATTATAGACAAACTGGCGAAGCACAGGATCGTGATATACGGGGAATTCCACAGGAGAAAGGTTTCGTGGAACCTTCTGAAGCAGGTTATAAGCGAGCCTGAATTTGCGGAGACGACGGGGGCGGTCTTTTTTGAACTGCCCTCGCACATGCAGGATGACCTGGATCGTTTCTATGCGCAGGAAGAATTGGACACCGGTATATTACTGGATATTTTCGGTTCCGAACAGATCAATGGCTGGCACGACAAAGATGAGTTCGACTTTATGGTAGCCCTGTGGGAACTGAACAAAGGGCTTTCCGCGGATAAAAAAATAAAGGTTGTACTGACCGACAATCAGGCGCCGTGGGGATCGATGAAGACTGCCGAAGACTTCAGGAACCGCCCACTCAAAGACCGTAATACCAATATGGCCGATGTCATCGAACAGACAATGAAAACAACTGCCGGCAGTCGCAGCGGCCTTTTTATCGTAGGCTATATGCATGCGTACAGATCATCCCGTGTGGCGGGGATGTTTTCGACCCCGAACGGGCTGGAAGCTGCTCCGACAGCAGGGGCGCAGTTGGTCGGACGCTTCGCCGAAGGGGATGTGTTCGGCATTTTCCCGCATTGCATGTCGGGAAGTAACCGGGGCGAGAGAGGGGGAAAGATAAGGAACGGACTGTTTGACTATGTCTTTGGGGTGAACGGGAATGTGCCGGTTGCGTTCGACCTTGCCGGCAGTCCGTTTGGCAGGGAGCCTTTTGATGCGTCGCTGGAGGTTAAATTTAATCCACGTATCGGGAGCTACGGGGAGAACTACGACGGTTATATCTTTTTCGGAAAGCTGGAAGATGAAGAAAAGGGGAATCCCCTTTACGAGCTTTTCACGGACGGGTATGTGGAAGAGGTGAAAAGGCGGGCGTCTATATCGGGCATGAGGGAAGACCGGATATGGTACGACGTGCCTTTAAAAGAGCTGACTAAGGAGGTTATACTGGAGTCGATGAGAAAAGAAGCCCGGGGGAAGATGTGGCCGGAGGCGGAATGAGAGGTGTTCTTTTTCAGCCCGGCGCTGACGCCGTTATTACTGTGTCGCGGCGTTTTACCTGCGGGATGGCTTTGTAATGACTACACGGCTGGAGAAGGTATGTTTCAGGTTGCCGGCGTTTTTGAGGTATACCTCGGCCGCCCCTATCTTCAGTTTGGCGCGAACGCGGACGGGGATATGGTTTGCGTCGTCGCCCACCCACACCTCGGCAGCCTCTTTGCTCTGCTCGAACGCCGGGTCGAAGACGTCTATATAGAAATGATGGGTGCGGTATTTTGTCTGATCATCGGGGGCGACGATCGCCTGCCCGGTATAGCGGAAACTGACGTTGACCACATCCCGCCCTATTACGACACGGAAAGGGTATTCGCTCCCGATCCTGAGGTTCGCCCAGTCGATCGAGCGCAGGTACATCGCCGCCGCCATCATATCATATGCGCACCCGTCGACAATGAGCGTCGTGTCTATCCTCACCCCCGACCGGCTGTACCGCAGTGAGTGGACGGAGTTCATGCCTCCATCCTGCGCAAAGGCTATCCGGTCTACCAGGTAGAATCCCCCTTCATCAGTGCGCTTGTCGCTGAAAACAAGTCTGTTGTCGTGATCGAAATAGGTTGTCAGGGTGTCGCGCATCCTGAATATTTTTTCGAACATCCCCGACGTGTGGAACTGCAGTTTATACTCCCACGCCTGCGTGTTGTTGTATGTTGCATCCCTTACCGTGAAATGGGCCAGTCCCGCCCTGGGCGTAAATATTCCCCACTTGAAATAAAGCTCATACGTGATGCTTTCGCCGTGGTGAAAGACGCTGTTCCACGGGCACGACTGCGCCTGCGGCCTGCCTGCCGGCATAATGAGCAGGAGCATCAACAGGAAGAGCGACCGCTTAAAAGCGCAGTCCACCCATGCCGCCTGCGCCACCGGATGATTGTTGCCTTCCTTCATTCCTGTAATCTCTTTTGGGCTTCGTGAGCTCTTTGGGTTTGTTTTTCGTTATTTCCAGTAATTTCTGCCGCGTAAACGGTGTCGCCTTTATATTCCACGGAGGGTCCTGGATTTCAAGCTGCCAGTTTTTCATTATCTCTATTTCCTTCGGATAATAAAAAACGGTTTCCGGCTGCCGCTTTTCCGCGTAGTTGCCGGTATCCCAGGTCATATTATTGTTTTCGTCCAGTATAAGTCGGGCGTAATATTTGCCGGGGAGCAAATCCATGAACAGGGCGCCCCCGCCGGTTACCGCAGCTTTCCTGACCGGGACGTCGCTCCCGTTGAGCAGGTCTACGTAAGCCGGTATCGTGTCCAGGCCTGTGATGTTGATATACAGGTGCCCGTACTGATCCTCCTCTTTTATTTTGAACGTCTGGCTGATCCCATTATTCCACCTGCCGTACACGCTGTATATGGCGGCCGAATCCGCCTCTATACGGTATTCTTCCCCGTACATCCACCTCCGGTTGATAAAGAATACGAGCGCGTTTGTTGTGTCGGGGAAGAAGTCAAACTCAACAGGCGTCCAGACGGTATCAATTTTCTGGTCGAGATAAAACAAATCTTTATTCAGTTCCGGCACCGGCTCGTCGAATGTTATCGAAATGGTGTCGAAAATATCTATCACTCCCGATCCCTTTACGGTCATGCCCAGGAAGGCGACAGCTTCCTGCACGGCGTCATTCCTCCGCCGCCTGGGTTCCCTCGGCTGGTTTCGCATAACTAAAGACAGGGTGTCTGTCCGCGGGCGCAGGACATTCAGCGAATCGCTGGCCGGGTAATTGACGGCTATCTGCAGGGTATCCTGTTTCCATACCATCGAGTCGGTAATCCAGTAGCTGATCGCTTTTTTCTCTTCAGCCCACTGAGGTATGTACCAACTGCCGCCGGCGGGGGTAAAATTAAGCGGCGCGGGTGCAATGATTGTATCCAGAGGCGCGTTGAAACGAAGGGTGAAGCGGTTGGCCTGCGCACGTTCGGGGCGCAAAATGTATTGGCGTTCAAATGCTTCGAGGAAAAGCCTCAGTTCGATATTGTCAGGCATGAAGCGGGTATAGCCGACGGTGTATACAGAGTCAATAGTCAGCGAGTCTCTCCATATTGTATCCTGCCGTGAGGTAAACTCGAAAGAAGGGACAATAAGGGAATCGAGGAAAGCTATGTCTTCACCCGGCTGGTCGAATTTATAATCACGGTTCTTGTCATTAAGGGCGAATATCCGGTAAGCGCCGGGGGCCACGTTACGTATCGTAAACCATCCCCTGTCGTTCGTGCGCGAGGTGCGTATAAAAGTTTCCTTTATAAAGGCCGTATCTTCGGGATTGCTGTGCAGGCCGACGGTAATACCCGGCACAGGCTCCAGGTTCTCAGCGTTAAGAAGATAACCCGATACTTCCATCGAATCGATGACGTCGCCGGTGGAAAAGGCGAAAGTGAAATTCTCCAGCACGTTCTTTTCGTTGTTGTCGGCAATGGAATTTGTGAAATCTATGGTATAAGTAGTATTTTCAGACAGGCTGTCGCGCAATTCCACCGTTACCCTCCGCCCGGCCGGGCGTATCATGGGGAGCTGCATCTGCGGAGGTGTGACGATCACATTTTCAGTCGGCTTGTCTACCTGTATGAGTTCGTCGAAAAGGATTTCTACTGTTTTGCCCTTGTAGTTAATCTGATTGGGGGCCGGCCTGCTGCTTACGAACCGGGGGGGGGCCTCATCGTAAGGGCCTCCGTTGGGCGTCCCTACATTTGCGCATGAATGTATCAGCGCCCACAGGAACAGGAGAGTGAATATTTGTATTTTCTTCATCCGGCAGCAAAAATAGGCAAAATTTACAGACGCGAACGTTTCAATAATTGAAAACCAATACGGCAATACAGACATTTCTTATTGTTGCAGTATTCTCTTTTCAACTGTATAACAGCCTGGCTGTCTCCGGCATGTCTCACCTGTATGCCGGCATCGCAGAAAGAGGCGACAATCGTGTTCCTTTCCGCCGGTATACTTTCCATGAAGCGGATCGCCCGCTCATTGTATTCGGGGCGGTTGTTTTTACACCCATATGCAAAGAGCATTGGTATCACAACATTTATCAGGAGCACGTTGAGCGAATTTCCGCCTGGCGGTTTATTCATTACAGGGGAAGCCTGGCGGAAACTGTAATGCGTCAGCCAGAAATCGGAGGGCTGCGCCCAGAACGGCTTTTTCAGGTGTTCGAGATTTTCCTCATCCCTTATGATGGAGAAAAGTGCGTCGTAGCGGACCCATATGGCGGAGAGTTGCGCCAGCCTGACATGCGGGAAGCTGTTGGGGCGCATGCGGAGGTTTTTAAACAAAAAGCTTTCGAGGGGCTGTAGTCCGAACTTATGACGGAAGAACTTATACTCCTGCTGAAGAAGGCTGTAATAATGGCATCCTCCGATGTTTTCGCCGAGCATTCCGGCCTGTCCGAACATCATGGCTTCTATCTGCGAACTGCTGCTGCGCTGTTTCTGTATATAGCGGAAGGGCAGGCTTTTCGCCAGGAGCTCGAAAGCGTCGTTGTTGACGCCAAAGCCGAAAGCGCGGGTAAGTATAATGTAAAACACTTCGTTCCAATCGTTATTATACTGTTCCAGCAGGCGCAGTATATCGTTTGTCTTCCGCTCCAGACGCTCGCTTAGTAACGCATTTATCCATGAAGACAACTGAATGGGTTCAATCTCCTTTATGTGCGCAAGGCATGGGGTTGCGGTATCCTCGCGGATAAGCCGGTCAATATTGCGCTTTACTGTTTCGGGCACTGTAAATACAGCTTGTGGGATGGGTTCTCCGGTGGTGCGGTAGACCGGGCGGTCGTTGATGCATACCAGATGAAGGATGACCGAGTCATAGGCTTTGTCCTTATCGTGATGATGGCGCAGCCAGTCTGAAGCCCTGTCGTGTATCTCCACGCATCCGGCCCACATAATATCTCCGATCTTTAACCTGGCATTAAAAAAATCAGGCCCTGCATCAGTATTCTGAATACCTGCATCAATGACCGACACACGGACACCTTCCGTTGTTGTTAAGGTTTCCGGCAAATAAAGTTTATACTTCCAGACGTAATGTAATAGACGTTCCACTTCCAGACAAGGTTTTAGATTACAGCGGGCAAAGATAAAGTAATTGTGGAAACTAAAAAAGTTTGCCCCGGAAGTCCGGAACAAACTTTTCTTTTATAGCGGTAAGACGGCGTTTTACCTGTTTGCCAGGGCCGCCGCCTTCCTTGATATTTTACGCTTCTGTATTTCGTATGCGATAGGGGTCGCCACAAACAGAGTGGAGTACGATCCGAGAACAACGCCGATCAATATGGCGAATGTAAAACTGCGGATGGTGCTGCCTCCCAGAAGGAAGATACAGAGTACCACCAGCAATGTGGAGAACGAGGTGCTGAACGTACGCGAAAGTGTGGAGTTCAAAGCGTCGTTGATCACCTGATAACGGTCGCGCTTCGGATACAGACCGATAGTTTCGCGGATACGGTCGAATACCACCACCGTGTCGTTGATGGAATACCCGATAATTGTCAGCACAGCAGCGATGAACGTCTGGTCGACTTCCATCGAGAAGGGCATAATCTTCCACAACAGCGAGTAGAAAGCGATAATACACAAGGTCACCATAAGTACCGATACGAACGTTCCTACTGAGAACGCAACGTCCCTGAAGCGCAGCAGGATGTAAAGCGCCATACAGATCATGGCGAAGAACACGGCCAGATAGGCGCTGTTCTTAATATCGTCGGCCATGCTGGGCCCTACTTTCTGCGAACTTTTTATATTCTGGCCTGTGAACTCTTCCAGTGTTGTCCCGTCTCCGAGCAAAGGTTTCAGACCTTCATACAGCTTCGAAGCTATCTCGCTGTCTACATTGGGGTCTGTATCCTCAATCTTGTAGTTGGTGGAGATGCGCACCTGTTCAGACCTGCCTATTGTAATAACACTCACAGCCCCGTCCAGATGATCACTGAGCAGTGCGCGCACGTCTTCGGTGTTAACGTCCTGATCGAAACGGACAACGTAGTTACGCCCGCCGGTAAAGTCGATACCGTTGTTCAAACCTATTGTGAACAGGGAAGCAGCTCCCAGAATGATAATCCCCGCCGGTATCAGATAACCTGTTTTCCGTATGCCCAGGAAGTTGATCTTCGGGTCCAGAAGGAAGTTCTTCGTGATGGAAGTAGTAAATGTGAGGTTCTTGATCTTGTCTTTAGCCAGCAGGGCTTCATATACGATACGCGTAAGGAATACAGCCGTAAGGAAGGACGCAAGCAGACCGATAATCAGCGTGGTGGCAAACCCGCGGATAGGCCCTGTGCCGAAGTAGAACAGCACGACGCCCGTGATGATAGAAGTAAGGTTCGCGTCGAATATGGCCGAGAAGGCATTACTATACCCATCGGATATGGCTTTTGCAAGTCCCTTACCAGCACGAAGCTCTTCCTTGGTACGCTCATATATCAGCACATTCGCATCGATGGCCATTGCAAGCGTCAGCACCATACCGGCAATACCCGGCAATGTGAGTACCGCCTGGAAGGAGGCTAACACGCCCATTGTGAAAAATATGTTGATAAGCAGCGCGCTGTTGGCGATCATTCCCGGAATGAGGCCGTAGTACATACACATATATACCATCAGCACAATCAGGGCGATAATAAAGGAGATAACACCTGAGTTGATAGCTTCCTGTCCCAGCGAAGGCCCTACCACGTCTTCCTGTGCAATAGTGACGGATGCAGCCATCTTGCCCGATCTCAACACATTAGCAAGGTCTTTCGCTTCTTCGGGGGTGAATTGTCCTGTGATTTGCGAACGTCCGCCGGTAATTTCGTCATTGACACGCGGGGCCGAATACACCAGGTCGTCCAATATGATGGCGATACACTTTCCGATATTGTCTTTTGTCAGGCGCGCCCATGCTTTGGCGCCTTCGGCGTTCATGGTCATAGCCACTTCCTGCGCTCCCTGACGTCCCCCTATTTGTTGTTGGGCGAAGTCTGACGTAGCGTCTGTTACAACGTCTCCCGCCAGTGCCGGCGTACCGTCGCGGTTTGACCTGATAGCGTATAATTCATATAGCTGTTCGTCTTCGCTGGCGGCTTTCACGCCCCATTTGAAAGTAAGGTAACGTGGCAGCAGGTCTTTCACCTGCTTTGTATTCAGCAATTCGTCCACCCTGTCCCTGTCCGCCGCCTGTGCGTAGCCAACTACCGGGCCGGGTACTATCTGTCCGTTATAATTATTGACACTCAGTATGGCAAACAACGGATGCAGCCTGGCAAACTCTTCCATTGACCGGGCCTGTTCGGCCTCTGCTGCCGCGTCGGGTGCAAGCTGGGCCAGCAGAGAGTCGGCTTCACTCAGCGGCGAAGTTGCCTCGTCAGCTTCCGGAGTAGCAGGCTCCTGCTCAACCGTTTGATTTTCCACAGCAGCGACGTCGTCCTGCGGCGTATCCTGGCTCACAAGTGAAGCCAGCAGATTATCGGCGGCAACCAGGGACTGATATATTTCGGCAAGGTCGAATGTTTCCCAAAATTCAAGATTAGCGCTTCCCTGAAGCAGCTTTCGTACGCGCTCCGCGTCTTTCACTCCGGGGAGTTCCACTAAGATACGTCCGGCTGTTTCCAGGCGTTGGATATTGGGAGAAACCACTCCGAAGCGGTCGATACGTGTACGCAATACATTGAAGGAATTGTCGATAGCGCTCTTTAACTCATTTTTTAGTGCGGCGATCACCTGTGCATCCGAGCTCTGGGGAGTTATTTTTTCCCTTAGTTCAAAAGTGCTGAATATGGCCGACAGGCGCGCTCCCGGATCCAGCTTTTTGTATTCTTCGGAAAACAGGTCGATAAAATCGCTCTGACTGGCGGCCTGTCGTGCATAAGCGGTTTCCAGCGCTTTGTTGAAGTTTTCGTCCTGGTTATTATTTGAAAGCGAACGTATCACGTCGGCCACATTCAGTTCGAGGATAACGTTCATCCCCCCCTTCAGGTCAAGGCCCAGGGTGACTTCCATTTCGCGACACTCTTTCAACGAATAACCGGGCCAGAACGACAAGCCGGGCCACACTTTTTTAGTAGACAGAGAGTCCAGGTAAGCGCTCTCTTTTTCGGGATATCCCCCAGCATACTCAGTGGCTTTCGCGTTGTAATGTGCCGTAACAAATGAGAACGACAGGTAAAACAGGCACACAAGCGTGAGCAATACCGAAAAGACTTTTACAAATCCTTTGTTTTGCATTTGAATCTTGTATTTATTATGTTATTTTATTTTTCACAGGGTGCAAATATAGACTTTTTTTCTTTTTCAAATGCAAATGGGTTAATAAAACCAGGCCGCTTCATATCTGCGAATAAGGCAGTGGAGAGAGAAGCAGGCTCACGTTGTCGGTAGCTGTGTGGGCATATTCGGGCAACGTCCGGATACGGTTCCAGTCGGGATGTGCGCTGAATTTTCTCCAGGCCTCGTCGCGTGTCTGTTCATCCTTATACCATGTGAGGTAGATGAGCGAAGGCATACGGGGGCCTGCCATCACTTCGCCGTAACAGACGGAATTAATACCCGTGGCGTCGAATACGGCAATCTCGTCTACATTAAACATCTTTATTTTCCGCTGGTTGGCTTCTTCATTGGGGCTTTTGTAATTGCGGAACTCAAATAAGGTACGGCTCTTGTCCGGTTTGATTAATTGGGGAACGCGGTCGAATGCTTCGCAAAGAAAGGATTCAAACACGGAGTAGACCGGAGACGATGCGCTTGCGTCGTAAAAAGGCTGAGCTGCCTTTCTGAAGGCCTCATCTTTCCATATTGAAGTCTTTGCCTTTTGCCAGGCGGCCAGATTGGGATAGACAAACAGGTATAACCGTTGTATCTTATCTGTCTTCTTATACGGCATAAATGCTCCAACGCTGACATTAAGGCGGTTATACGCAGGGATGAGTGTTTGCCGGTAGAAAGCGTCCAGGGCGGGGTTTTCTTCCGCCAGAGTGTAAATGCGCCATTCAAATATTTCTTTTTCGCCGACCGGTGTCTGTGCAGGAGCTGCTATTCCCTTAAATGCCGGCGTTACCGCAAGCAATCCTGCCGTTTTCATGAAGTTTCTTCGTTGCATAATCTGAAAAATTAATTGGGTTAATAGATAATCAGGTCATATTCTGAATTTTCGGGATAAACAGAACAGCGCCAAATGTACATGAAATAATTAAATTAATGCAGGTTAGAGATAAGAAAACAAGCCGCCCCCAACGGCTTTTATGAGGCCCTCCTGCACATGAAATACCTTCGTACATTACTTACGGGTCCTTATGTATGTAATCGATCAGCAAAAAAAGCAGCACAGGCAGTATCCGGCACACGGATGATTACCCGGCATCCGGACAGGGCGCCTGTCTGATGCCGGGCAATGTATCTGCCGCCCCGCGAGGGTGTTTATGGGCGAACGCGGATGTTGTAGGTCACGCACGCGGCGCCCAGGCCCCAGTTTACGCCCGAGGCGCCGCTTGAGCCGCCGTAACTGCCGCCCCCGCCTCCTCCTCCGCCGCCGCCATCGGTGCCTCCTCCTCCTCCTCCGCCGCCGCCGCCATAGCCTCCGCCACCGCCGCAGCCGCTGCCACCATTGAAATAGCTGCCATAGCCGCCATCGCCGCCTTTGGCAACATCGCCGCCGCCGCCATACCTGCCATCGCTCTGGCCACCACCGCCGCCACCGCCTGTCGGAGAGCCTCCCTGATTACTTCCGCCCCGGCCGCCGCCGCCGCTTGAGGATGCTCCGTCTCCTCCTGGGGATGTTCCGCCGCCGCCGGCACCTCCGGCGCCACCTTTGCTTCCTCCGCCGGTGTTTCCGCCGCCACCTCCACCGCCGGCCACGAGGATGCGCGAGGCAAGCGACGCGGCGTTGTCCCACGCACCATTGACGGTGCGGAAGTCCGTAGCCCCTCCGCCGGAGGTATATCCTGCGTATGGCATTTTAGCTCCGATAATATCTAAGCCTGAGCCACCTCCGCCGTTCCAAGCTCCGCCGCTCGACAACCCCTGTTGTCCTACGTAGATATACAGCCTCTCTCCTTTCTTCATCTTACGAGTGCCCTTGGTATATCCGCCTGATCCTCCGGAGCCGCCCGAAACACTACCAGTCGTCCCGCCGTTGCCGCCCGACGCTCCCCAGGCTTCAAGCGTGTAAGTGCCGTCCTGAGGAGCGGTGAAGGTCTGCACGCCGCCTGTGTAGGTGAAGTTGACTGTACCGGCGGCGTAGATGAAGGCGACGGTGTCTGTGCTCAGGCTGTACAGCCTGCCCGCTTCTATCGGGAGGTCTGCGCCCGTCATTACGGTAAACGCCTTATTGACGCCGCTGCTTTTTAGCTTCGCGCGTATCTTAACCGTCGTACCCGTCGCGCCGGCCCCCAGCACCGTGGGGTAGAGGTAGAAGCTGCGGCCGCTGTTGGCAAGCTCTGTGGGTAACAGTGAATAAGTCAGTCCGCCTGACGAAGGGGCCGCCGGCGCGTAGTCATTCTCAATCATCCGCCCGGTGGGAGCGGCGTTGGATATGTCAACGCCGAGAATAGTACAGTCCGAATCGTCGATGTCAATCCTCGCCACGCGGCTCTTCATGCTCACCTGTATGGGCGCAGACTGGTTCCCTATATCCTCCACCGTTATGTACGGTTTGCCGCCAACCTGTGCGTTAGACATAACAAATGGAGGCAACAGTTTGCCTGTCGCCGCCTTCGTCAATGCAGCCGTCAGGTCTCCCAGTGTGCTGCCTGCCGACAACTCCGGGACGGGATAATTCGCCGGCGTCTGAAGGAACACAAAGTTGTGCTTTCCCCTGCCCTGCATTGTGATCGAATACTGCTGTCCGCCGCCGGCAACGGGAGTCCCGCCGATGTAAGGTATGGCGTATCTCTGCTCAAATCTGAGCGACGGACTGAATGCATAGATAACCACAACGTCGGATTCCAAGCCTCCTTCTGCCGCCGAGGCGGCGGTATAAGTCACGACATTGTCCGCCTGCGGCAGGACGAAGGAAATCTTTCCGTCGCCTGCCGGTTCGTCGCCGTCTGCGTTGCCTGTTTCGGCGTAATCGCCTACCTTTGCGCAGGCTGAAATGGCGATCAGCATCGCCA
>JAISBL010000091.1 GCA_031266215.1 Tannerellaceae bacterium | reverse complement strand
TTATTCGAGGCACACTTAAGCTCGTATTGTTCCTCTTTTGGAAATCCTAATTTATTATTTATTAAAAGAACACCATAAAAAGAATTATTGTCACACCCTATTATTATAACAAACTTGTATCTATATTCCTTGTCTTTTGTGTTGATTGAATGTTTTTCCGTAAGCCTTACATAATAAACACATCTTTCTTTTATAACATGTTCTTTTTCAGACCCTCGCAATAAATCTGACAGTTTCACAGACATGAATCTATAAATAAGTCTTCCTTTATATAATCTATCATTTCATCACTTGCGCCTCCTGCTCGCGCAATCTCAATCAAATCCATATAGACCGAGTTTTTTCCATTCCTCGAATCCCATGCGATTTGCCATGCAGAATCATGCGATTTATCAGATAACGCCTTAAATGTCAAATTCTTATTTTCTTTTATAGAACAATCCAGACATTCAATGTCCGATATAGAAAGCTCATCCATGTCGGGCAATTCCTTTGCAAAAAGCATATATCCCTCTTCCGGGTTCCTTTCTACAAAATCAAACTTATCTGTACGCAGTTTACTATACGTATTTGTCAAAACCGGCCCATTTTGCATTGCTACAAATTTGTCATCAACTATGGAGCGTCCGTACTGTGATAAATGTCTTTGATTTGCAAAATAAATAATTTTGAACAACTTCAAAAAATCAACTCCCTCATGAATGCTATTCAAAACATAGAGTATTGTAGCTTTTATTTTATTGTTATTCATCGTTTTCATTGACTTGGCGAATTATTTTGCCGCAAATATAGAAACAAACAAATACAAATACTTTAAAAAATCATGATATAAAACATGAATACAGTAAATCTGACTTGTCAAAGCTTGTTATTGCTTGTCAACAAGAAATGGCAAGCAAAATTATCTACCGACATGGGAATTCCCATAACGGCTGTATCCCAGTGTATTACCGTAGTCGGGATTCCGACCTCGGCTCTAACACAGCACATTATGTATGACAAAATGATAGCACTCACAAATACTTAACCCACGCATACCATTTCCTTTCCTTCAGGTAATTGCTATTTGACATGTTTGCGTATGCCTCGCGCTCGAAGGAGATATTGTAATACGCCCAGCTTTGGTACTTAAAAAGCCGTATAAGCCATTCAATGACGTAAAAGAGGTAGAAGAACACATACAACATCTCTTTCATCTGTGCGGTGTGTATTTCCTCATGATGAAGTGTTTGAAAGCTGATGCTGGTTCCCCGCACGAAAAGCACGCCGAAAAGGTTTATAGCTATGAAGCCCTTAAATGGCAGGATATTGTTGTAAACAATTTTCATGACAATTTAATTTAAGTTAAGTTTATGCAAATATAGGTGTTTTTGACTTACAAAAAACTTACAAAATACATCTAATTGGCTGTAAATCATATATAATATTAAAGGTTTTGGTTCTGTTTGTCTAAGTTCGAATCTTTATAAGACAACGATTAATATTGATAATCAGCTATTTACTTGTTAAAGGGACTAAATTGGGGACTTATTTTGTTTTAACCAAATTTTTTTGATCAAAAAGAACGGCTCAACACCCCAAGGGTAGATAAAACTTGTTTATACATTTTGAATGACAATCACGCCCAGGCTAATTTCTCAGTCAGCGACCATTAAGCGACCCCGTAAGTTGTTGATTCACAAACGTAGCGACCACAAGCGACCATTAAGCGACCATGTAAATAGTCGCTTTTTAGAACCAGGCGGGAACAATTAAAACCCCTCCTAATTTCTCAAGAGGGCACTGAAAAAGTGTCCATTTTTACTCTCTTCCCCCGATAGTTTAATAATATAAAAAAACGCAAGAGTTCGAATTCAAAATTTCATCTTCTTGCGTTTTTTGCAATTGTTACTGTTTTGGGGTAATATTATGCTTTACCTGAGGCTCTGCTGAGTTTTTTATCACTAGATCAATTATTGTTTAGGACAGTTTGAGTATTCTCTTGAGATTTGCCGCAAAAATAGCCATCGCTCCCTGCATTTGCATACAAGACAACCATATACTTTGTAATCCATTCAGCAGGGCTAAAACAAACACTGTTTGCCAATACATGGGCAGGAATGGCAGGTATACCGATCTCATGTATTTTGAGAACTATAAACGATAATACCGGAACGCGCATAGCGGCATTTAAACCGCCTTAAAATGGAGTTTAAATGCCGCCCTGCCTTCCACGAAAAAAATGCAGATTTATGTACATTTTTTTAATCGCGCACGTTTCGTTTTTGCAATTATACTTACCTAACGCCTGGTAAGGTGTTTACCAGGGGCCTGGTAAGGCGCTTACCAAAAGTCCCGGTAAATACCCTGCCGGGGAACTCATTGCTTAGGTGCATCCTCCCCGCCGTCGCCACTGTTGACGACAACGGGAGGCAGCGTTTGGTTTTCTTACATCGAACTCAGATTATGATACACTGTGTATAAGCACAAAAAAAGAGGTAGCGCCGGACTCCCGGCACTACCCCTTATAATCAAATAAACAATGTATTTACCCTAAGAATCCCAACAGGATACCGGCTGCGACAGCCGAGCCGATCACGCCAGCCACATTCGGCCCCATAGCATGCATCAGCAGATAGTTGGTCGAGTCATACTCCATACCTACTATCTGGGAGATACGCGCCGAGTCGGGGACGGCAGATACGCCGGCGTTGCCGATGAGCGGGTTGATCTTGTTGCCATTACGCAGGAATATGTTGAAGAACTTAACGAACATGACGCCGGCACAGGTAGCTATTATGAAAGACAATGCTCCCAGTGCGAATATCTTGATCGAGTTCATGGTCAGGAACTGTGTAGCCTGAGTGGAGGCCCCAACGGTTATCCCCAGCAAAATGGTGATGGTGTCAATCAGCGGACCACGGGCTGTTTCGGCCAGACGGCGTGTGACGCCGCTTTCTTTAAGAAGATTCCCGAAGAACAACATTCCCAGCAATGGTAAACCGGAGGGAACAAGGAAACATGTCAGCAGCAATCCGATGATGGGGAACATGATCTTTTCGGTAGAAGAAACGACACGCGGGGATTTCATCCGTATTACGCGCTCCTTTTTCGTTGTCAGCAGCCTCATGAACGGCGGTTGTATTATCGGCACCAGCGCCATATACGAGTAGGCCGATATGGCGATAGCTCCCATAAGTTCTGGCGCCAGTTTTGACGACAGGAAGATAGCCGTCGGCCCGTCGGCCCCGCCGATTATACCGATAGCGCCTGCCTGGTTCGGCTCAAATCCCATCTGGAGCGCTATGACATAGGCGCCGAAGATGCCAAACTGCGCAGCCGCCCCGATAAGCATCAGCTTGGGGTTGGATATCAGCGCCGAGAAGTCCGTCATCGCGCCGATGCCTAAGAATATCAGGGGCGGATACCATCCGGAAGTTACGCCCTGATAGAGGATGTTCAGCACCGAGCCCTGCTCATAAAGTCCAATCTGCAACCCGGCGTCTTTGAAAGGTATATTACCGATCAGTATGCCAAATCCGATGGGAATAAGGAGCATCGGTTCAAATTCATATTTGATGGCCAGGAATATAAAGATCAAACCCACCGCGATCATGATAAAGTGACCGGGCGTGGCGTTATATACTCCTGTATAGGTAAGGAACAATTGGAGGTTCTCACCGAGGAATGAAAATAAACTTTCTTGCATGGTCTTATCCGATGATTGCGAGTTCTGCGTTTTCGAGCACAGAATCTCCTTTGTTTACCTTTAATTCGATAACGCTGCCTTCACGGTCGGCATGGATGTTGTTCTCCATCTTCATGGCTTCGAGGACGAACAGGACGTCGCCTCTCTTTACCGTGCTGCCGACACTGCATTTCACGTCCAGGATGATGCCCGGCAGCGGAGAGCGTACCGCTCCCGGCGTAGATGCTGACGAAGGGCGCGTTACGACAGGTTCGCCGCTGGGGGTTGTCGGGGCCTGCACCGGTCTCTTAATTGTGACCACCTGCTTTTTAGACGGCTTCTCCATCGTCACGTTGTAAGGTGTTCCGTTTACCTCTACTTCAGCAACGTTCTCTACTACCGAGTTGATATGCACTTTATAGACATTGCCGTTGATTGTATATTTAAAACTTTTCATACGAATAAAATAGTTAATTAATGTAGGTATGGAACTCGCAGTATGTTTTATTTATCGCCTTTGGCGTAAATAGTTTTTTCATGCTCGTTTCATGCTTGTTGTTATAATGGATAATTATTTTCTTGGATTCTCGCGTAAGCTATAAATTTTGGAACTCCACGGCGAATAGTTGCGTTTTACCTTTTGTATTGTCAGAACGGTCCTTTCTATATCATGCACATCTTCGTTCAGCTCATACAAAGCGGCGCTGATAGCTGCCAGTACTTCTCCGGAAATATCTCCGCCATCACTCAGGACGGTCTCGCCTGCTTTCTTCGCTCTGATTTTGCTGGCTGCTATGGATAATTTCGCAACCTGCTTGAAGATGACGTACAGGACAAACAGCCCGATGAAGACCACGGCCATAGCCGAGAGAGTCATACCTATTCCCCATGAGTCGTTTATCTTGAAGTTGTCAAGCTTTTCGTTTGTATCCAGCGTCAGGTTGTTTGTGCTTGGCGTGACTTTGGTAAAGTAAATCCATTCCTCCAGTCCGTCTACCCTGCGTCCATAGCTGATGTCTTCTTTTTGACCGGCAGGTATAACTATCTCGTCAACCAGTGTTTTACCGTCGGTGTCATAGAAGGCTACATAGTTTTCCTTATCGGGGTCAAACACAAAATTAACGTGGAATGTACCGCGTGAAGCAATCCCGTCGGCCCAGAACAATGCGTGTTGCCGGGGGCTTATACGTGTAAGGACATCGCCCTTGGGGATTGGGTACTTTTTGGGGTTATTCCTGTCGTCGGTCAGGAAACAGCCGCCAATGTTGACCGTCCCCGCCGAGGTGTTGAACAACTCCACCCAGCCGCTACGCTTGCCGTAGTCGTCTACGAAGTTGTCTGCGTTTATTACCAGCACCTCATTGATGCGCATCGAGGTTACCCGCTGCGCCTGCACTCCTGCCGTAAATATCAGTGTGAGCAACAGGAGCAGCCCTGTTTTCTTTCTTATCGTCTTCATACCTTCTTTGGATTATAGAGGCAGATTATCGTGCTTCTTGGCAGGGTTGGTCAGCTTCTTGGTCTGCAACTGTTCCAGCGCGCGGATAATACGGAAACGGGTATTGCGGGGTTCGATCACATCGTCTATATAACCATACTGGGCAGCGTTATACGGGTTGGCAAATGCCTTGCGATAATCTTCTTCTTTCTCGGCTGCCACCCTTGCAGGGTTTTCCGATGCTGCTACTTCTTTGGCGAAGATGACTTCAACTGCTCCGCTGGGGCCCATGACGGCTATTTCGGCCGTAGGCCAGGCGTAGTTCATGTCGCCGCGCAGGTGTTTGGAGCTCATCACACAATAGGCGCCTCCGTAGGATTTACGCAGTGTGACGGTTACTTTCGGGACGGTAGCTTCTCCGTAGGCGTACAGCAGCTTGGCCCCATGCAGGATAACGCCGTTGTATTCCTGTCCTGTGCCCGGAAGGAACCCCGGAACATCTACCAGCGTTACCAACGGTATATTGAAAGCGTCGCAGAAGCGGACAAAGCGTCCTCCTTTTCGTGAGGCATTGCTGTCAAGGCAACCGGCCATTACTTTCGGCTGGTTAGCCACGATGCCAACGGACTGGCCGTTGAAACGTGCAAAACCTACAATGATGTTCTTTGCATAATCGGCATGTACTTCCAGAAATTCTCCGCTATCTATGATTGTCCCGATCACCTCGTACATGTCGTACGATTGGGCAGAGCTGTCGGGGATAATGTCGTTCAGACTGTCGTCAAGGCGGTCAATCGGGTCTTTGCATACCTTGAGCGGTGTTTCTTCCAGATTATTTTGCGGCAGGTAACTGAGCAGTTTGCGTATAAGGTTGAACCCGTCTTCTTCAGTATCCACAGCAAAATGAGCAACTCCTGATTTGGTAGTATGTATGCTTGCGCCGCCCAGTTGTTCCTGGGTTACGTCTTCGCCGGTTACGGTTTTTACTACTTTGGGACCGGTGAGAAACATATAGCTGGTTCCCCGTGTCATGATATTAAAATCGGTCAGGGCGGGAGAATAAACGGCTCCTCCGGCGCAGGGGCCGAAGATCCCGGATATCTGAGGTACTACTCCCGATGCAAGGATGTTGCGCTGGAATATCTCTGCGTATCCGGCCAGGGCATTCACACCTTCCTGGATACGCGCGCCGCCTGAGTCATTCAGTCCGATAACGGGAGCGCCCATCTTCATGGCCTGGTCCATCACTTTGCAGATTTTCAGCGCCAGTGTTTCCGACAGTGCGCCTCCAAATACGGTAAAGTCCTGTGCATAGATATATACCAAACGTCCTTCGATCGTTCCGTATCCTGTTACAACCCCGTCGCCCAGGAACTTGGTTTTTTCTATTCCGAAATTTGTACTGCGGTGTTGTACAAACATGTCGAACTCTTCAAAACTACCTTCATCAAGTAGCATGGCGATACGTTCGCGGGCAGTGTATTTACCTTTATTATGCTGGGCTTCAATCCGGTTTACGCCGCCGCCGAGGCGTGCCTTTTCCCGAAGGGAAATAAGCTCTTTTACTTTTTCAAGCTGGTTACTCATTGTTATTTTTTAGTATATAAGTTATTATTACTGTCAGTATTACATGCAGAGTTCAGTCAATACTCCGCAGGTTGATTTCGGGTGCAGGAATGCTATGTTCAATCCCTCAGCGCCTTGTCGCGGAGCTTTGTCTATCAGTTGTACTCCTTTGGATGATACTTCGTCAAGGGCGTCCTGAACCGAAGGCACGGCAAAAGCGATATGATGAATACCTTCACCTTTTTTCTCGATAAACTTAGCAATCGTACTGTCTTCGCTTGTCGGTTCCAACAATTCGATTTTCGTTTGTCCCACTTTAAAGAATGCTGTTTTAACCTTTTGGTCTGCTACAACTTCAATGTTATAACATTTTAAACCCAATACACCTTCATAATATGGCAGGCAGGCCTCAATGCTCTTCACGGCAATACCAAGGTGTTCAATATGTGTAATGTCCATACGATATAAATTTTTAAATAATACGATAGTTATATAAAATTTTCCGCAAATGTACGTAACTTATTTACGAATGAAGAATTTTTTCCGCAATTATTTGATAATGTGGTTCCGGGAATCTCTTTTGTGGAGAGTTTACTTTGTCACTGAGACGGAATGGATTTTTTCATCATGAGTGAGTTTATCCACCATGCGGCAAAAATAAGGATGGCAGGCATATATGGATAATGGTACCGTTGGGTGCCATACAGCAATGATTGCATTATAGTGCCAAGGATAAGCGGTATAAGTAAAATCAGCATGTCTTTATTCCATTTTTTCCTGAATTGGAAGAGCGAGATCAGGAAACAGAGCATGACTGCATAATACGTTAAACTAAACAGGACGCCGGAGAGGATGCGCTGTATTTTTTGTGAAGATGTAGGATTCGTACTGAAGAAAGCCGGCTCTTCGCTCAGGAAACTACCCAGATAATCATCGCCCCACCATGTACGGGCTATCTTTACCGGAATCAGGGAAGCGTATTTGAACGGATGCTCTTTAATCCACCGGATGCTCCGGGTCATCCATATTGAATTTCGTTCTTTGAAATTCAATTGCTCCCGGTTCTCAATATATCCGATGTTTCCTTCCTCGAAACACTCATGTTCATAACCTCCATTGGCCTGATCGCTTGCTCCCTGTATAAGATTTATACTCCCGGTGGTGGCTTGAAATATAAACTGCCCGGAATTCATTTTCGTGCAGGTGCCGATGAATATTATCGAAGCGAAAAACGGAAGTAACAGAGACAGGTAATTTTTGTACGAAAACTTGTGGAAAAGCATGTATAACAGTACCGGCAGTATGAATAAAGGCGTGAGGGGCCTTATCCAGTTTGCAACGAAAAATAGCAGGCCGGCACAGACGAGCGAAATATGCCTGTCCTGTTTCAGCAGGCAGACAGCTCCCAGTACTGCCGCCAAAAAGGGTATTTCTGTTAAGTGAACTTGTATCAGCAGGGTGTTTGACGGTAAGATACAATACAGAATAACAGCAATCATGGCTGCTTGTCTGTTAATGAGATGTCTTGCAAGAATAAAAATCTCCAATACGATTATCACATTAAATATCATATTGAATATATTGGCATATATCAGGGAGCCGAAAATTTTAAGATGCAAAACGAGATAATTTATATATCCCGGATAAACAACATAGTCAGCAAAGAGTTGTGAGGCATTAGGATAAAACACCTGGTTGTCATGGCAATATGCGGCAAGATTATCATATACTGCCGCATCTGAAAACTGGGGTGTATGCCGGTAAAAGAAAAGGGTCACAACCTGCGCAATGATCCATGCGCAAAACGTAAACACAGCTATCTTAGGCAGGTATTCTCTAATTTTCATAGTTAATTGTACAGTTCTTCCTTCTTTACCTTTATTACTTTTCCAAATTCGGAGAGTTTCTCCATGTCTATTTTACGGGAGTTGCCTACTATTATATAGATGATGGGGCGACCTTTTATATTCTTTTCGTAAAAACGGGCTATGTCGCTCATCTCCATTTTGGAGAGGCCTGTCATTAAAGTCTCGTTTGGATCCGAATGGTAGCCTTCGTTCAACAGGGAGGCTATGCGCTCAGGGATTTTTCTGAATGTGGGGTAATCGTTCACCGACTGATTGATAAGTGATTGTTTGACGGCCGGCAGACGTTCGGGATTCATGGGCATTTCACGGATAAGCCCGTCCAATACGGTGAGGGCGTCTATCGTTTTATCACTCTGCGTGGAAAGCATTGCGGTGAACTCTCCGGGCTTATCCTGCAGGTTCAGAGGCAATATGGTATATCTTCCGCTTGTGCGATAGGCAAGTGAACGAAATTCGCGGATTTCCTGAAACATAAGTGAAGACATGTCACCGCCAAAATAGCCGGAGAATAGCTTTGCCGCATTGCGGTCTGATTCATCAGTCAATCCGTCTCCTTTCACATAGCTGAAAAGGATACTTTGTGTGGCGTCAGGCATGTCGCATAAATACACAGTTGGCTCCGGATAATCTGTCAGCGGACGGTAAACAGGTGAGTTCGAAGCTACAGTTATGCCATCTACATTGATGTGTTTGCGTATGCATCCGGACACTTCCCCGGCGGGCAGCGTACCGCAATAATATATATCACATTCAACCTTCTGTGTGTTACGGAATACCTCAATCAGGTCTTCTCCCTTCAGTTTTTTAATGTCCTGAATGGATAGTTTATTCAGATAGGATGACTTTTCTCCGTTCTTTACCTTTTCAAGTAAAGCCTGCGCCAGGTTATCGGTTGATTTATAGAATGTCTTTTTAACGACCTTCTCTTCGTCTATCAATTGTTTCAACTTTTTGTTTTCTGCTTTTGCGCGTTGCATAAAAGATGAAACGAGGGCCAGTGTTGCGTCGAAATTGGCGTCGAAACCGCTGACTTTGATAACAAACCGGTTGCTGCCTGCTTCAAACGACATGGTGCCGGCCAACGTCTGCAATGCTTCGCGAAACTTTTCGAACGACAAATCTTCCGTTCCCAAGAGCGAAAGGTATGAAGTTAACTGAGTCAGCTCCGGGCGCTCTGTCTTGCCGATGCCGAACGAAATATCAAGCGTGAAAATATCATTCACCGTATTGGTTGACGCATACAGTTTAGCCAGAGGCGAGAGTGGGAGTATATTTACATCATTTTTAAAATCAATGAAGCGGGGTACAATCTCTTTTACAGGCAGCCGCTCCAGTCCCCGGGCATATTCCGAAGACAATTCCGCATTCCGCGGCACCACAGGTTGAAAATCAGGTTTGGGCAGGTTATCTTTCGGATATTTTCCTGTCTTCTTTGTTACATACAGGTAGTTTTCGGTGAAGTATTTCCGGGCGGTTGCCACTACGTCTTCTTTTGTCAACTCATTTATGCGTTCGGATTCATCCACATAGGCGTTCCACGATTTACCCTGCGAGAAGAGTGATATCATCATTTCCGAGCGCGAATTGATATCTTCCAGGCGCGAAACATACTTACGTTTCTGTTCGAGTTTGAGGCTGTTGAACGTTTCGTCGCTGAAGTCTCCGTTCTTGATTCGCTCTATTTCATTCCATACCAGCTCTTTCGCACTGGCAAGCGATTGAAACACTAATTTGGGTATGACAATAACGCCCAATACGCCGGCGTCGTTGAAGCTCTCGCTGATCGTCATGGCGCCCATAAGCTTATGGTTTACCATCAGCCTGTCAAAGTATCCGGTACCGTTAGAGTTGTTCAGCAAACCAACAACGATGTTCAGCGCAACCTGATCCGGATGATTAGCGGGGACGCTTCTGAATGCAAAGGCTGCTATTTTTACCAAAGGCACCGGGACGCGTACCTGAAACTTTTCTTCTCCCCGGAAAGGAGGAATATCTGCCTTTTTCTTTTCAGGAACCTTTTTGTCGCGTATGCGCGAAAAGGCGGCTTCCAGTATAGGCAGTGTCGTCCCGGGATCAAAGTCGCCGCTAAGGATCAGTCCCATATTGGAGGCCACGTAATAGTCGTCAAAAAACTCCGCCATTTCCGACAGGCGCGGGTTCTTCAGGTATTGGGTGCTTCCGATTATGGGATAGGCATATGGGTGGGGATGGAAGAAACGTTCCAACACCTTTTCCATTGCATCGCGCCCCACAGCGTCGCGGTACATGTTTTTTTCCTCGTAGACCGTTTCAAGCTCCGTCTGAAACATGCGGAAGACGGGATTAAGCAACCGTTCGCTGTTCAGTTCCGCCCATTGTGCTATGTATTGGGGTGAAAACGTATTGTAATATACCGTATAATCATAAGACGTGCCGGCGTTCAGACGCGTCCCGCCGTAGCGTGATATCAGGCGGTTAAATTCATTAGGTATGGTATAGTCCGACGCCTGTATGTTGAACCGGTTTATTTCCCGCTGAATACGCAAACGTTCTTTCTCATCTTTTGTCAGCGATAATTCGTCATACCGTGCGACAATCGAGTCGATCAGGGCTTTTTCGGCGATATAATTTATCGTGCCTATCTTGTCGGTCCCTTTAAACATCATGTGTTCAAAATAATGGGCGATACCTGTATCGGGCGTATCCTTCGCACCGGCTTTCACTACGACGGCGCCAAATATTTTAGGCTGGCTGTGATCTTCATTGAGCCAGACTGTCAATCCATTACTTAGTTTGTATTCTTTTACCTGAAGAGGCGCAGGCAGTTGAGCCGGCAATATATTTGCACTACTTAAAAACAACGTCACACTTATCAAATATTTCATTAGACACTCCCATTTATTGCAATTCATTACATATTTACATTGCGGCAAAGATATAATATATTTCTGTGAGCCATGTAACAATTTCAGCTTTATGGTCGAAAATCGTGCCTGCCGGATTGATTGCAACCGCTTTCAGGACCAATGACGGGTTCAGGGCCTGTGCAGGTTCCGAAGCCATTTCAATGCGGTAATAACTTCTATTGTTTTATTGTCGGTTTCTAAATATTTGTTCCGAATCCCGTGTAATAATCATCAGCTTTAAACCTGGGATAAGGGATTATAAGCAAAAGGAAATAGAATAAAAATAAATGTATTTCAGCCGCCAGTCTGTCAGTGCAGGTTATAGCTAAGAAAAGAAAACAGGCATGAGTCGCACTGGACAGAGCGTCTCTGTCGCATAAGAGAGAGCGTCTCTGTCGCGTAAGGCAGAGCGTCTCTGTCGCATAAGAGAGAGCGTCTCTGTCGCATAAGAGAGAGCGTCTCTGTCGCATAAGAGAGAGCGCCTCTGTCGCATAGGAGAGAACGTCTCTGTCGCATAAGAGAGAACGTCTCTGTCGTATAAGAGAGAGCGTCTCTGTCGCACTGGACAGAGCGTCTCTGTCGCATAATACAGAGACGTTCTGTCGCTTACGTTAAACCAGGGCGCGGGCTTCAGTCTTCAAAGGCAGGCAGGTCGTAGATATCGTCACTGGTCCAGTCAGCCACCACAAGCTTAAAGCTAAGGCTGGAGTCTGTTGCACTCTGGGCGACGATTATCCTGTACAGTTTGTTAGCCTCTATCGGCTGATCGTTGGCAAGGGTGATAGAGTACGTCTTGCTCTCAACCGTGACGGTAATAACAGTACCCGTACTGCCTGCCCCAAGTGTAGTGGGATAGAGGTAGAAACTCTTACCTTCGTTAGCCAGACTTCCTCCCGCGATCGTGTAAGTAAGCCCGCCGGCAAGAGGCGCAGCCACGGTGTTGCTGTTATCCAGTACCCTGCCCGTAGGAGCGGCGTTAGTGATACTCACATTAGTAATAGTGATACCATCTGCAATAACGTCAAACCTTGCCACACGCCGTTTGAGCGATACAGTGATATCGCCGGACTGGATTTCTATATCCGTTACTTTTACGTATGGCTGATCGGAGGCCAGAGCGTTAGACATCACAAAAGGAGCCGTGAGCGGAGTGCCGGCGTTGTAAGCCGGCGTAACTATGCCGGCCATTTCCGTGACAGTTGACGACCCTGCGGTAAGAGTAGGCAGTAAATAATCGGCAGGAGCTTTGACGAAGACAAACCGTCTTTCTCCCGTACCGGTGACGGAGACAGTGAACTTACGCCCTTCGCTCACCGACTCACCATCGCCGTAGGTATGCGTAGTACGGCTGATGAATTTACTCTCCGCGTCAAACATGTAAATGCCGAGGAGATCATTATCGGCGCCGTTTTCGTCGCCTTCGCCGACGGCATAAGTAACTGCCCTCCCGGCATCGGGAAGGATGAAGGCGAGCCGTCCTTTTTCGATAGTTACGCCTCCTTCTTCAGGATCGCCCGCCCTGCTGGAGGCGGAGGTGGCGATGATGGTCGCCACAAGAACAAAACCAAAATGTTTCATGTTTAAATGATTTAAAATTACGGCTCAAAAGTACTGTATAACAACGATTTACCCTAACTAAAACCATCCCGGAAGTTCATCTCCGCCACGCTGTTTCCGTCCCGATAATTCATCTTTTACGGCATCAGATCAGTACAGATATTCATCATATCATCCCGTGCATATTTCCACCATAGCCGGCTACGCTCACTGGCTGATGTGGACCGGTATTTTAACCCATAATTCGATAAACCCATAAACAACAGTCCGTGAGGTGAAATTGCATCAATAGCGAGAGGGAAAATGTAGAGGCGTAAGGCATCACCCATCCGAAAGCCACGGCAAAACACACCCCTGTTGAACAGCTTCGCAGTTCTGCAGGTGGCTGACTGCTCTGCCCCGGGCTGCGCCCTGAAGGGCGCAGGGTTAGCCATCTAAGACGCCTTCCGGCGTCAGCACACACCAAAAAACCTTACCGAGTGAGCCGGCGTCTCATTACCGGGATCATCAGTTGCCTTAGCCGGTAAGTCGGTCTTCCCTTATCTGGTAAGCCGGCCTTACCTGAGCTGGTAAGTGTGTCTTACCTGAGTTGGTAAGTGTGTCTTACCATAGCTGGTAAGCCGGTCTTACCTTATCGGAAACAGTTCCGTACATAGATGATGAAAGTTCAGGCACTCTCTCACGTATTTATCAGGCTGATATTCTTACATCAAACTCAGGCTACATAACAATATTTACATGTTCTTGCAAACAAAGATGACATGGCATCGTCCGGTCATTAAAGGATGTATGCGCAGCGCTTGCGGTGCTAGTCTGAAAATACCAGCGAGAGGATGTCACCGGATTGCATATTTACATCTAACACTCCATTGACTACCGGGAGAGATACGGCGGTATGGTTGATGGCTATACGCATGTCGGCGGAATTGCCGGGCAGCCTGATGCTGTAGGCAAACGGGGCCGTGGCGTGTAACGAAGCTTCGGTAAGCATACCGCCCTTCCATGCGGCCGAGACCTCTGCGCCGCCATGCGCCTTCAGTCCGCTGAAACTGCCGTCAGCCCAGGCTGCGGGAATGGCCGGAAGAAACTCTATCCTGCCGTCAGGACGGCTGTGGATAAGCATCCCGGCTATGCCGGCGCAGGAGCCAAGGTTACCGTCTATCTGGAAAGGCGGATGCATGCAGAAGAGGTTGGGGGCCGTTCCGCCTTCATGCCGCCGCCGTCCGTCTGCATCCGGTCTTATGGCAGGCGCCAGCAGGTCGCACAGCAGCTTATAGGCATGCTCGCCGTCATGCAGGCGCGCCCAGAAGTTTATCTTCCATGCCATCGACCAGCCCGTACTTTTATCCCCGCGTGCTTCGAGCGTCCGGCGGGCGGCGGCGGCCAGTTCGGGCGTATCGTCCGGAGATATTTCATGGCCGGGATAAAGCCCGTACAGGTGTGATACGTGGCGGTGGTTCGGCTCGGCCTCTGTAAAAGGCTCAAGCCATTCCATTATACGCCCGTCCTCCCCGATGGTTGTAGGCATAAGACGGGCGCGCTTTGCAGCCAGTTCTTCCGAAAAGGCAGTATCCAGAGCCAGGACGGAGGCGGCGGCGATGGTGTTGTCAAACAGTTCGCGAATGATCTGGTTGTCCATCGTAGAGCCGGCGCATACGCTGACCTGACTGTCATTAAACAGGAAAGCATTCTCAGGCGAAGTAGTGGGAGCTGTCACCAGATAGTGGCTGCGAGGGTCTTCGGTCAGCATGTCTGCGAAGAATAATGCAGCGCCCCTGATCACCGGGTATACATCTTCGAGGTACTCCCTGTCGCGGGAGTAAAGGTAGTGGTCGTACAGGTGTGCGCAGAGCCATGCGGCCGAGGTGTTGGTAGCTCCCCAGGAAGGATGTTCGCCCGGAGCGGTAAAGTTCCACGGATTACCAAGAATATGTGTGACCCAGCCGCGGGAGTTATAGTAGACTCTGGCCGTTTGCTCTCCGCCGGGCGCCTGCTGTTTAGTCCATTCTATCATTGGGAGATGCAACTCCGGGAGGTTTGTTACCTCGGCAGGCCAGAGATTCATCTGCAGGTTGATGTTAAGATGGTAATCCCCGTTCCAGGGCGTTCGTATGGTATTTGCCCACAGTCCCTGCAAATTTGGGGGTAACAGGCCGGGCCGTGTTGATGAGATCAGAAGGTAACGGCCCATCTGGAAGTAGAGGGCGATCAGGCCGGGATCGTCGTGATCTTTCTCAAAAGCGGCCAGCCGGCGGTCTATCGGCAGTACCTCCTTCTCGTCGCGCCGCCCCAGATCGAGGTCAACCCTTTCAAACAGCCGGGCGTAAGCGGCTGTGTGCTCTTCCCTGAGCGCCTGGATGTCTTTACTTGCGGAAGCGTCGAGCAGGGACAGTACGCGATCGTCGGGGTCGGCGCCGAAGTAATCCGTGGCCATGCTGACAAAGACAATTGCCTCCGAGGCGTCACTGACGGAAATAGCGGTGTCTGAAACCGACAGCGTTCCTCTTCCTCCGGGCAGTGCAACGCGCAGACGGGCGGCGTAGCGCATACCACGTCCGTCGGTACCGTTATTAAGCTGTCCGCGCAGAACCAGGTCCTTACCGTAAGCGGCGGTTTCGGAGCGTTCGGGGCGGTTCATCCCGACGGAGAAGTTCAGCGCCCCGGCTGTATCGGCACTGAGATGTATAACTCCCATATCTCCGGCGAAGGAGGTGAATGCTTCGCGACTATAGCGGGCCGGGCCTTTCCGGAACGAGACCTTAGCCGTGGCTTCGTCCAGACTTAGTTCACGGCGGTAGTCGGAGACCGGGTCATACCCGCCGGCCTGAGGGTAGGTGTAACTGAAGACAAGGTTAGCCAGCATCTGGTAGCTTCCGTAGGGAGTGTTGGCGCCATTGCCCTGTCCGCTGCCCGGACCTTTGCATACGAAGGTTTTATACATAAGCTCCTGCGCCTCGTCATTACGCCCCTGAAAGAGCATCCGGCGGATATTGGGCAAAGACCAGCCTGCGTATGGATTATCGGCATCCTGCCGGCTTCCCGACCAGAGGGATATTTCGTTCAGTACGATATTTTCACGGTCTGTGCCGCCGTCGGGCATCATGCCGATGCGGCCGTTACCAAGCGGGAGAGATTCTTCCCATATGCGTGCAGGAGCGTCAAAGTGATAAGACAGGTGTCGTTCTTTACCGGCTTCCGGCAGGGTGCACCCGGCAAGGAAGAAAAACAGTGAGAGGGATAGGATGCAGTTGTTTTTCATGGTGTGTGGAGGGTATTATGATTATTGGGTTCAAAAGCTTTGCATATCGCACAGGCGTTTGTAGTATCCGTTACGGGCGAGGAGGTCTTCGTGCCTGCCCTGTTCTACGATTTCGCCCTCATGCATCACGCATATCTCGTCGGCGTTGCGGATAGTAGACAGCCGGTGTGCGATGACGATGGTCGTGCGGTTCTTCATCAGGTTCTCAAGCGCCTCCTGCACCAGCCGTTCCGACTCTGTGTCGAGCGCCGAGGTAGCCTCGTCGAGTATCAGGATGGCAGGGTTCTTCAGTATCGCGCGGGCAATGCTAAGGCGTTGCCTCTGTCCGCCGGACAGCTTGCTTCCACGGTCGCCTATGGAGGTGTCGTAACCATGTGCGGCGGCCATTATGAAATCATGGGCGTTGGCCACCCGGGCTGCGCTCTCTACCTGAGCCTGCGTGGCGCTGTCCACGCCAAAGGCTATGTTATTAAAAAACGTGTCGTTAAAGAGTATTGCCTCCTGGTTTACGTTGCCCATCAGCGCACGTAACCGGTGAAGCGTCGTGTCTCTTACGTCTATGCCGTCAATTGTGATACTGCCCTTGTTTACGTCGTAAAAGCGGGGCAGCAGATCCACCAGTGTGCTTTTCCCTGAGCCCGACTGGCCTACGAGGGCAACGGTTTTCCCTTTGCGCACTGTGAGGTTGATCCCCTTCAGTATCCAGTCGTTCCGGTACTTAAACCATACATCCCTGTACTCAATACGGTCTTCCAGACTGACTGGCAGCGGCGTTCCGGGGTCTTTGATGTCAGTCTCGGCCATGAGTATCTTGTCTATGCGTATCATCGAAGCCAGGCCTTTCTGTATGGCGTAGACCGCCCTGCTGAGGTCTTTGGCCGGGTTTATGACGCTGTAAAAGATGACCAGGTAATATATGAACGTAGAGGCGTCGATCGAACTGTTATCGCTCAGTATCAGGCTTCCCCCATACCATAGTACAATGGCTATCGTGACGGTTCCGAGGAACTCGCTCATCGGCTGCGACATCTGCTGGCGGCGGTATATCCGGTTGGTAGTCCGGCGGAAGGTGTCATTACTTCTCTCGAAGCGCTCCTGTATCTTCTTTTCGGCATTAAAGGCTTTTATGATGCGCAAGCCGCTCAGAGTCTCCTCGATCTGACTCATCAGGTACCCCCATTGTTCCTGCCCGATGAGCGATCTGCGCTTTAGCGTTTTGCCCACCTGCCCCATGATGTAGCCGGCTACCGGCAGGAGGATAAGGACAAAGAGCGTCAGTTGCCAACTTATAATGACCATCCCGACGATGTATATCGTGATTAGGATAGGATTCTTGAACAGCATGTCGAGCGAACTCATGATAGATGTCTCTATCTCATTCACATCACCCGAGACGCGCGCCAGTATGTCGCCCTTGCGTTCTTCGGAAAAGAAACCGAGTGACAGTTGTGTTATCTTATGGTTTATGCGGTTGCGTATGTCGCGAACCACCCCGGTGCGTATTGGTATCATCGTAAAGAATGCGAAGTATGTGGCTGTCGCTTTCAGGAATGTCATCACTACCAGGAAGAGGCCGAGCACGATGAGGGTGAACGAACCTCCGCGGGTTTCGATAAGGCTTGTCACAAAGGCAAAGAAATTATTTTTCAGCAGTCCGGGCGTGTCCTTCCATGCATCCCATGAGTATGGATTCCACACCCATTCCATGTAACTGTAAACCACATCGTCGGTCTTGAACAGTATATTAAGTATAGGAATGATCAGGGCGAAAGAAAAAAGGTTAAGTATAGCCGATAATATATTGAAAAAGACATTGAACGCCAGAAACCTCTTATAAGGAGGAATAAATCGACGGAGGATGTTAAGGAAATCTTTCATGCAGCTTAGTATTAATTTTCAGGGCTGCAAGTTAACGCTTTTTTTTGCGGGCGCGGCTAATTGGATACAGTCTCATCCCACATTACTTCACGCCAACACAGGGAAATGGAGCAGCAATTCCATATGAGATAGTATAAACGTAAGTACGAATAGTACAAACTTACATAAGAATACATGAAACGTATGTACGAATTCAGGAAACGTACGTAAGAATTCAGAAAACGTATATACGAATTCAAGAAACTTACGTACGAATTCGGAAAACGTACATACGAATACATGAAACGTACGTAAGAATTTGGGAAACTTACATACGAATTCAGGAAACGTATGTAAGAATTCAGGAAACGTACATACGAATTCAGGAAACGTACATACGAATTCGGAAAACGTACGTACGAATTCATGAAACGTACGTACGAATTCGGAAAACGTACATACGAATTCGGAAAACGTACATACGAATATCTCAAAACCATATGTATTTACCGGCTTTTTTAACTGCCGGGATCATAATTGCCATGCAAAGGCAATGACTCTGTGATGGTGGCGACTTTCTTACCTGTGACCCGCGTTAATTCCGGAAAATTGACATACTTTTGCCTCCGTAAAAAGCAATAAGCTTTTAAGTTAGTACCACAGATTGTATAATTAAAAAAGAGAATGTCATGAAAAAAGGTGTAAAGATCAGCGCCCTGCTTGGCGCATTTTGTTCGGTATTGTTTTTATGTTCGTGCAACTCAGCGACGAAAGAGAAAGAGACGGCGAAGGAAGCTGTTAGTTCCGGGGCATTGACGATTGTAGCCAACGTAACGTTGTATCCTGAGTCTGAAGGCGAAGTGCTCGCCGCCATAGAAGCTGTCGTGGCTGGAACCCGTAAAGAAGAAGGGAATATCTCATACGATGTCTTCAGGGATGTAACCAACCCGTTGCGGTATACCTTTATTGAGAATTGGAAATCACAGGAAGCAATCGCCTCGCACAACGCCAGCGCTCACTTTATCGAATTTGCAAAAGCAATAGAGAATAAAGCAGACCTGGAAGCGTTTACCATGAAACAGAAATACTGATCCCTGCGTCAACGCTGTTAATACCCGGATGATAAATTGCGAATCTCAGAACGTGTCTTATCGAAAAAGTCAGTCACCTGGCTGAAAAAATACCTCATCTCGCTTGTATAAGATAAGGTCTCAGGCGTAAGGACTTTCAGAGCTTTGGGAATAACTGAGATGTCAATACGGCTGTCAGACATTACCGGTTCTCCGTCCAGATGCATCAGTCCCTGTTTTTGCCGTATGATAGAAAGCTGTGATGCCTGCATTACCTTTATCTTGCTGTTCTTGTCTATTTGCCTGGTAAACAGTTGGAAGGCAAGTGAAGGAATATCCAGGGGAGTAAACGGCGAAAGGATGGTGACGTCCATCTTACCATCCTGAATATTGGCATTGGGTGCAATGTAAGCATTGTTCCCATACTGTGAAGCATTGGCGCAGGCTACCAGAAAAGCCTTTTCCTTGATGGACAGGTCTTCGATATACAGTTCGTATACTTCCGGTTTATAGCTAAGATATTCTTTGATGGCGTTCTTGACGTATGTAAGCGATCCGCGTCTTTTTTCGCGGGCGAACTGATGGCTTACCGCCGCATCAAAGCCAACGCCGCAGGTAGTGAAAAAGACGCGGCCGTTGGCTTTACACCCGTCGATTGTCAGCACATGCTCCTGCCTCATCATATCAATAGCCCGCCTGGCGTCTATTGGTATGTGCAGTTCGCGCGCCAACCCGTTCCCCGATCCTTTCGGAATAATACCCAGCACAACATCGGAATATATCATTGCTGTGGCCACTTCGTTAACCGTACCGTCGCCCCCAACGGCAAAGATAAATTTAGCCCCCTGCCGGATAGCCTGCCTCGTAAGTTCGCCGGCATGACCGGAATACTCGGTGAAAGACACACATAACGAGTAACCTTTTGACTCAGCCATTTCTTCTATCATTTTGGGAATTTTGCGCTTTGAGCCTCTGCCTGATATGGGATTTATAATAGCCTGAATGTCGAGTTGTTTCCGGGTTGCTTTTCTTGTCATTGCATTATCTGTCTTTCAATCAATTAGTTTGCCGGCAAAAGTAATACATTTGCCAAACTTTTAAAACATAACACCCATAAGAAGTTATTTTTTTACTATTTTTGCCGCCGGGTCTGGATCTGGCAACTAATAGTAAATATGTTGTAAACAAAGCAGATCCAATGACTATCTGATAAAAATAAACAGCAAAAACTTATCCCCGTTAGAACTTTATGACACTACTGCAAGAGAAATTAGGGAAGTATGACGCTCCGCAGAAAGCAATGGCTGCGGGCATTTATCCATACGGAAGAATGATTGAAAGCGATCAGGATACCGAAGTTATTATCAGCGGAAAGAAAGTCCTGATGTTTGGTTCCAATGCTTATCTGGGCCTGCTTAATCATCCGAAAGTAAAAGAAGCCGCTATTGAAGCCACACGCAAATACGGCACAGGCTGCGCCGGCTCGCGCCATCTGAACGGTACGCTGGATATACACCTGGAATTTGAGAGACGCCTTGCCGATCTCGTGGGAAAAGAAGAAGCCATGATCTATTCCACCGGATTTCAGGTAAACCTCGGCGTGGTATCCTGCCTCACGGGACGCGAAGACTACATTATATGGGACGAATTAGACCATGCATCAATAATTGAAGGACACCGCCTTTCATATTCGACTAAGCTTAAATACAAACACAACGATATGGACTCGCTGGAGAAACAACTCCAGAAGTGCGAACCGGACAAGTTGAAACTCATCGTTACCGACGGCGTATTCAGCATGGAAGGCGACATTGCCAATCTGCCCGAAATCATAGCCCTCAGCAGGAAATACAACGCCAGCGTGATGGTGGACGAAGCGCACGGTATCGGCGTGCTGGGAAAAAACGGACGCGGCACCTGCGACCACTTCGGTGTAACGAAAGACGTAGACCTTATAATGGGGACATTCAGTAAATCACTGGCCTCTATCGGCGGCTTTATAGCATCCAACAAAGAAACTATAAACTTCCTGCGTCATCACTCCCGTTCTTATATCTTCAGTGCAAGCAGCACGCCGTCGGCTACCGCAGCCGCAGCCGCAGCACTGGATATAATGCTGAGCGAACCCGAACGTTTAGAACGCCTTTGGGAGCATACACACTATGCCCTGAAGGGCTTCCGTGAGATGGGATGCGAAATAGGGAACACCTCTACGCCTATTATACCATTATATATACGTGACAACGACCTGACATTCCTTATCGTTCGCGAGTTGTTTGATGCCGGGATATTTGTCAATCCGGTCGTTTCACCTGCTGTGGCGCCGACCGATACCATGATCCGCTTTTCACTTATGGCCACCCACACACGTTCCCAATTAGATATTGCACTTGATGCTATCCGGAAAGTGTTCAGGAGCCACGAACTGATTTCATGACCTGTATTTACTCCTGCCTCCGGGTTTAAATTGAAAAAAATCAAGGCAGATGTATCCGTAGATTCTTCAAATATCTATCTTTATGGGAAAATTATATTCTTATGGCTTTAGTTTCAGCGCTCAAATCCCATAAAGAAGATTTTGAAAAGGCGTATTCTATACATTATCCCAAACTGGTGCGTTTCGCACAAACGTACGTCCTCACACTGCAAGATGCCGAAAACATAGTGCAAGATGTATTCCTTCACCTGTGGGAAAATTTGGATAAGATTGACACTTTGATCAACATTGATGCATTTATTTTTATGTCTGTTAAAAACAGATGCATTGATTATTTGCGCAAACAAACGCAACTTAAACAGAAAGAGCAGCCGTTGTCTGAATTGCTGGAAAAAGAGCTTCAGTTGAACCTCTATTCACTGCAGGTTATGGATGAAAATATCCTCACAAATGAAGAAATAAGGATAATCGTAGCCGACGCCATCCATTCCCTGCCCGAACGATGCAGGGAGATATTCATACTCAACCGGATCGAAGGACTCAGACACAAAGAGATAGCGGCGCAGTTGAATATTTCCACCAATACTGTCGAAGGCCAGATGAGCATTGCATTACGCAAGCTGAGAGCAATATTGAAGGATCGCATTCCCATCTGTATATTCTTCACCATCCTGATTTCTTCATTTCCATTAGGTGGGAAAATTATTTTTTACGTCATATAAATGTTAGAAGAGGATATTATGCACGAACTGCTGAATAAATACTTTGCCGGCACGATAACTCAACCGGAAAGAAGCGTCCTGTTTCAGGAAATAGACAGTGATGCCGCTTTGAAAAAAGAGTTTGCCCGTATGCAAAACATAATGGCTATATCCGGTATGGCAAATAAGGAAGGCGACGAACAGTGGGTCGTACAGAAGATGAGCGAACTGATGCACGTTGCCGCCAGACGGAGGCAACGGCGAGTTTTGATCACAACTCTTAAATACGCGGCGGTGGCGTTTTTCGTAAGCTGTATCTGGATGGTATATGCATACCAGCAGGCTATGAAAGACGCAAAAGACAACAGCTATACGTACATAGAAGCGCCCAAAGGACAGTCTATACATGTTGTACTTCCCGACGGAACGGAAACATGGCTAAGTTCAAGGACCAAACTTAGCATACCAACCCAATTCAATAAGAAAGAACGCACGATAGAGCTGGACGGCGAAGCTTTTTTCACGGTAAGCCAGGATGAAGAAAAGCCATTTACCGTAAAAACCAGGCAATATAACATACAGGTGACAGGAACCCAGTTCAACGTATTTGCTTATAGCGAAAGCCCGATCTTCAAGACTGATCTTGTGGAAGGATCCGTTTTCATATACGATAAAGACGATGCCGGCAAGACGCTTCATCTTAATCCCGAAGAGACTGCTTTTCTCGGAGACAACGGGGAGTTGGCGAAGTCATATTCCACCTTCAGCTACTCACGCTATATCATGAACGGCATCTATCACTTTGAAAACATCTCTTTCAAAGAAATCAGAGACTGCCTGGAATTATGGTATAATGTAAAAATACATTTAAGGAAAGAGGAAATATCCTCATACGTATTCTCAGGCAAATTCAGGCAGAGCGATAAGATAGAGCTTATCCTTCAGGCGATAAAAGAAACCGGAAAGTTTAATTACAAACTAATAGACGAATATGAGATAGAGATATATTAACCTTTAATTATTACCTGCTATTTATGAAAACACACATTATGGACACCTCCTGACACTACCCTCCGGTAAGACAAAAAAGGAGAGCGCTGGCGCACTCTCCTTAGAGTCATTTCACATTTTAGATCAAATCATATTATAAATTTAAAGTACTGCAAAGTTATGAAAAAAAACTTAGCAACGATTTCTTATGCATTAAGAGAGCTTAAACCAAGGAAAGTATCTCGTATTATGAAATTATCCACATTTCTGTTATTCGTATTTCTTATACAGTTGCAAGCGAAAGAATTATACTCGCAGACAACCGTTGTGCAAATAAGTAACGAAGCTCTGACTCTGAAGGAACTCATCTCGGAGATAGAAGAGCAGACAGGCTATCTTTTTGTCTACAGCAATACCGATGTAGATATAAACCGTCATGTGACAATACATACGAAAAGCCGGAGAGTTTCAGACATTCTGAAAGACGTCTTCAGCGATGGCAACATTGCCTATTGGTTCGGAGACAACTATATTTCACTGAGGAAGGTGGATGCCAGATCTAATGATGCAACACCCAACGCCCTTCCGCGCCCGCAACAGGATATAGCAAAGATCACGGTGCGAGGCGTGGTAAGCGATGAGGCCGGCCCTATCATCGGGGCCAATATCATGGAGAGAGGGACTACGAACGGGACTGTGACCGATCTGGACGGCGAGTTTTCGCTCAGCGTATCGCCCGGAGCTGTGCTGGTAGTTTCCTTCATTGGATACATGGAGCAGCAGATACGTATAGGAACGTCGGCCGGCTCACGCATCAACATCACGCTGGTTGAAGACCGCAGGCAGTTGGACGAAGTCGTCGTGACCGCCCTCGGCATCAAGAGGCAGACGAAAGCCCTGACTTATTCCGCCGCCGAGGTAAAGGGCGACGAACTGGGGCAGTCGTCTGACGTTAACATAATGAACTCGCTGTCGGGCAAGATAGCGGGCGTGGACATCGCCACTATGGGAACCGGCATCGCCGGATCGTCCAAGGTGCTGATCCGTGGGAACACTACGATAAACGGAGACAGTAATCCGATGTACGTGGTCGACGGGATACAGATTAGTCTGTCATCATTCACACGTAACAGCCGCGACTTCGGCGACGTGCTGAACACGCTCAACCCCGATGATATAGAAACGATCAGCGTACTCAAAGGCGCCGCCGCGACGGCCCTGTACGGATCGCAGGCTGCCAACGGCGTAGTCCTGATCACTACAAAGAAAGGCAGCCAGCGCAAGGATCAGAACCTGGGTGTCACTTACAGCGGCAGCTTTGGGTTCGAAGAATACGTGAACCCTTTCAGGAACCGTCAGACGACCTACGGCGTAGGTATCGAAGGCAAAAAGCCCGACGTCAACGTGAACGGATGGGGATATAACGCCCATCAGGAGTGGGGAGCCAAATATGACGGCAGCGAAGCCTATTACCCCGATAATGTCACGCCCGTGCCCTGGGGATACAGCTACCATGAACTGCCGTGGGACAGCTTCACGAGGAGCGGATTCTTTGCAAACAACGCCCTGGCCTTCTCCGGAGGGTCGGAGACGCAGAATTACAGGCTGTCGGTATCCGATATGCGGCAGCAGTCGCCGCTGCCTAATTCGGATATGAACAGGCAGACCATATCGCTCAATACCTCGTCGCTTATCGGGACCAAACTGCATGTAGACGCCAAGCTGGAGTTCTCCACGATGAAGGTCAAGAACCGTCCGAACACACAGTCTTACGTCTGGACGCTGGGACATATGCCTACCATGTGGGACCTTGACTGGGCTAAGGGAACAACATCGAAGATAGGGGCCAACGAGGCCGGCAACATGCTGCCCTGGAGTACCAACGAGTACTACCACAATCCATACTGGGCCAGCTATCAGAATGAGGCCAACGACCAGCGCGACCGCGTGAACGCCGTCTTATCCGGCCGGTACGACATCACTCCCTGGCTCTACGCCACCGGAAGGATAGGGATAGACCTCAACGTCGTCAAAGCCCGCACGGTTGAAGCCTACGGCGCCACGCAGTTCTCACAGGGAACAGGCAGCGTGGACGAGTTCACGAACAAGGACACGCGCTGGAACGCCGATTATTCTATCGTCTTCAACAAAGACATCAGCAAATTCAACGTCAACGCCATGTTCGGCGGAAGCCTCACACATTCGGTAAACAACCGCGACGGACTGACAGGTACGCGCCTGACCATTCCCTACTATCATGAGGTAACCAACGCCTCGGTACTGGCTACCAACGTCTCATATTCCGAGTACGGCATCAATTCACTGTACGGCAGCGCCGAAGTTTCTTACAATAACTTCGTCTACCTGACCGCCACCGGGCGTAACGACTGGTTCTCCAGCCTCTCGCCCGCCAGCAACAGCATATTCTACCCCAGCGTGGGGCTGAGTTATATATTCTCACAGCACTTCAAACTACCATCGTGGGTGACCTTCGGCAAGTTCAGGGCCTCCTATGCACAGGTCGGCGGGGGAGCCAACCCGTACATGACGAAGTTCGGATACACCTCCAACGCCCTTGGGTACGCCGGTTATCCATTGCTGTCGCTGCCTGCGACCATACCAAAGTCCGACCTCATGCCGTACGAAACGCGTGAGTACGAGGCCGGCATCGACATGCGGTTCTTCGATAACCGCCTGGCCCTCGACTACGCCTATTACGACAAGCTGACGAGCAACGACATCGTAAGCGTCAGCGCGCCGCTATCCAGCGGATACACCGGAGCGACGGTCAATCTTGGCCAGATGAGCAACAAGGGCCATGAGTTCATGCTCACCGTAGTGCCCGTGAGAGCCAGGGGCTTTGAATGGAGCCTGACCTTCACCTATACCTTCAACACCTCCAGGGTGCTCGACCTGGGAGGCGTCAGCGAATTGCAGGTCAACAGCTACGGCGATGCCGCCAACGCTACCACAAAGCAGATCGTAGGCCAGCCCTTCACCTCCATCGTAGGATACACTCAGGCTATCGACGAAGGTTCGGGTCAGCCCATATGGTACTGGAACGCCTCGCGCGGGATATGGTTCCCCCAGAAGACCTCAGAGCCTGTTATACTTGGGTCGGGGCTTCATCCCAATATGGGAAGCATATCGACGTCTTTAAGTTACAAAGGATTCACCCTGCAGGCCATGATCGACGCCAAGTGGGGGGCCAAAGTCTTCTCTTACTCAGAGTGGGACATGACGGCCCGCGGGCACAGCAAACGTACTGTCGAATATCGCGAAGGGGGTATTCCCGTCGAGGGCGTATACCTCAACCCTGAAGGCATATACGTGCCGCTGGACCATGACACCAGCATACCTTACGAGAGGAATAATTTTGAGAACTACTACCGCTACGGCATGGGAGACCTGGTATCTTATAACGTCTTCGACGCCTCGTACGTCAAGATGAGGCAGCTCTCGCTCGCCTACACCCTTCCGAACTCGGCGCTAAGGAACCTTCCCATCCGTAACGTGAGACTGTCGCTCGTCGGGCGCAACCTGTTCGACATCGTCAACAAGCTCCCCAACGGTGACGCCTCTACGCTGAACAATAACGGGCTGGAGCGTTTCGCCCTTCCGGCCACGCGCAATTATTCGCTCAATATCAACCTTTCTTTCTAACACAATAAAACTGTTCATGATGAAAAAACATATTTATCTCCCCGCACTTGCTTTTCTGCTGGCGGCAGGATTCACGGCCTGCAATACGGACAGCCTGGCGGATATGGACAATCCCAAATACATGGTTACAGACGAAACGGCAGACATCGGGATGCTCTTCACCAACCTTGAAGTGAACTACTCCCGCCGTTCGGCCGTCACGGCCCTGAGGATACCCGCCGGGTATGCAAAGTATTACGCCACGCATTCGCTCATAATGCCGGGAGACCGGTACCAGTACGACGGGTCTTACTTCAACGAGCCGTGGGATATGTTCAGCAACGAGGCGAAGATGGTGGTGCACATACTCAGCGTGCTGGAGAAGGAGAACTCTCCCCAGATGGCCAACAATATCGCTATACTCAACATCCTCAAGGGAGCGATCTTTTCGTGGGGGACGGATGTATACGGCGATATTCCGTACTCCGAGGCCGGGGAGGCCTACCTCGAAGGGATGTTGTCGCCGGTCTTCGACGCACAGCAGGACATCTACCGCTCTATCCTCGAGACGCTCTCCTCGTCCTGCGCCGCGCTTGACGAGAGCCTGCCGTCATGGAGGACGTACGACGTTATTTACAAGGGAGACATATCCGCCTGGCGGCAGTTCGGCTACTCGCTCATGCTGCGGATGGCTATGCGTATGGCGGCCGCAGACCCTGAGTCCGCCCGCCGGTATGCCGAAGAGGCTATAAAGGGCGGAGTGATCCTCGACAACGCCGCTAACTTCAGCATTCCCTGCGTAGACAACCAGAACTCCGAGCGCAACCCGGTGGCTTACGCCATGATATACAATGACCCGGAGAAGTACTGGAAGCTGGGGGCTGATTTCGTGGAAGCCCTTAAAGACAGCGACCCGCGCCGCAAGGTCATCCTCGGAGGAAAGCTGAGGGAGGACCTGCCGGTGCCCAACTCCGGTATAATGAACACTTACTGGTGGGATGATACGGCGTGGGATTATACCGTCGACCTGCAACGGGGTTATCCCCACGGACAGGATGTCCAGTTCGCGCCATACGAAAGGATACAGAAAGACTTCACCCGTCCGAGCAGGTATCTTTTCGACTACGAGTCGCCTGTCGTACGCCTGGCGGCGCATGAGATGTATTTCTGCATCGCCAAGGCCGCTGCGCTTGGCTGGAACACTTCGGGGATGACGGCTGACGATATGTACCGCCAGGGTGTCAGGGCCAATATGACATTCTACAACTCCTATCCCGGCGTCAACCGTATCACCGACGCGGAGATAGACGATTATCTTGCTTACCGCCCTTACAGCGAGGCCAGCCTCCTGCGCGAGATGTGGATAGCCAACTATATGGACCCATTCCAGGGATGGTTTTACATCCGCCAGTGGGGCCCGGACCTGGCGCCCAACATCAACGGCGTGGATATGCCCCGGCGAATGCCTTACGCCAGCAGCGAGCAGACACGTAACGAGGCTAATTATCTTGCCGCCCTCGCCCGTATGGGTATGCCGGCGGACGTAACCCTGGTGGGGCAGTTCACATACCGCTGCTGGTGGGATGTAAGGAAATGACCCGGCCGTCAGGACATACACGCAGGCTCTCCGGATATATGCCAGGGCGATTTGGACATATGTCCGAAGCTCTTGCGCATATGCCCGGAGCCTTTGCGCATATGTCCAAAGCTTTTGTGCATATGTCCAAAGCCTTTGCGCATATGTCCAAAGCTCTTGCGCATGTGTCCAAAGCGTTTGCGCATATGTCCAAAGCTCTTGCGCATATGTCCAAAGCGTTTGCGCATGTGTCCAAAGCGTTTGCGCATATGTCCAAAGCTCTTGCGCATATGTCCAAAAGCCTTACATTTGTGCCCGGAGGCCTTTGGCACATGTACAAACCCACTGTAAATGAGGCCCTGACGAACGGAAGAAGGTGCGGCGGCATGTACTACGCACCCGTGGCGCCGGTGTGATTTGATATTTTAAATAATAATACTGATATGAACAGAAGAAACTTTATTAACGCATCGATACTGGCAGGGGGTGGAATGATAGCCTCCGGGGCAGGGCCTGCGTTCGCCGCCCGCCGGCAGGAGACAAGGCCTCCGGCAGGAGGTAAGGCCGAGATGCAACTGGCTTTTGACTTTTTCTACGGTGGCCCTACAAACGCGACCAAGGTGCAGATGGCTAAAGAGCTTGGCGTGGAGTATGCCGTGGGCGGGATAATGCCGGCCCGCCAGTTGGGCCTGCCGCAGGGGACTGATTCCTGGGGCGAGGAGGCCGTGAAAGGCACCGTGGCCGCTTACCGTGAGCGCGGACTGAATTTCTGCGTCGTAGAAGGCCCGCCGGCCCTTGGCTCGCAGACCAAGCTCGCCCTTGAGGGACGCGATCAGGAGATCAGCCGCTTTATCACCTTCCTTCACGCCGCCGGACGGCATGGGGTAAAGGTGGTTTGCTACAACTGGATGCCCGAGGTCGGGTGGTTCCGCACCTCCAGCGACCGCAAGACGAGGGGAGGCTCGCTCGTCACCGCCTTTGATATAGAATCGGTGGACGCCAGTGCCGGCAACCGGTTCGGGCGCGAGTTTACCGCCGATGAGATGTGGGCTAATCTTGAGTACTTCATGAAAGCCATAGTGCCCGAAGCCGAAAAGGCCGGCGTGCTCCTGGCCCTGCACCCCGACGATCCGCCTATACCGTCGCTCCGCGGCATTGCACGCATACTCATCTCGGCCGATAATATGGAAAGGGCCGTGAACCTGTACAGGAACCCGGTCAACGGCGTTACGCTCTGCCAGGGATGCTTCGCTACGATGGGCGAAGACGTGCCGGCGGTTATCCGGCGCTTTGCAGGCCGTACATTCTTCGTACATTTCAGGGACGTTCGTGGGACACGCACCAACTTTGAGGAGGTTTACCACGACGACGGCATAACAGATATGTACCGCTCCATGAAAGCTTATTATGAGACGGGCTTCCGCGGGCCTATACGCCCCGATCATGTGCCTACGATGACGGGCGAGGATAATACCAACCCAAGTTACGGACTGCTGGGCAACCTCTTTGCCGTCGGTTATATGCGCGGACTGATGGAAGCGGCCGACAAGGAGGTTAACGGATAATCATTAATAAAAATATTCTCTATTGTAATCGAACTTAAATAAACCAGTAATGAAGAACAAATTAAAAGATCTCGTCACTAAAGAACGGGCAAGGGAAGAGGCTGAAGCCCTCAGCGTTTATGGCTCTCCCGCTAACCCCGCCGCAGGGCGCAGGGGTTTTCTCAAAAGGGCTGCGCTCGGCGGACTGACGCTGGGCGGGATGATGCATGCTTCGATAGAAGATGCCGTCGCTCATACGACCCAGAATGTAAATAAGGCCTCGGCGCCGTCGGAACTCAAGATCACCGACATGCGCTACGCCGTAGTTCAGAACGTAGGCCGTACGCCTATCATCAGGATCGATACCAACCAGGGTATATACGGACTGGGAGAAGTGCGGGACGGGGCCGACGAACGTTTCGCCCTATTCCTCAAAAGCCGTATCCTGGGTCTGAATCCCTGTAACGTCGAGCTGATCTTCAGGATCATCCGCCAGTTTGGCTACCACGCACGCCAGGGCGGCGGAGTATGCGCTGTCGAGATGGCGCTGTGGGACTTGTGCGGCAAGGCTTACGGCGTACCTGCATGGCAGCTCCTTGGCGGCCGCTTCCGCGACAAGGTGCGCCTCTATGCCGATACGCCCGACGCCGGTACGCCCGAAAAGTTTGCCGAGGTGGTGAAGAAGAGGATGGTCGATCAGGGTTTCACCTGGCTGAAGATGGACCTTGGTATACATCTCGCAGCCGACCAGCAGAACTCGATAGTCAACAACAAGTTCTGGGGAGGGGTACGCGGACAGTACGACCTTCGCACTTACATGGGATACGGCAACACCGAACATCCCTTCACGCAGGTTCAGATAACCGACAAGGCGCTTGAGAGCCTCGCCTCCTATGTAGAGTCGGTGCGCAACGCCGTCGGCTACGAAGTGCCTCTGTGCTCCGATCACTTCGGGCATTTCGACCTGAACAACTCCATCCGCTTCGGACGGGCGATGGAGAAATACCGCCTCGCATGGCTCGAAGACATGGTTCAGTGGTATCGCACCGATCAGTGGAAGATAATCTCCGACGCCCTCGAGACGCCTACCTGTACGGGTGAAGATATCTATTGCCTCAAAGACGGCTTCCAGCCTCTTATAGATGCTAATGCGGTAGACATCATCCATCCTGACCTTGCCACTTCAGGCGGACTGCTGGAGACCAAACGCATTGGCGACTATGCCGAGGAGCATGGCGTGGCTATGGCTATGCACATGGCCGGGACGCCGATCTGCTTTATGGCCAACGTGCACTGTGCGGCGGCGACGCATAACTTCCTGGCCCTTGAGCACCACAGCGTAGACAGCCCGTGGTGGGAAAGCATGGTCAAAATGACCGGAAAAGAACCGATGATAACCAGTGGCTTCGCCAACGTGCCGCTTGACTCTCCCGGACTGGGGATAGAGCTTAACGACGAAGTGGTGAAGCAGCACCTGAACCCGCGTGACAAGAGTTACTTTGCTCCCACGCCGGAGTGGGACGACAAGCGTTCTCACGACCGCCTCTGGAGCTGACCGCGGCGATTTTACCCGTGAACAATAAAGTTACTTACAAATGCCTTATCGGCGGCTCGCTCGCCCTGGCCCTCGTCGCCCTGTCGCTGATACCGGCAGGGCGCGTCGGTCTGGTCGGACCTGCCATACTGGGCTGCCTCATACTCCTTGCCATAGGCGTCAGGGGCTTTGAGGCCGTCAGGAGGTTCTCTTACACGGTCTGGATATTAGCGGCCGTGGCGGCCTCAATGTTCTACCCGCATTGCTTCACGGCTGTGGGGAGTTTTGAGCCGGGCATCCTGATAGCGCCGCTATTGCAGGTCGCCATGTTTGGGATAGGCTCGAAGATGAGCCCGAAAGACTTTGCCGGCATCGTCCGTATGCCGCGCAGCCTGATTATCGGCGTGTGTGCGCAGTTCATGATCATGCCCCTGGCGGCCTTCGCCATATCGCAGGCATTCATCTTCCCTCCGGGAATAGCTATGGGTGTCATCCTGATAGGCTGCGTGCCGGGCGGACCGGCGTCAAACGTCATGTCTTACATCGCGCGCGCCAACCTGCCGCTCTCGGTCGCCATCGGCCTTATCGCCACCCTGCTGTCGCCCGTGCTCACGCCGGCGCTTATGCGCCTGCTGGCCGGTCAGTACATAGCAATCGACGTATGGGGAATGATGCTTTACAGCCTTAATATGATCGTACTCCCCATCGTGGCCGGGTTCATATTCAACCTCTTTTACTCCGCCCGGGACGTGGCCGGGTCCAAAGCTATACAGTTGGGGACTTACTTCGTGATAATAGCTCTTACGTGCCTGGCAGAGATGGTCTCCGACGGATGCGGTATTGCTGGATTCCTCCTTTCACTGCTCAAATCGGCCTGCTGGTTCTGCTTCGGCCCGATTGTCTTTTCCGTCATCATGCGGATCATTTTCAGGGGCGACCGCAGGATAACAGACTCTTTCTTATCCTTCCTCCCGATGGCCGGCATAGCGCTTATAATCACCATCGTCACCGCCACCGTACGCGACAGTCTGCTCAGCGTGGGAGCCTTGCTGCTCCTGACCGGCCTGTTCCTCAACTCCGCCGGTTACGCCCTCGGCTACACTGTGGCATGGTTATTCAGGGCGCCTGAGAAAGACCGGCGGGCGATAGCGTTAGCGGTTGGCATGCAAAACGCCGGACTGGCCACGCAGATAGGAAAGGCGGCCGCAGCAGGTGTTGCCTCCGCCGTCTTCGGGCCTCTGATGAATATAACCGGATCGGCGCTTGCAGGCTGGTGGCGCAGGAAGGGCCGACGCGAACCGGCCGTGTTCTAACCCACGAACACGTCATGTTCGTAGGCACGAACACGTCATGTTCGTGGGAACGAACCGGCCTTGTTCGTGGGTTAGAACATGCCTTGTTCGGAAATCCTCCTCTTACATCGTTTTTTTCTTTTATAGCCTGGACAGGAAGATGCCCAGCGCTACGGCGGCTATGCCTGCCGCCAGACTGCCGGAGGTGTATACTGCGAAGGTGAGGTAATGATGCCCTTCCAGTAGTTGGATATTCTCGAGCGAAAAGGTAGAAAAGGTGGTGTAACCCCCGCAGAATCCGGTAATGAGGAGCAGCTTCATGTTCCTGTCCAGTACCTCATACCTGTCTGCGAAGCCTATAAGTAATCCTATCAGGATACAACCCGTCACGTTCACAATGAACGTGGCAAGGGGAAACAGTCCGGCCGGGCCGCACCTGCCTGTCACAAAAGAGATCAGGAACCGCAGCGCGCTACCGGCGCCTCCGCCTATACATACCAGAAGTAGTTGCTTTATCATAATAGCAGGTCATTCTTCGGAGTCGAAATCAAAGTCGAAGTCAAAATCATCCGCGTCGGTAAACTGCTCCAGCTCCCGGCGGTCTTTTTTTGTAGGACGCCCCAGTCCCCTTGCACGGTCCACGAATCCGGATATCTGGTTCATTTCCAATATCTCGTACTGTTCCCTGGGGGTTACGTTCTCCAGATATTCGGCGACTAACTTGGCGCCCATGCGGTGTTCGGTAAGCTTCAGCGCCCTGAACGAAAAGGTGATGGGAGGCTTCCGCACCTGTATTATCTCGCCTTCCCTTATCATCCTCGAAGGCTTAACGCTCACCCCGCCTATCATCACCCGGTTTTTCTTACAGGCTTCGGCGGCTATCGTACGGGTCTTGAATATGCGCGTGGCCCACATCCATTTGTCTATTCGCACTTCGTTCATCGTCGTTGTTTTTCATTTATTATTATACTGGTTCATGGTGATGTTCACACCGGCGAGGCAAAAGCTTTTCACCATCTCCGCTCCCGTCTTTATCTTATCCGGCAGCGCCGCAAGCTCTTCCGGGTCAAAGGCCCCAAGCACATAATCCACCTGCCGTCCGGCGCCGAAGGCGTTCCCGACGCCGAAGCGCAGACGGGCGTATACCTCCGTACCCAGCATTTCCTCAATATTCCTCAGTCCGTTATGTCCGCCGTGACTGCCTTTGGGCTTTAGGCGTAAAACGCCGAAGGGGAGGGCTATGTCATCCACTACCACCAGCAGGTTCTCATCGGGAATCTTCTCCTTCTGAAGCCAGTAGCGCACCGCCTGCCCGCTCAGGTTCATATACGTTGTAGGTTTAAGCACCAGAAGCTCTTTTCCCTTTATCCGCAGCCCGGCTATGTCGCCGTAACGCGCCGGACAGAACTGCACGCCTGCATCCTCCGCGAGCCTGTCTGCTACGCGGAATCCTATATTATGGCGGGACTCCCGGTATTCAGGAGGAAAATTCCCCAGTCCGGCTATCAGAAACTTCATCATTCATCTATAAAATATAGCAAGGGAAGAACATCCACCCCGGAACGTCCTTCCCTTGCATCTGTCAGGGTAAATATTATCTTACTTGCCCGAAGCTGCTGCGGCGCCGCGAGCGGCTCGCGTCAGTTTCACGGCGCATACTACGGCATTTTTCGCGCTGACCAGTTCCATCTTGTCAAAGTTGAGGGAACCTACCTGTATTGTCTTTCCCAATCCCATGTTGGTGATGTCAATGTTCAGTTTTTCAGGAATATCCTTATACAGGGCTTTCACTTTCAGCTTACGCATTTCAAGGCTCAGCTTGCCCCCGGCTTTCACACCTTCGGAGTGTCCGTGCAGGGCGATGGGCACTTCAATGATTATAGGCTTGTCTTCGTGGATTTCGATAAAGTCTATATGCAGTATCTCGTCCGTCACCGGCTGGGTCTGGATATCTTTAAGAATGGCTTTCACCTTCTTGCCGTTCTTTAGCGACAGGTCTACCAGAAATACCTCCGGCGTATATATCAGGCCGCGCACGGAGTCTTTGCTAACCATCAGGCTGGTCACTATAAGTCCTTCATTGTTGCCTGTTTTCACCAGGGTTTCGCCCGGACTCAGTTCGCCTTCATAGGGCAGTTTTACAGGCACTCCGCCATACAATACTGCAGGGATGTAGTTCTTTTTACGGATAGCCTTTGCGGCTTTTTTACCGACAGCTCCCGCTTCTCTGGGAGTTCCTTCCAATTGAAAAAATTTCATCTTCGTTTTTAATTTATTTGTGTTACTCAAAATTAGTTATGCTTCCTAATTCCCCATCACACTACGGCTGGGCTTAAAAAAGCGCAGCAAAGTTATATTATTATTTCAATCTGCAAAACAGGCATATACAAAAACCCAGGGCAAACGCATTTATAGCAATTGAATTTATTGTGTACTATATCCATCCTCGGCAAACCATCCTAAAATATCCGATACGGAAATTATATCTAAAGCATCAGCAATGGCCACCTCCAACAATTCTTTTGTTC
>JAISBL010000067.1 GCA_031266215.1 Tannerellaceae bacterium | reverse complement strand
AAACTGGGCTATGATAATGAATCAATTTATGGCTATATTTGAAGACAGGATCATAATTTAGATGAAAACAAAACTCTGACACAATTCAACGTTTACACAAAATTTTGGACACTCCCATTATAGTATTATAGTTAGATATTATCACGTACGAAACAGAAACCATTACGTACGTGATGAAAACTATTACGTACGTGACGAAAACTATTACGTACATAATGAAAATTATCACGTACGTAATAAAGATTATTACGTACATGATGAAAATTGTTACGTACGTGATGAAGAATATTACGTACATGATAGAGATTATTACGTACGTTATAAATGTTATCACGTACGTGATGAAAGCTATCACGTACGTGATAAAATAAAAGAATTGTGAAAAATAAAAGGATTGCTTTGCGTTTTTTTTATATTTGTACGTGAAAACACCCAGCAATAATGTGTCTTATTAATTAATATACAGGTATATAGGCATTCCGGAAGTAATAGTATCAGGTGAAGGTAAATGGCACTGAAGTACAGGTGAAAAATTAAGCTGCACAGGCAATTTTGTTACACGGATTGTGTATCGCAGGTATGAAAGTGCAGTACTCAAAGACCCGGCTGACCGGCTGACAGACAATCGCATCAGGATACATACACTGATATACAAGTGACTGACGGAAAAAGCATCGAAGGCTGACAGGCAACAGCCTTAACACACTGATTAAATCCGCCTCCGGCCTGTGCCCCATAAGAGTAAAACAGCGGGCGGGAAGATACTGGCCCGCACATACGCCTTCGCCGCGAGGTAGGCCGCCTTCGGGCTGAGATCAGCTATAAAAAGCAGTTTTCACCGAAACGTGAAGGTTCTGCGTTCCACGGCAGGTATTGCCCTGACCGGTCAATGAGCGGCGGATGCGGTTATTTTTTTTCAACGGCTACAGATGTGTTTTTCCCTTGAGTTTATAAAACAGTCAGTAGAATATACGGCTTACCTGAAAATAAACGTATTTACATGGGAATAAGGAAACACTTTTAATATTATGCTTCTTTGGAATATAAACAGGCTCTAAATAAATGAAAATATATTTAGATGCGTCAGCCCTGAGTATTTCTCCGAAAACACTGAGCGATAGCGAAAGCGTAACCGGCGGGTGTCATTATGCCGGCGGTATTGCGTAGAACCTGCTTTATGTCTAAGACACGGGTTATCAGGTGCGCTATGGCGTAGAAAATAAAAAAGCGGGCCGGGTCAAGTGGAATTTATTATTTAAATTTGCCTCCCAAATAATACAACAATATGGCAGTAGAAGTCAGAGAGGTTACACAGAGAAAAGACCTTAAGAGGTTTGTAAAGTTCAACATAGAGCTATATAAAGACAGCCCGTATCATGTTCCGGGACTGATCGACGAGGAACTGATGACACTTAACAGGACTAAGAACCCTGCATTTGAATTATCAGAGGCTATATACCTCCTTGCTTACAAGGACGGTAAGATTGCCGGGCGGATAGCCGGTATAATCAATCGCAAATCAAATGAAGTATGGAAGCAAAAGGCAGCCCGTTTCGGTTTTGTAGACTTCATCGACGACAATGAAGTGTCCGATGCACTCTTTGACGCCGTAGAGAAATGGGCTAAAGCGAAAGGGATGGAAGAACTCTGCGGCCCGCTGGGCTTTACCGACCTGGATCATGAAGGCATGCTCATACACGGCTTCGATCAATTGGGTACGATGGCTACCATATATAATTATCCTTATTACCCCGTCCATATGGAAAGGATGGGCTACGTTAAGGAACACGACTGGAAAGAGTACAAGATATACATCCCCGATGAAGTGCCGGAAAAGCATCTTCGCATCGGCGAGATAGTAAAAAAGAAATATGGACTGAAGACGCTTAATTTCAAATCCCGTAAAGAGATATGGCCGTATGCCGACAAGATATTCCATGTACTTAACGAGGCGTTCGCCCATTTGTACGGAGTAGTTCCGCTTACCGAAAAGCAGATAAAATATTATGTGAACATGTATATCCCGATGCTGCGTCTGGAGATGATCACAGTTATAGTGCGCGAGGCCGACGACGCCGTCGTGGGCTTCGGCATCACCCTGCCAAACCTTTCGCATGCTCTGAGGAAGGCCCGCGGGAAGATGTTCCCTTTCGGATTCATTTACCTGCTTAAGACATTATATTCAAAACCGAAGGTGGTAGACCTGTACCTTGCCGGCGTGCTGCCCGAATACAGGGGAAAAGGCGTGAATGCGTTGCTGTTCAACGACCTGATACCTGTATACATAAAGTGTAAAACAGAATATGCGGAAAGCAATCCCGAAGCGGAGACCAATAACGCCGTTCAGGCGCAGTGGGACTACTTCAAACGGGAGCATCACAAAACAAGAAGAGCGTTTAAAAAACAACTGTAATTGGCGACTTGCAATTTTTATGGAGGAAAAGCTGACTTTTATGACTACGAATTACGAGGATGATGATATAAAAACCCTCGATTGGATGGAGCATATCCGCAAACGTCCCGGCATGTATATCGGGAAGCTGGGCGACGGTTTGCATGCCGACGATGGTATTTATGTATTGCTGAAAGAGGTGCTGGATAATTCTATCGACGAGTATATGATGGGTTATGGCAAAACTATTGAAGTCAGGGTAGAAGAGGGTACTGTTTCGGTGCGCGACTACGGCAGGGGGATACCGCTGGGAAAGGTAGTAGACGTCTCCAGTAAAATGAATACAGGGGCTAAATACGACAGCAAGGCATTTAAAAAATCGGTAGGGCTGAACGGGGTCGGTATAAAAGCGGTGAATGCCCTGAGCAGTTATTTCCTGATCAAAAGCAACCGCGAAGGCAAATGCAAGCAGGTGGAATACAGCCGTGCAATTATCACAAATGAACAGGAGGTCGTTTCTACTGAAAAAACAAACGGTACGCTTATATGTTTTGTCCCTGACAAAGAGGTGTTCAAAGATTACGCATATAAGGACGAGCATATAGAGAATTTGCTCAGGAACTATGTTTTCCTCAACTCCGGACTGACCATAGTATACAATGGAAAGAAGTTTTATTCACGAAACGGACTGGTGGATTTGCTTAACGAGAACATGACAACCGAGCCGCTATATCCAATCATCCATCTTAAAGGCGAAGACATCGAACTGGTAATTACCCACAGCAACCAGTATGGCGAAGAGTACTACTCCTTCGTCAACGGGCAGCATACCACCCAGGGCGGCACGCATCTCTCCGCCTTTAAAGAACACATCGGCAGGGTGATTAAGGAATACTACAACAAGAACTTTGAGTATTCGGATATACGCGCCGGAGTTGTGGCGGCGATCAGCATAAAGGTGGAAGAGCCTGTGTTTGAGAGTCAGACCAAAACCAAGCTCGGCTCCAAAGATATGGGGCCGCAGGGGCCTGCCGTCGGGAAGTTCATAGGAGATTTTATAAAAAAGGAGCTGGATAATTTCCTTCATAAGCATATGGAGACCTCAGACCTCCTGCTCCGGAAAATAATGGAATCGGAGAAAGAACGGAAAGCCATAGCCGGGGTAACCAAACTAGCCCGCGAACGCGCCAAGAAGGCCAATTTGCATAATAAGAAACTGCGCGACTGCCGTGTACACCTCAACGACACCAAAGGCGAATTGATGGAAGAAAGCTGCATCTTTATTACCGAGGGCGACTCGGCGAGCGGCTCCATCACCAAAAGTCGCGACCCCAACCTGCAAGCTGTATTCAGCCTGCGCGGCAAACCACTGAACAGCTTCGGGCTGAACAAAAGGATTGTTTATGAGAACGAAGAGTTTAATCTCCTGCAGGCCGCCCTTAATATTGAAGACGGCCTCGACGGGCTTCGCTACAATAAAGTGATCATCGCTACCGACGCTGATGTTGACGGCATGCACATACGGCTGCTGCTGATTACTTTCTTCCTGCAATTCTTCCCCGACCTGATCAAGAGCAGTCATGTGCACATCCTGCAAACGCCTCTGTTCCGCGTAAGAAACAAACAGCAAACCTGGTATTGCTATAACGAAGAAGAACGTTTGTCTGCAATGAAGGCGGCCGGTAAAAACCCTGAGATCACCCGCTTCAAAGGACTGGGCGAAATATCGCCCGATGAGTTTAAGCATTTCATAGGAAAGGATATACGCCTTGACCAGGTAACTATGAGGAAAGAAGATGCAGTAAAAGGAATGTTGGAGTTCTACATGGGCAAAAACACTATGGAAAGGCAGAATTTCATCATCGATAACCTGGTAATAGAAGAAGAAATAGCATGAAACGAGCATGTAAAAATTATTTACGCCAAAGGCGATAAATAAGGCGTACGGCGAGTTACATACCTACATTGAATTAAACATTGTTATTCGTATGAAAAAAATTGCCTTATTCCCGGGAACGTTCGATCCTTTTACTATCGGACATCATTCACTGGTAATGCGCGGGCTTGAGCTTGTAGATGAGATTGTGATAGCAATCGGTATAAACGAAAACAAACAGTCTTACTTTTCAATGGAAAAACGCATAGACGCCATCCGGCGCCTGTACAGGCGGGAAACAAGGGTGCGGGTGGAAGCTTATGATTCGCTGACTGTCGATTTTGCAGAGAAAACAGGAGCGCACTTTATCCTGCGCGGCATACGTACCGTAAATGACTTTGAATACGAAAAAAGCATTGCCGACGTAAACCGCAAGCTGAACGGTATCGAGACATTTATACTGTTTACCGAACCCGAACATACCCATATCAGTTCCAGCATCGTGCGCGAATTATTGAGGTATGGTAAAGATATTTCTACTTTCATTCCTCAGACAGAAGAATAATCACTAAACGAATCATACGTATCATGAAAAGAATGACACTATACCTTTTAGTCGCTATCTGCTGCTTCACCGGAGCAGGCGCCCAGAATCAGATTATGAACTCAGAGGCGCGTAAACTATCAATAGCTTTGTATGCAATAGCAAACATGTACGTTGATTCTACCAATGTATCCAGGCTGACCGAAGACGCGATTACCGGGATGCTGGAAAAGCTTGACCCCCATTCCAATTATATGGATCAGGAGGAAACCAGGGAGATGACGGAGCCTCTGCAGGGAAACTTTGACGGCATCGGCATACAGTTTAATATGTTAACCGATACGCTCTACGTCATACAAGTGATTGCCGGAGGCCCCTCTGAAAAGGTAGGACTGCTGGCAGGCGACCGTATTATAATGGTAAATGATACGCTGATAGCCGGAGTGAAAATGAAAAACTCAGACATACAAAAACGTCTTAGAGGCCCCAAGGGGACAGAAGTGCAGGTGAAAGTACTCCGGCGCAACGAACCTCATCTGGTAGACTTCAGGATCACACGCGGCAATATCCCCGTATACAGTCTGGACGCCGCTTATATGGCGGATAAACAAACCGGTTATATCAAACTGAACCGTTTTGCCGCATCATCAAAGGAAGAATTTCAAACCGCCCTGGCCAAACTGAAAAAGGAAGGAATGAAGCATCTTATACTTGACCTGCAGGGTAACGGCGGAGGATACCTTAACATCGCCATCGATCTTGCAGATGAGTTTCTTGGTAAAGGAAAGCTTATCGTTTACACCGAAGGGTATACCCAGCCGCGCGAAGACGCGAATGCTACAGACAAGGGAGATTTTGAAGAGGGCCGGCTGGTTATCATGGTAGACGAATATTCCGCTTCGGCAAGCGAAATACTGGCGGGGGCCGTTCAGGATTGGGACCGTGGTATTATTATAGGACGACGCACCTTCGGTAAAGGATTAGTGCAGAAACCAATCCCGCTGCCAGATGGTTCAATGATACGGCTAACCGTATCACGTTATTACACCCCTACCGGCCGGGGAATACAAAAACCATATGAAAACGGGAACAGTGAGTCGTACAACCGGGAACTGAACATCCGTTATCGTAATGGCGAATTTATGAACGCCGACAGTATACATTTCCCTGACTCGCTGAAATTCAATACGCTCGTCAGCAAACGAATCGTGTATGGCGGCGGCGGAGTCATGCCCGACATATTCATTCCCATCGATACAACGGTATATACAGACTATCACCGTCAGTTGGTGGCAAGCGGACTGGTCAACCGGATAGCCATGAATTATCTGGATCAGAACCGTGTCAGACTGGCCGCCCGGTATCCGGAGATAGCCCGGTACAAACAATCATTTGATGTGCCTGAAACGCTTATGCAGGAATTGACGGATATGGCGACAAAAGAGAATATAACGTTCGATGAAGAGGGTTATAACCAATCTAAAGAGCTGATTAAGCTGCAAATAAAAGCGCTTATCGCCAGAGATTTGCATGACATAAGCGACTATTATCAGATCATGAACGACGAGAATCAGAGTTTCAAAGCCGCCCTGCGCCTCATCAATGACGATACGGCATATTATAAAGAACTGGGCTCCTGACTCAAAACAGTATAACAAGTGAACGACAAAACAATCAATATCAGGGGAAATCTGATTTCGCTCCGGCCGCCTTTAGTAATGGGCATACTGAATGTCACCCCCGACTCTTTCTATGCCGGCAGCCGCAGGCAGACCGAAGCAGATATACACAACCGCATAACCTCCATCCTGGAGGAAGGAGGCCGGATAATAGACATAGGCGGCTATTCTTCCCGCCCTTCCGCCTGCGAAGTGCCGGAAGAAGAAGAGATGCAGCGCGTGGCCCTTGCTCTGCAAATCTTAAACAGGCATTACCCCGGGGCTATAGCCTCGGTAGATACTTTCAGATCAGGCGTAGCCCGCCGTTCGGTGGAGGTTTACGGGGCGGCTGTCATTAACGATATATCCGGTGGAGAATTGGATGCCGGCATGTTTGAAACCATTGCCGCCCTGCAGGTTCCTTATATCCTGATGCATATGCGCGGTACGCCGCAGACGATGCAACAGTACGTTACGTATGACAACCTGTTGGTTGATGTCAGGAAGTACTTGGCCGACAAGATATATAAACTGGAACTTCTGGGCGTAAATGACATCATCATCGACCCGGGTTTCGGCTTCAGCAAAACCACAGAACAGAACTTTGAGCTTATGCGACACCTTGATGAATTTGCAATCTTCGGGCTTCCCCTTTTGGTTGGCGTCTCCCGTAAATCCATGATTTATAAAACGCTGGGCATCTCCCCCGGCGACAGTCTGAACGGCTCTGCCGTAATGCATACGTTAGCTCTGCTGAAAGGAGCCGACATACTTCGCGTACACGACGTGAGGGAAGCCGTTGAAGCAGTACGTCTGATAGAGCAATATTCAAAAAGCGACTCCTTATGTGGATGCACATCGGAATAAAAGACATCGTCGATATCCTGCTTGTTGCCGCCTTCATGTACCAGGCCTACAAGTTGATGAAAGGATCGGGGACTACAGCCCTTTTTTCAGGTATCATCGCCTTTATAGCGGTCTGGATACTTGTCTCGCAGGTATTGGAAATGCGCCTTATGGGCGCTATCCTTGACAAGTTTATTAATGTAGGCGTTATAGTTCTGGTTATCCTCTTTCAGGACGAGATACGCCGGTTCCTCTTCGCGCTGGGCTCGCGCCGGCGATGGAAAATCTTCTCAAATATTTTCAGGGGGAAGAACGATAACCCTGAAAACGAAAGCAAATATGTGGCCCCCGTGGTGCTTGCCTGCATGAATATGGCGCGCAAGAGGACCGGAGCGCTCATAGTAATAGGGCAGGAGATGGATTTAGCCGTTTACGAACATACGGGCGAAATGTTTAACGCCGACGTCAACGCCCGGCTGATAGAAAATATATTCTTTAAGAACAGCCCCCTGCATGATGGGGCAATGATTATTTCCGACAACCGTATCAGGGCCGCCGGCTGCATCCTCCCTGTTGCCCAGCACGCTGTGCTGCCGAAAGATTTCGGACTGCGCCACCGCTCAGGACTGGGCATGTCGATGGAGACCGACGCCCTGGTTATAATCGTATCCGAAGAGCGCGGAAAAATATCCGCTGCCAAAGAAGGGCGCATTGCCGGTAATATCACTGCAGAAGAGCTGCAACAGATACTTTCCGGTGAACGGAAAGTATCCGATCTCTGTTAAATCTTCTAAAACCTTCCTCGTTCATAATGCAAAATACTCCCCCGTTTTGCAAACTCGGTATTGCATTTGCATATATTTGCGTGATAATACCGGGGAGATATTCAATAAACAACATAATCACTCAAAAATGGACTTAATACAAAGTATACTCGCACGCGCCAAAGCTGACAGACAGCGTATCGTATTTCCCGAAGGGACGGAGAAAAGAACGCTGGTTGCCGCCGATCGTCTGCTGGCGGATGAGATTGCAGATATAATTCTTATAGGAAAATCCTCTGAAATTAAAAGTATCGCCGCTTACAATGGACTGGAACATATAGGGAAAGCAATATTTATCGACCCATACGATCACCCTGAGAAAGCCGCTTACACAGACCTGCTCTATAACTTGCGGCAGAAAAAAGGGATGACCCCCGAAACAGCCGCCCTGCTGGTGGAGAATCCCCTGTATCTTGGCTGCCTGATGATAAAAGCCGGAGATGCCGACGGCGAGATAGCCGGCGCCCTCAACACTACCGGAGATGTTCTGCGCCCTGCGCTGCAAATCATTAAAACAGTCCCCGGCATGAACAGCGTATCCGGAGCTTACCTGATGTTTACAAAAGCAGAGCAATACGGAGAGCATGGACTGCTTGTCTTTGCCGATTGCGCCGTCATACCCAATCCTACGCCGGCCGAACTGGCCGGGATTGCCGTCACCTCCGCACATACTGCGAGGGCGATAGCAGGCTTTGAGCCCCGTGTGGCAATGCTGAGTTTTTCTACCAAAGGCAGCGCATCACATGCTATGGTAGACAAGGTTGTAGAAGCCACGCGCCTGGCAAAGGAAATGGCGCCGGACATACAGATAGACGGCGAATTACAGACCGACGCGGCCCTGGTTGCCGGGATTGCCGCAAGGAAAGCGCCCGGAAGCCCCATCGCAGGGAAAGCAAACGTCCTTATATTCCCTTCCCTCGAAGCAGGCAATATAGCATATAAGTTAGTCGAACGCCTGGGAGGGGCCGAAGCCGTGGGGCCTGTCCTCCAGGGAATGGCGGCCCCTGTGAACGACCTTTCGCGCGGCTGCTCTTCCGATGATATTTACAAGATGGCGGCTATCTCCGCCAACCAGGCCATAGGGCTTAAAGCAGCAGCAAACAACTATCGATAAAAACACATACACAATGAAACGAGCATGTAAAAACTATTTACGCCAAAGGCGATTAATAAAACGTACTGCAAGTTCCATGACTACACTGAATTAAACATTTTACTCGCATGAAAATACTGGTTCTTAATTGCGGAAGCTCGTCCGTAAAGTACAAGCTGTTTGATATGGACAATCATACAACGATGGCGCAGGGAGGCGTAGAAAAGCTGGGATTACCCGGTTCGTTCCTTAAACTCACCACGCCCGACGGCAGAAAGATCACTCTTGAGCGCGACCTTGCCGAGCATACGGCCGCCATAGGGTTTATCCTCGACATCCTTAAAGACGATACTTACGGCTGCATACGTTCCTTCAACGAAATAGACGCTATCGGCCACCGTGTGGTACACGGGGGCGAGGCGTTCAGCGGAAGCGTAGAGATCACACCCGAAGTAATCGACAAAATGGTAGAATGCATTGACCTTGCCCCTTTGCATAACCCTCCCAATCTTAAAGGTATCCGCGCCATGCAGGACCTGCTCCCGCAGACGCCCCAGGCGGGAGTGTTCGACACGGCCTTCCATCAGACCATGCCCGATCATGCCTACATGTACGGCATCCCGTACGAAATGTATAAGGCCTACGGTATACGCCGCTACGGATTCCACGGTACCAGCCACCGGTATGTGTCGGCGCGTGCCTGCGAAATACTGGGAGTCCCATACGGGCAACAGCGCATCGTCACCGCCCATATCGGTAACGGAGGCTCGCTTGCGGCCATACAAAACGGCAGGTCGGTAGACACATCTATGGGACTGACGCCCGTGGAGGGACTTCTGATGGGAACCCGTTGCGGAGATATTGACGCGGGCGCCCTGACTTACCTCATGGATAAGGAAGGATTAGACGTGAAAGGTCTCTCAGACCTGATCAATAAGCGAAGCGGAGTATGGGGGCTTTCAGGTATTTCGTCGGACATGCGCGAGATTGAATCTGCCGTAGCCGGGGGAGACCAGAGGGCCATACTTACGCTAAAGGTATACAACTACCGTATCAGGAAATACATCGGGGCTTATGCCGCGGCCCTGGGCGGACTGGACATACTGGTATTCACCGGTGGCGTAGGAGAGAACCAGTGGAGCACCAGGGAAGCCGTATGCTCAGGTATGGAATTCATGGGCATACGCCTGGACAGGGAGAAAAACAATGGTCTGCGCGGAGAAGAAGCGGTAATAAGCATGCCCGACAGCCGGGTGACCGTTATGGTGGTCCCTACGGATGAAGAGTACATGATTGCTTCCGACACTATGGAGGTACTCGGCGGGAAGCGGAAACAAGGCGACTGATGGTAATAAAAACAGATTTCCTTGTTATCGGTTCGGGCATCGCCGGGATGAGCTTTGCTTTGAAAGTGGCCGGTAAAGGAAAGGTAGCCTTAATTGCCAAGACAAACCTGGAAGAAGCCAATACGTATTTCGCCCAGGGGGGGATCGCTTCGGTAACGAACCTGATAACAGACAATTTCGATAAGCACATTGAAGACACCATGATCGCCGGCGACCGGCTGAGCAGCCCCGAAGCCGTTGAGATGGTAGTGCGCAACGCTCCCCGGCAGATAAGGGAGCTTATCAGCTGGGGCGTGGACTTTGATAAGGATGACAAGGGCAACTTCGACCTGCACCGCGAAGGAGGGCACTCCGAGTTCCGCATCCTGCACCATAAAGACAGCACCGGGGCCGAGATACAGGCAAGCCTGATAAAAGCCGTCAGGAAACACCCCAACATCACCGTCTTTGAAAACCATTTCGCCATAGAGATACTCACCCAGCACCACCTGGGAGTAACCGTTACCCGGCAGACGCCTGACACAGAGTGTTACGGGGCTTATATCATGGACATAGCTTCGGGCGGGATACACACCTTCCTCTCCCGGATCACACTGATGGCAACCGGAGGCATCGGCGCCGTATATCAGACCACCACCAACCCGCTGGTAGCTACCGGCGACGGTATCGCGATGGTCTACCGGGCCAAGGGAACGGTAAAAGACATGGAGTTCGTGCAGTTTCATCCCACCGCCCTGTACCACGAAGGAGACCGCCCGTCATTTCTTATCACCGAAGCCATGCGCGGATACGGAGGAACGCTCCGCACGCTGGACGGCCGGGAGTTTATGCACAGGTACGACAGCCGCCTGTCGCTGGCCCCGCGCGACATAGTCGCCCGCGCCATAGACAACGAGATGAAACTGCGCGGCGACGAACACGTATACCTCGACGTCACCCACAAAGACCCCGCGGAAACAAAGGCCCACTTCCCCTCCATCTACAAGCGGTGCCTTGAGATTGGCGTAGACCTGACCAGGGACTATATCCCCGTCGCGCCCGCCGCACACTACCTCTGCGGGGGAATACTGGTAGACCTCAACGGCCGCTCGTCTATACACCGCCTCTATGCCGCCGGCGAATGTTCATGCACCGGGCTGCACGGGGGGAACCGCCTGGCCTCCAACTCGCTGATCGAAGCGGTGGTGTATGCCGACGCCGCCGCCCGGCACAGCATTCCGCTCCTTGGCTCGCTCACATGGCAGGAAGACATCCCACTCTGGAATGACGAAGGCGTACGCGCCTCCGAAGAGATGGTGCTCATCACGCAAAGCGTCAAGGAGGTAGGGCAGATAATGAGCACTTATGTCGGCATTGTCCGTTCAGACCTGCGCCTCCAGCGCGCCTGGCAACGCCTTGATATTAATTACGAAGAAACGGAAGACCTCTTCAAGCGCTCCGTCGCCTCCAAAGACATTTGCGAACTGCGCAATATGATCAACGTGGGCTACCTCATCATGCGGCAGGCGATAGACCGCAGGGAAAGCCGTGGCCTGCACTATACGCTGGACTATCCTCCCCCGGCAACCTGAGCCCGGCGAAAGCTGAGCGCTTTTCAGGGGAGAGAGATACGGGCGCACGGGGCTTTCCCTGCATCGAACTCAGGCCGGTTGTCACTGGATGGCGGCGATGGCGCAGGGGGAATGGCTTAGTCGGCTGTGCCGGAGAGGATGTCCCGCATTTTAGCGGCGTAACGCTGTCCGAATGTGACCATGCTCGGCCCGTCGAAATGCCAACTGGTGTCTTGCAGCGTCAGTCCGCCGGACGACACTACGTATACGTTCTGCATCCCGGCGGCAATGCGGCTGATCTCCGCGTTAAAGGCTAATCCCCGTGAATACGTGCCGTACCGTGAATCCTGAGTGATCTCGCCGGCAAGGAAAGGCAGCGACGGCAGGCCGAGGTCTTCGCGCATGGAAGAGACAAAGGTCTTGAACTTATCTTCATAAAGCGTTAGTTTGCCGGCGTCAGAGTCAGATTCTCCCTGGTGCCACAGTACGCCGCGTATCGTCCCGCCGCTCATGGCTACCGCCGCATTTGCCGCCGCTATGGTTGCATTGTATGCGCCGGAACTGTTGCCGCGCATGAAATAAGCAATTTCCTTACCGCCATATGCAGAAAGGATGATGGCTATCTTCCGGCCGGGATAGTAGTTGACCATATCGAGCAGGAAGCCGTAAGCCGGGCTTATCATTCCCGTACAATTATAACCTGTCGTCAGTACGTTTACGCCATTACCCTGTATAGGGTTTGACGGGGCCGCCCAGCTATTACCCGCAGGATTGTATACGTAGGCGTTGCTGATTGCAGCGTAGTCTGCTGCATAGGTTGAAAATC
>JAISBL010000065.1 GCA_031266215.1 Tannerellaceae bacterium | reverse complement strand
GATTTTCAACCTATGCAGCAGACTACGCTGCAATCAGCAACGCCTACGTATACAATCCTGCGGGTAATAGCTGGGCGGCCCCGTCAAACCCTATACAGGGTAATGGCGTAAACGTACTGGCGACAGGTTATAATTGTACAGGAATGATAGGCCCGGCTTACGGCTTCCTGCTCGATATGGTCAACTACTATCCCGGCCGGAAGATAGCCATCATCCTTTCCGCATATGGCGGTAAGGATATTGCTTATTTCATGCGCGGCAACAGTTCCGGCGCATACGATGCAACCATAGCGGCGGCAAATGCGGCGGTAGCCATGAGCGGCGGAACGATACGCGGCGTACTATGGCATCAGGGAGAATCTGACTCTGACGCCGGCAAGCTGGCGCTTTATGAAGATAAGTTCAAGACCTTAGTAGCCGCCATGCGCGAAGACCTTGGCCTGCCGTCGCTGCCTTTCGTTGCCGGCGAGATCACGCAGGATTCACAGTACAGCACGTATTCACGGGGATTAGCCTTTAATGCGGAGATCAGCCGCATTGCCGCCGGGATGCAGAACGTATACGTAGTGTCATCCGCCGGACTGACGCTTGAAGACAAAATCTGGCATTTCGACGGGCCGGGCATGCTCACCCTCGGCAGGCGTTACGCCGCGATGGTGCACAGCATCCTCCCGTTCGACTAAGCCCGGTCGCATAAGGCATCTTAAAAAGATTTGAGAGCATAAAGCAGCATAACTTTATACTCTCAAATCTTTTAATATCCTTCCCCGCTGCTATTGGCCTGAGCTCGGGATAAGAAGATGCTGCCGGAAAGAGAACCTTAATCGTATCTGTTGATAGCCGGTCTTTTTATCTTTTCTTAAATTTGGAATCCCACACGATTTGGCACACGATTATACAATTACAAAAACAGGTAAATCCCTTTTTGTATAATAATGAATAATATGAGAAACAGCGAAACAAGCAATAATCTCGGACGCCGCTTTTCGTTGTACAAAAATAAAAAGAATAGAGCCGCGTAACTCAGCAGCATCATTACGAAACTAAATCGTAAGGGGAGTGTACCTGCCGGCATACGGCTGAATGTGTCTACAATCCACATCATAGCCCTTGTTAACATTTCCAGGACGGGTTGCAGCATATCTAATCCGGGAAATTCTGCCGGCGCCAACATCCATAATAGCGCCAGAGGTATCAGCAATGTAGCTATCAACGATAACGGAAGGTTTGTAAACAGGAATACGGAAGGAAACTGTCCGAAATAAAAGAGGCATAGAAATGCGGCGCCTGTCTGTGCTGCCAACGTGAGCGTAATCCATTCCCAGGGCGTCTTCAGGATCGGATTCTTCACCCGTATCAACCGGTTCAGGCGGGGTTGCAGGTATAAAATGAAGACAACTGCCGTGTAACTCAGTTGAAATCCTATGTCATACAGGTAGAAAGGATTATAAACAAGCATACAGAAAGCCGAGGCCGACACCGTATTGTATCCGTCGGTGGCCCGGCTGAGTTGTTTGCCGGTAAGGTAGAGCGTAAGCATGATGGCAGCCCGTACAGAGGCTGCGGCCAATCCGCTTATGGCCGTAAATATCCATAAAAGAAGCAGGGCAAGAAAGTATCGTATCCATCTGCCGGTGACGCTTACGGAAAGGACAGAGAGTATACGCATTAAGAATCCGCAGACAATTGCCACATGAAAGCCGCTTACCGACAATATATGAACTACTCCGGTGTCTGCGAATTGCTGTATGACGGTTTTAGACATCTCTCCCCCATCGCCTAAAGTGATGGTTGCCAGTACGGAACGCTCCGTATCCGTAAGCCGCAGGTGTTCAAGGGGTGCAAGCAATTGTTTCCTGGCATGTCCGGCCCATTGTTGTAGCAGGCTGGGGTTGGGATCTGAGATGCGACTTTCATGATAGGCTGTCATTTGTATGGACAAAAATAAAAGCAGGCATATGAATGCGAGCCCCCAGTTCCAACGGCCTTTGTAATTCAGCTCCGGCTTTTTCTTTAAGCCTGTCGGTGCCAAAAGCAGCATGGCCGGTACAAATAATAATCCGAAAGAAAAGAGTCGGAAAGAGCCGCAGGTTTGTAATATGATTCCGGTTATCCAAATAATGAGCGGCCGCAAAAACGGGCGCTTTTGTATCTCTTTTATCACGATGTTAAGGCTGGTTTTTCTTATTACAAGGCTTTAAGGTGTTTTATTGTTTGCTGTGGTATGGGCGACTTAAATACAAAACTACCTGTAACCAATATGTCGGCCCCGGCAGTGATCAGGCGCCCGGCCGTTTCCATATTTACGCCACCGTCTAATTCTATCAGGGTATGAAGCCCTTTGCAGGTAATCATATCTTTCAGACGGGCGGTTTTTTCAACAGAGTGTTCTATAAAATGTTGCCCGCCGAATCCGGGATTAACCGACATTAGCAACACTATATCCACGTCATGTATAATATCTTCCAGCATACTTATAGGCGTATGCGGATTAAGGGCTACGCCTGCCATCATGCCCGCTCCTTTGATAGCAGCGATAGTACGGTGCAGATGTGTAGACGCTTCATAATGTACAGTCATAACGTGGGCGCCGGCTTCGGCTACCTTACTTATAAACTTACCGGGGTCTGCAACCATCAGGTGCACATCCATCGGTTTTTTCAGCACCGGCCTGATGGCTTCCAGAATAGGAAATCCAAAAGAAATATTCGGTACGAAAACGCCGTCCATTATGTCAAGATGCAGCCAGTCTGCTTCGCTGTCGTTGATTAATTCTATCTCCTGTTGCAGGTGCAGGAAGTCTGCTGATAAAAGTGACGGTGATATTTTATGTTTCATACAAATAAAGTGTTTTGAATTAGCAATATGTATTTATCAGCAGGTAGTTTTTCCGTTTTTACATTAGTATGTATTATCGCATTACTTAAATGAGATGAGTAAAAAAGGTTTGTTTAACTGACCTGGCTGGTAAACGCTTGCAAGTTATGGAAAAGTTAGTAAACGTCGAAATCCGTAGACTTAATGCATTTGCTTCATTCGATATAGCTTCTCAATGTCTGATATCCTATTGATATTACAGGATTTTTGCAAACATTGGCATGGATTTTGCTACTATATAAGCATAGATTAGTACCTTTGTGGACTAGCATATTACACAAATAAGATGAAAAATAATTATTCCAAACAATTAATGGACGTTTTAGAGTATAGCAGAGAGGAAGCCGTCAGGCTAAAAAACAGCTATATAGGACCTGAACATCTGATGTTGGGCATTATCCGCGACGGTGAAGGAAATGCCATTCACCTGCTGCGCGAACTAAATATCGACATATGTGATATAAAGAAAAATATTGAACATGATATACGCAATATATACAATGATATAGACACGACGGAAAACATAATAGCCATCAACAAGACCAGCGAACGCATTTTGCGCATGAGCCTGCTTGAAAGGCGCTTGTTCAAAAGCGAAGAAACCGGAACGGAACATTTGCTTCTTGCTATACTGAAAGAAGAATTTAATACCGCCGCCAAGGTATTGGGAAAGGTCGGCATTACATACCGCTCTGTATATAACAAGCTGGCAAGTACCCTAAAGATTAACCCGTTATCCGAAGAATACGAAGAGACAGAAGTAATGAACGGATATACCGACGATGATGAAGACGACGATGATGAAGACAGTTTCCTGTCCAGGAAAGAGTCATCAACCCGGCAAAGTTCGCCAGGCATGTCGTCGCAACCCAAATCGCCACATGACACCCCGGTGTTAGACAACTTCGGTACGGATATGACAAAGGTTGCCGCCGACAATCGTTTAGACCCGATTGTCGGGAGGGAAAAAGAAATCGAACGCCTGGCGCAAATACTGAGCCGCAGAAAGAAAAACAACCCGGTGCTGATAGGCGAACCAGGCGTAGGCAAATCAGCCATCGTAGAAGGGCTTGCATTACGCATCGTACAGCGCAAGGTGTCGCGTATACTATTCGACAAGCGGCTTATAAGCCTTGATATGGCCTCCATCGTTGCCGGCACAAAATACCGGGGACAGTTTGAAGAACGGATAAAAGCCATCCTGAACGAACTATCTAAAAACCCAAATATCATACTCTTTATCGACGAGATACATACCATTGTCGGCGCAGGGTCGGCTTCAGGATCAATGGATGCCGCAAATATGCTTAAGCCGGCTCTGTCGCGTGGAGAAATACAATGCATAGGCGCTACAACGTTAGACGAATACCGCAAGAACATTGAAAAAGACGGAGCGCTGGAACGGCGCTTCCAAAAAGTAATAGTAGACCCTACCACGGCGGAAGAAACTTTGCAGATACTGAGAAACATCAAGCCGCGATACGAAGAACACCATAACGTAGTCTATACCGATGCAGCCCTGAAAGCCTGCGTCAACCTGGCAGAACGATATATAAGCGACCGCAACTTCCCGGACAAGGCCATTGACGCACTGGACGAATCCGGCTCACGCGTCCATATCTCCAACATCGTAGTTCCTAAAAACATCGAAGAGCTCGAATCCAGGATAGAAAACACGAAAACGGAAAAATTAGCCGCCGTTAAATCACAGAACTTTGAATTGGCGGCAAGTTTCCGCGACAAAGAACGCCTCTATCTCCTGCAACTCGAAGCCGCTAAAGCAAAGTGGGAACAGGAGTTGCAAGAGCACCGCGAAACTGTGGACGAAGAAAAAGTAGCCGAAGTAGTAGCTATGATGTCAGGTGTTCCGGTGCAGCGCATAGCGACGGCAGAGAATGAGAAACTATTGGAAATGGGTGATACACTGAAGAAGAATGTCATCGGGCAGGACAACGCAGTTTCCAGGATAGTAAAAGCTATACAGCGCAACAGAGTAGGACTCAAAGACCCAAACAAACCTATCGGCACGTTCATGTTCCTCGGCCCGACAGGCGTAGGTAAAACGCACCTGGCAAAGAAACTGGCGGAATATCTATTTGACTCGGCCGACACTCTCATCCGAATCGACATGAGCGAATATCTTGAGAAATTTGCTGTGTCACGCCTGATAGGAGCGCCTCCGGGGTATGTGGGCTATGAAGAAGGTGGACAGTTGACTGAGAAAGTGAGGCGCAAGCCATATTCAGTAATCCTGTTGGACGAGATAGAAAAGGCGCACCCCGACGTGTTCAACATCCTGTTGCAGGTATTGGACGAAGGACGCCTGACGGATAGCCTGGGAAGGCGCATCGACTTCAAAAACACCATTCTCATACTCACATCCAACATCGGAACGCGCCAGCTGAAAGACTTTGGGCATGGCATAGGGTTCACTAACAGAGGACATGAAACTATCGACAAGGAGTTTTCGCGCGGGATCATCCAGAAAGCATTGAATAAGGCATTTGCCCCTGAGTTTCTGAACCGTATCGACGATATTATAATGTTCGACCAGTTAGATAAGGAAGCGATACATAAGATCATCGACATAGAGCTGCAAGGATTGAATGACCGTATTGCAAAACTTGGCTACTCGTTGCAACTTACCGGGGAAGCAAAGAGTTTCATCGCCGAAAAAGGATACGATGTACAATTCGGCGCCCGTCCGCTGAAACGTGCCATTCAGAAATATCTGGAGGACGAAATGGCAGAGATGATAATTAAAGCTTCCGTATCCGACGGTGATACTATATACGTCGGACTCAACCGCGACGAGCAAAAGCTAGTGATGAAAAGCCATTTACAGGCAACGGACAATGAACAATAACCGCGTTGCGTCGCATCCGTAGCAAGCCATTAAAACAAAGCGTCAAAGTGTCAGATTTACCGTCTGGCACTTTTTTTGCCCTTTCGTTGGCGATTCAGTGATTTATTAACAAAATATATTATTCAGTTATGTCGAAACAAGGAAACATTGGGGTTACAAGTGAAAATATTTTCCCCATTATTAAGAAGTTTTTGTATAGTGACCATGAAATTTTTCTTCGCGAGATTGTTTCTAACGCGGTAGATGCTACGCAAAAATTAAAAACGCTGTCATCCGTGGGCGAATATAAAGGCGAATTGGGCGACCAGACCATACGCATAAAAATAGACGAAAAAGACGGTACGCTCACCGTTTCAGACCGCGGTATCGGGATGACGGCGGAAGAAATAGACAAGTATATCAACCAGATCGCTTTCTCCGGAGCCGAAGAATTTGTAGAGAAATACAAGAACGATGCAGCCTCCATAATCGGGCATTTCGGACTTGGATTCTATTCTACTTTCATGGTATCCAGAAAAGTGGAAATCGTCACCCGCTCATGCAAAGAAGGAGCCGTTCCGATGAGATGGAGCTGCGAAGGAAATCCCGAATACGTTCTGGAAGAAACCGAAAAAGCAGATATCGGTACAGACATCATACTCCACATTGACGACGAAAACAAAGATTTCCTCAACAAGGACAGGATCAGCGGACTGTTGAAGAAATATTGCCGATTCCTCCCCATAGCCATTGCTTTCGGGAAAAAACAAGAATGGAAAGACGGCAAATACGCAGACACGGAAGAAGACAATATCATAAACGATACAAAGCCGGCATGGGTACGCAAACCCTCGGAACTTACGGACGAAGACTACAAAAAGTTCTACCGCGAACTGTATCCCATGTCCGATGAGCCCCTTTTCTGGATACACCTAAACGTAGACTACCCCTTCAACCTGACCGGAATCCTGTACTTCCCGCGTGTGAAGAACAGCATTGACCTGAATCGGAATAAAATACAACTGTATTCCAACCAGGTGTTTGTAACCGACTCCGTAGAGGGCATCGTGCCGGAATTTCTCACGCTCCTTCACGGTGTACTCGATTCGCCGGATATTCCCCTGAACGTCTCCCGCTCCTATTTGCAGAGTGACAGTAACGTGAAAAAGATTTCCAACCATATCACAAAAAAGGTGGCCGACCGCCTGGAAGAAATATTCAAAAACGACCGCCCGCAGTTTGAAGAAAAATGGGACAACCTCAAGCTCTTTATCCAGTATGGCATGTTGAGTGAAGAAAAGTTCTACGAACGCGCCGTTAAATTCGCCCTCTTCAAAGACACAGACTGCAAATACTACACTTTCGACGAATACCGGACGCTGATAAAAGACAATCAGACCGATAAGGACGGACAACTGTACTATCTGTACACCAACAGTCTGGAAGAACAATACAGCTACATTCAGGCCGCCAAAGACAAAGGATACAGTGTACTGCTGATGGACGGGCAACTTGACGTACATACCGTCGGGCAATTGGAACAGAAGTTTGAGAAGTCACATTTCGTGCGTGTAGACAGCGACACCCCGGAGAACATCATCCGCAAGAGCGACGCCGGTAAAGTGGAACTCTCCGACGACCAGCGCCAGGCCCTTCAGGAAATGTTCAAGAGCCAGACTCCCGCCGTAGGTAAGGCCGAGTTTTACGTCACCTTTGAAGCGCTGGGCGAAAACACAAACCCGGTGATGCTTACCCAAAGTGAATACATGCGGCGCATGCGCGAGATGTCGGCTATGCAGCCCGGCATGTCGTTTTACGGGGAAATGCCCGACAGCTACAATATTGTACTCAACACAGATCATGTGCTGATAAAGAAAGTCCTGGCAGATCAGGAAACAGCCTGCGCCGCAGAAATAGCTCCCATTGCGGCAGACATAAAAGGATGGGAAGCCAGGCAGGCCGACCTCCGCGAAATACAGAACGCTAAAAAAGACGGCGAAGAATCCAGCGCAGAAGAAAAGGAAGATATGGAAAACACCAACAGCAGGCTGGACGAGCTGAAGAATCAGCGAAATGCAATACTTTCGCAGTACGCCGCCGGCAACACTATGGTGCATGAACTCATCGACCTGGCCCTGCTGGGCAACGGTATGCTGAAAGGCGAACCGCTCAGCAGGTTCATCCGGCGCAGCATCCAAATGATAGGCTAAAAGATTGCATGATAACGGGAAAAATGTTTATTTCGCGATCAAATCACAACATGACGCATAAATGAACTACATACCGACAACTATCCCCGGAGTATGGATCATTGAACCCAAAGTATTCAATGACACCCGGGGATATTTTTTTGAAGCCTTCAGGCAATACGAATTTGAGACACACATAGGACACATTGAGTTTACCCAGGAAAACGAATCAAGTTCGTCACAGGGAACGCTTCGCGGACTGCATTACCAGCTCAATCCCTTCTCGCAGGCCAAACTGGTGCGCGTAGTCTCAGGGCGCGTACTTGACGTGGCGGTAGACCTGCGCACAGGATCGCCCACGTTCAGGCGCCATGTAGCCGTTGAACTTTCCTCGGCGAACAAGTTGCAACTCTTTATCCCGCAGGGCTTCGCCCACGGATTCCATGTACTGTCGGAACAGGCCGTCTTTATTTATAAGGTAGACCGCCCATACCACCCCGCTTCCGAACGCAGTCTGCGCTACGACGAAGCCGCTCTGGGCATAGACTGGAAGATACCCTCCGGCACGGCGCCCATACTTTCGGAAAAAGACAAGCAGGCACCCCTTTTATCTGAAGGAGAATTTAATTTCATATACAATAACAGTCAATCTCTAAACGCATGAAGACCTACCTTGTCACCGGAGGCGCCGGATTTATAGGCGCAAACTACGTGAAATACCTCCTGGCAGCCTATCCCGGCGACGCTCGTATCGTAGTGCTGGACCTGCTTACATACGCCGGCAATCTGAAAACGATTGAAAACGACCTCCAGCCCGGGCGCTGCGAGTTCGTGAAAGGTGATATCGGCGACTGCCGGCTGGTAGACAGCCTCTTTGACCGGTACGACTTCGGGTACGTGGTAAACTTTGCCGCCGAAAGCCATGTAGACCGCAGCATAGACAACCCACAACTGTTTCTTACCACCAACATACTGGGTACGCAAAACCTCCTCGACGCCGCCCGCCGGGCATGGGTGGATGGAAAAGACGCCCAGGGCTATCCCTCATGGAAGGAAGGCGTAAGATTCCATCAGGTATCCACAGACGAGGTTTACGGCAGCCTCGGCCCCGAAGGATACTTCACGGAAGACACTCCGCTTGATCCTCGAAGCCCGTACAGCGCCTCGAAGACTAGCGCCGACCTTTTTGTCAAAGCTTATTGGGAAACCTACAAGATGCCTGTCACCATCACCCGCTGCTCAAACAACTACGGACCCTATCACTTCCCCGAAAAACTGATTCCACTGACCATAAAGAACATCCTTGAAGGCAAGCCTCTGCCGGTATACGGCAACGGTTCAAACATACGCGACTGGCTGTACGTGGAAGACCACTGCAAGGCCATTGACGCCGTGCTGCACAGAGGCCGTACGGGGCATATATATAATGTAGGGGGGCACAACGAGATGCAAAACATCGAGATCGTGAAACTGACGATCCGTACCATACATCGCATCCTTTCTGAAGAACCCGCCTACCGCCAGGCGCTGAAGCGTAGGGAATACGACGAAGCCGGCAACCTGCGCGTAGACTGGATAAACGACAGCCTCATCACCTTCGTGCAAGACCGCCTCGGTCACGATCACCGCTACGCCATAGATCCCGCCAGAATAAGCCGGGAACTGGGTTGGACTCCCGAAACCAGCTTCGCAGACGGCATAGTTAAAACCATTTACTGGTATCTGGACAACCAGCAATGGGTTGATCAGGTTTCCGTCACACAGCAGCATCCTTAACAATCAAAAAACGGCAGAAGGAACGTCCATGCGGTTTGTCATAACGCTCGACACTACCGGTATGTCGGTCGCCCGGCGTGAGACGGTGAGGGTCACGGTAAGCCAGGTATACACTCTGCTATAAATTTAGGGGAGTTCTATGTTCCAATCCAAATAAAGACCACTACCTACTAATTTCACAAGCTTTTGTTATTTTATGGTTGTAAACAAAAAAATAAAGCATATGGAGAGACTGTAAACTAAACTGTGTCAAGTACGAATAAATTATTATTTATTACTATCCGCTAAAACCAAAAACAAACAAGAGGGTGTACCGACAGGCCCGCGCCCCGGCGCCAAAGGCTAAGTACCGTTCTTGCACAATACATAAAAACGGTATTTTTTTTATCCAACCGGAATGACCCCGGCCATTCACTCGCTACACTTGTCGGTTTACTTCTTTACATGATATTAAACCTGTCTCACGTGAGATAAAACCTATCTCACGAGGGATGAAACCTGCCACGCGAGGGATGAAACCTGCCACGCGAGGGTGGAACCTGTCACGCGAGGGATGAAACCTGTCACGCGAGGGATGGAACCTGCCACGCGAGAGATGGGATTCATTTGACGGTAACTTAACACCTATGGATTGAAAATCCATAGGTTAGAGAGATGAATATAATTCATCTGACTTTCGACTAACAGTCGATTAAACACATACACTAAAGTTCATTGAAACTATTCGAGAATGAAATTCTCATCACCATTGGGACTATCCTTGTGATGCTCCAGATATTTCTCCAATATCTCCTGACTTCGTCGCACTCTTTTCCTTGATTTTATAACAATCTCATTTACAATAATATAGTTATTTTGCATAGCTCATTTTGGGGTACGCAAGCTCAAAGTTATTATATTTGCCGATG
>JAISBL010000042.1 GCA_031266215.1 Tannerellaceae bacterium | reverse complement strand
TACGTGAAAACACCCGGCAATAAAGTGTCTTATTGATTAATATACAGGTATATAGGCATTTCGGAAGTAATAGTATCAGGCGAAGGTAAATGGCACTGAAGTACAGGTGAAAAATTAAGTTGTACAGGCAATTCTGTTACACGGATTGTGTATCGCAATTATGAAAAGGCAGTACTCAAAGACCCGGCCGACCGGCTGACAGGCAACTGCCTTAAGACACTGCTTAAATCCGCCTCCGGCCTGTGCCTCATAAGAGTAAAACAGCGGACGGGAAGATATTGACCCGCACATACAGTAACCAGAACGCCTGCGACGCGAGGTAGGCCGCCTTCGGGCTGAGATCAGCTATAAAAAGTAGTTTTCCCCGAAACGTGAAGGTTCTGCATTCCACGGCAGGTATTGCCCTGACAGGTCAATGAGCGGCGGATGCGGTTATTTTTTTCAATGGCTACAAATGTGTTTTTCCCATGAGTTTATAAAACAGTCAGTAGAATATACGGCTTACCTGAAAATAAACGTATTTACATGGGAATAAGGAAACTCTTTTAATATTCTGCTTCTTTAGAATTTAAACAGGCTCTAAGCAATAGGTTTTTCTAATGCAGGTGCTTCTAAAACACCGGGTAAAAACCGGAGTACTGGATAAAGGGCGCCTCTGTAAATCGCGCCCGTGGCACTGCTCGTGTGAGGGTGTCTCTTATGTCGAACTCAGGCTATGCGGCTTATGGAAGGGGCGTTCCGCTGTCGGTGACGCGAATGGGCATTCGGCAGGTAAGTCAAATGAATATTTGCAAGTGAAGCAAACTGGCATTTGGTCGTTCTCATATGATACTACACAGATGCGCTTATCCCGAAGGTTATTAAGGGACTGATATTAGTTCACACGGCATAACCAGTGCAGATAGTGCGTGCCATTGAGACTGGCACCAGACATATGATGATGGAAGTTACAGCCATTAAGAAGCAGTTGGTAACGAATCGGAGTCGTTCTTACACATTACGCAAGAGTAGCTCTTGTACTATCAGGCGCTGCACCCGCACCGGGGTAGTTTTGTGTGGGTCTGAAGGTGTCACGTGGCTCTTGGCAATATTTTTGATATTAGTGTTGACAGACTAATTGATATAAAGATGAATCAGAATTAAAGATATGGAACTAAGCGAAAAAGAAGAACAGTTGAACACTGAGGACGCGACAAACTTGCAGGAAGAAAAGGAAAACCTGTCTGACGATTACTCCGCAAACACTGACAATGTGGCGGACGAAAAGGCCGGTCTGCAAAAAAAGTATGACGCATTGAATGATTCGCACCTGCGACTGATGGCTGAGTTTGATAACTACCGTAAACGTACCCTGCGCGAAAAGGCTGACCTTATTAAAAGCGGTGGCGAAGCAACCATCACAGCCCTGCTTCCGGTAATAGATGACCTGGAACGCGCCATGCAAACCGTTCGTACGGCAGAAGACATCGACGCAGTAAAAGAAGGAATAGAGCTGATATATAGTAAATTCATAGCCTACCTTGGACAGCAGGGCGTGAAAGCTATGAAAGCTGCAGGAGAGCCGTTTGACACCGAAAGGTTTGAAGCCGTAGCCATTATTCCCGCTCCCGACGAAGACAAAAAAGGTAAGGTAATAGATAGCGTGCAAACAGGGTACACGTTGTATGACAAAGTGATCCGACATGCCAAAGTGGTTGTGGGAGAATAAAAAGGGCAATTTAACGATACGAACAGATGACAAAAAGAGATTACTACGAAGTGCTGGGTGTGGAAAAGAGCGCTACGGCGGAGGAGATAAAAAAAGCTTACCGCAAAAAGGCTATCGAATATCACCCTGATAAGAACCCTGGCAATAAGGAGGCTGAAGAGAAATTTAAGGAGGCCGCAGAGGCTTATGACGTCCTGAGCGACCAGCAGAAACGCCAGCGCTATGACCAGTTCGGCCATCAAGGCGTAGGGGGAAGCGCTTCGGGCGGCGGATTCAGCGGCGATTTCGACATGGAAGATATATTCTCGCGCTTCGGCGATATCTTCGGAGGACATTTCAACTTCGGCGGCTTCAGCAGCAGCTTCGGCGGCAATGCCCGCGGCAGAGCAACGCGGGTGAACAGAGGCTCTGACCTGCGCGTAAAAGTCAAACTTAACCTTAGCGAAATAGCCAAAGGGGTAGAAAAAAAGATCAAGGTGAAAAAAGACGTCGCCTGCTCTGCCTGCCGCGGTAGCGGCGCCGAAGGGGGCGACAGCAGCAATGTCAGGACCTGCGATACCTGCCACGGCAGCGGTGTGGTTACACGCGTGACCAACACTATACTGGGACAAATGCAGACGCAGAGTGTTTGCCCGGCTTGTAACGGCGATGGTAAAATGGTCACCAAAAAGTGCCAGAAGTGCGCAGGCGAGGGCATTGTGAAAGATGACGAAGTGATCGCACTCCAGATACCAGCCGGCGTAGCCGAGGGCATGCAACTATCCATGAGCGGCAAAGGAAACGCCGCCCGGCGCGGAGGAATTAACGGCGACCTGCTTGTGGTCGTGGAAGAAGAGCAGCACCCGGAACTGATACGCGACGAAAACGATCTGCTGTACAGCCTCCTGCTCAGCGTGCCGCAGGCGGCACTGGGTTGCAGCGTGGAAGTGCCGGCAGTAGACAGCAAGGTGAAAGTGAAAATAGAACCCGGCGTACAACCGGGCAAGGTCCTGCGCCTGCGCAACAAAGGATTACCTTCGCTCAGCAGTTACGGTAACGGCGACCTGCTGATAAATATCAGCGTTTATATACCCGAATCCCTTACCGAATCGGAAAAGTCGATATTGAACGGACTTGAGAATGCGCCCAATTTCCAACCCAAAAAGTCGATGAAAGACAAGATATTCAATAAATTCAGGAATATGTTTGAGTAAAACTAACTTTAAAGTGAATCTACATGGAAGCAAATGAAAAACGGTACGACGATATGCTTTATCGCCGGTGCGGGCAGAGTGGGATACTACTGCCGGCTATCTCATTGGGTTTGTGGCATAATTTCGGGAGCGTAGATGTGTTTGACCATTTTGAAAAGATCGCCCGTACGGCGTTTGATAATGGTATTACACACTTTGACCTGGCCAATAATTACGGGCCTGAATATGGCTCGGCGGAAGAAAACTTCGGCAGAATACTCAAAAAAGGACTTGGGAAGTATCGCGACGAACTGATCATCTCCTCTAAAGCCGGATATGACATGTGGCCGGGGCCGTATGGTAACTGGGGTAGCCGCAAATACCTGACGGCAAGCCTGGATCAGAGTCTCCGGAGGATGGGTCTTGACTATGTGGACATATTTTACTCTCACCGCCCCGACCCTTGTACACCCATAGAAGAGACAATGGGTGCGCTGGCCGATATAGTGCGCCGCGGCAAAGCCCTCTATGTAGGCATCTCCAATTACAACGACGAAGAAACAAAGGCGGCCCTGGCCGTCCTGAAAGAGTATAAGGTGCACTGCCTGATACATCAGCCCAAATATTCCATGCTGGAACGCTGGGTAGAGCCTAAGCTATTGCCACTGCTGAAAGATGAAGGCGTTGGACTTATTGCCTTCTCGCCCCTGGCACAGGGTCTGCTGACGGACAGATACCTGAACGGTATACCCGGAAATTCGCGGGCGGCCAGGTCTACCGGTTTCCTGCAAAAGAACCAGGTGACCGAAGAAGTCATATCCAAAATGCGCAGACTGAATGACGTAGCTGCGGCCCGCGGCCAATCCCTGGCCGGAATGGCTCTGGCATGGCTTCTGAAGGACGAACGGGTGACCAGCGTGCTGGCAGGGGCCAGCTCTGTTGAGCAATTACTTGATAACCTGAAGGCGCTCCGCAACCTCTCCTTCGCTGAAGAAGAATTAAGCGCAATAGAGGCAATCCTTTCATAAACAGCCGCGCCCGGAGCACAGGTTTTTTTCCTGAGACTGCCCTCAGCATTAATACATGAATTGGCCGATTTCCCTGATGGAGTTGGCCAATTTTTGTGCAGTAATTACCGGTCCCGGAGCGGTATTTTTACCGGGGGCGGACACTAAATTCGCATCCGCAATACGTCTGATTATAAAATCCGTTTTCACGTATAAGCGCCCGGCGGCGTTCACTCAGACCATCCTTCCGCCAGTTCTTTTCCCAAAAAGCTACATTGTTGCACTGAGAGGCTGCCCAATGGCCGGCTTCAGCAATTTGCCGGAGGTTTTTCCATCGTGACGAAGCCAGCGTGGTGGCAAAACGGTCAAATCCACGCTCGGAAGCCAGCCGTGCAGCGGCCAGCAATCTCATTTTGAAACATTCCATACAGCGTCTGCCCCGCTCCGGTTCCCCTTCCAGTCCGGCGATGCAATCAAGCCACCGGGCGTGATCGTAATCGCCGTCAATTATCTCAAGACCCTGGGAATAAGCGTAACGGGCAGATTCTTTTTTGCGTATCTCGTATTCTGCACGAGGAAAAATATTCGGATTGAAATAAAATAGCACAGGGCGTATCTCGTTCGCAAGCAACCATTCGATAATCGCGGCGGAACAGGGAGCGCAACAGGTATGCAGAAGTAGCGGCATAAGCCTTGTGGCGTTACGAATTCCCCTGCGGTAAAGCGGCTTTGGTTTTTGGGGCCCTGCTTATTCCGCACCGGATGGATTGCTTTATGTGGAGCGTCGAAGTGGTTTTCAGACCGTTCAGCCTGCACAACTCGTTCACGGTAGTTCCGTAACGCCGGGCGATGCTCCCCAATGTATCTCCTGATTTCACGCTGTGGAAGATCATCTGACTTTCAGCAGAAGTATACATGTTGCTGTTCCGCCCGTTTATTTTTATGTTACGAAAGACGAATAAGTCTTTGTACGGTTCCCCGATTTCAAAATCTATGATCTCTGCCGGGTCGATGGCCTGCCCTAAAAACCGTGTTTCAAAATGCAGGTGCGAGCCTGTTGAGCGTCCCGTATTTCCACCTAAAGCTATCGGCTGGCCGGCCCTTACAATATCATTTGCATCCACAAACCAGTCAGACAGGTGCCCATATACCGTTTCCAATCCATTGACATGCCTGATAACCAAATATTTTCCATATCCCCGGCGTTCGGTATTACGTATGCGTACTTTTCCTGAAAATGCGGCATAGACAGTATCCCCAACCTGCAGTTTCATATCTATGCCACGGTGCATTCTACGACGCCTGGGCCCGTAGACAGACGTAATTTTCAGCGTATTGTTAATAGGTATAATAAAAGAAGAGCAGTCTATTTCGCAGGAGTCAGGAAAAACAAAACCAGTAGTATCGGCGCGGAACGGGTCAACCCAGCGTGTATCCCAGTTGGAACCATACAATTCGTCGGCAGGGAAGAGCATATTTTCCTCTTCTTCGATCAGCATATCTTCCAACTCCGCTATTTTTTCCAGCGCTACGCCTTTTGTTACACCCCTGTCAGACATGAGGACGGAAACCTGTTTGTCTAAAGCTTTTATCTGTTTATTAAAAACCTCTTTATGTTGTCCTTCAACCTTTAGTATAGACGTTAAGATCAGACAGTAAGTTGACAATACTTTTATACTCATATGTTTATTCTTGCTACTTTTTTTGTACATGTGTCTGCCATGTGCAAGTCTGCCATGGCGAAATGAAAGAACGGCAAATGTCGCAAAATATGTTCAGGCAAACAAAGTCAGTATTGTGAAAATTTCGCAAAAGAGCATAATTTGTGGTAGAAATTACCTTATTTTGCCTCGTCATTTATCATCAAACTAATAAAATAACATTTAAAATGAACTTTTCAGTAGTAAAAAAATCAGGTGGCGTGATTCTGTGTGCGCTACTATTGTCTTCTTGTGGAGAAGGAAAACAGAATACGCTTACCGCAGAAGAAACGGCAGGTGGCTGGCAGTTGCTGTTCGACGGGCAAACGCTCGCGGGCTGGAAGGATTACAACGGTACGGCATTGACCCAGCCCTGGCATGTGGTTGACGGATGCATCCAGGCAAAAGGCGAAGGTAACGACGCCAACGGCTATATCGTGACGGAAAAACAGTTCGGGAACTTTGAGCTATCCTGGGACTGGAAGCTTTCAAAAGGAGGCAACAGCGGCATGTTGTACCATGTTGTAGAACGTCCGCAGTACGCAGTTCCTTATGTAACAGGCCCTGAATACCAACTGATAGACGAGGCGAACTTCCCCGAACCTCTGGAAGAATGGCAGAAGCTGGGCGTTGACTACGCCATGTACCTCCCGGACCAGTCGCTGATGAAGGTCAATCCGCAGGGCGAATGGAATAACTCCAGGATCGTTTTCGACAACGGTCATGTAGAACACTGGCTCAACGGTGTAAAGATACTTGAGTTCGAGGCCTGGACAGACGACTGGTACGAACGCAAAAACAGCGGGAAATGGACAAACGCCCCGGAATACGGACTGGCAAAAAAAGGCGTTATCTGCCTTCAGGATCATGGCTACCCGGCATCATTCCGCAATATAAAAATCAGGGAACTGCCGCATAAGACCAAAGAAGTCACTCTTTTCAACGGAACAGACCTGACCGGCTGGGAAGCCTACGGCACAGAATTATGGTACGTAAAGGAATCCCTCTTATACTGCGAAAGCGGCCCTGACAAGCAGTACGGTTATCTGGCGACGCGCGAGTATTATGATGATTTTGACCTTTCGGTAGAGTTTAAGCAGGAAGCAGACGGCAACTCAGGCGTATTCATCCGTTCATTCATTGAAGAAGGCGTGAAAGTCAACGGCTGGCAGGTGGAGGTTGCTCCCAAAGGGCGTGATACCGGCGGCATATACGAGTCTTACGGACGGGGGTGGCTGGTTCAGATACCCGACGAGAAGGAAGAGATACTGAAAGTGGGCGAATGGAATACACTCCGTATAAAAGTGCAGGGCGACAACGTAACAACGTGGCTGAATGGAGAAGAAATGGTGAACCTTACCGACGAAAAGATTGGCGCCGGACAAGGTCGCATAGCCTTGCAGATACATGACGGCGGCGGCATAAAGGTAGCCTGGCGCAATTTGCAGTTGAAGACCTTATAATATCACTGATCCACAACCTCAAAGGTCAGGAATAAAGCGGGGGCGTTAAAAGTAACGTTCCCGCTTTTATTACCTAAACAGGTGAAAATCCGCCGTAAAACAGGAAACAAACCTTTTTTGCCGATAATCCAACCTCCTTCCTGAAGATTATCTTTAGTATTGCAACGTATAGCGATTGACCCGAAAGACATGACGATTAACCCAAAAGACATAGCGATTGACCCAAAAGACATGGCGATTGATCAAAAAGACATGGCGATCGGCACAAAAGACATGGCGATTGATCAAAAAGACATAGCGATTGGCCCGAAAGACATAGCGATTGATCAAAAAGACATAGCGATCGGACCAAAAGACATAGCGATCGGACCAAAAGACATGGCGATTGATCAAAAAGACATAGCGATTAGCTCAAAAGACATGGCGATTGATCAAAAAGACATAGCGATTGGCTCAAAAGACATAGCGATCGGCACAAAAGACATGGCGATTGATCAAAAAGACATAGCGATTAGCCCAAAAGACATAGCGATTGATCAAAAAGACATAGCGATCGGACCAAAAGGCATGGCGATTGCCGTAAACGTACCGGCGATTGCCCCAAACGTGTCAGCGATCGCCCTAAACGTACCGGCGATCGCCGTAAAAGTACAGGCGACTGCCCCAAAAGTACAGGCGATTGCCGTAAACGTACAGGCGACTGCCCCAAAAGTACCGGCGATCGCCCCAAACGTACCGGCGATTTGCCTGAAAGTACCGGCGATTTGCCCAAACGTACAGTCGATTTGCCTGAACGTACAGTCGATTTTCCCGAAAAAAGGCGCTTTGAGGCGCTCCGTCAGGCCCATTACCGCCCGTTATGGCCCTGAGTATCACACCTTACACAGTTATAATCAGGTCTAACCATTAATCAACAGGCTTTATGTATAAACATTATTATTTGCTTACCCTTCTGATACTTGCCCCTGTCGCATGGGCGCAGAGTACATACAACTATGAGGCGAAACTTATCCGGCAACTGGAAGAAAGCCGTTATCTCAGGCAAACGATAAAGCCCGATCCTGCCGATGCGGCGCTTACCCGCTGGCAGGCAAAGGAAGTACTCAGGACACGCGAACTGCCATTGACGGCCGAATTTGAAAACCTGCAATTCAGCGGCCCCGGGGAATTAAAGCTAAGCCGCGAAATCACACACTCAGGCAAAGGCAGCGTCTGCATGGACGTCCCGGCGTCCCTTACGGAGAAGAGAAAAGACAATAACCGCGCTTATGCCATCCCGCAGTTTATCTTCCCCCTCAGGAATGAAAACCTGCACGAATATAACCGCATCTCCGCATGGGTATACGTAGACGCACCGGGAGTATATATAGTATTCGGCGGAGTGATGCTTCATAACGAAGGAATAAAGCCAATGCCCACACCCGGACGTTTTGAAGGGCAGCACTATGAATCGTTCACCCCCGGGCAGTGGACGCATGTGGTATGGGAGATACCCGACCTGTACCGCGACCGCGTAACCGGCATATCTTTTAATATCCTTCTGGCCGGCGAACCCCAGGGCGCCGGCGAAAGGATGCAGATGTATGTAGACGACCTGCGCCTTGATGCGGTGGAAGCGGAAAACAGTCGCGGGTTCAACCTTCGGAAAGGAAGCATAGCCTACAGCCATAGCGGATATAAGCCGGGCGCGCGCAAACAGGCCCTTGTACAGAATGTAAAAGCAGGTCCGTTCAAAATCATAGACGCCGGCACCGGCTCCGTCGCATATGAAGGCGAAGGGCGCAGTCTTAAGAATGCTTTTACAGAACTTGACTTCAGCGACCTCAACACCCCCGGATATTATAAAATATCTGTCGGCGACCTTACTTCAGGGGTCTTTGCAATCGGTGAAGAAGCGTATTTATCAACAGCCTGGCGCACGCTCAATTTCTTCTTTGCCGAACGCTGCGGATACGACCAGCCCGGCATTCATCAGGCCTGCCATCATGATGTATTTTGTTACCATCCCGACGGGCGAAGCCTCAGCATCGCCGGAGGATGGCACGATGCCGGCGACATGACAATGGGCGTGGGCAATCAGGTAGACGCCGCCATTGCCATGCTTGAGCTGGCTGATGAGGTGAAAGGAAAAGACCGCGAACTTTACGACAGGCTGCTGGAAGAAGTGCGCTGGGGACTTAACTGGATAATGAAAACACGCTTTGGCGACGGCTACCGGCACACAGGACTGGTGATAGGGCTTTGGACGCAAAACATCCGGGGCGACAAGGACGATATGCAGTCAGCGGCACAGAACTCACCCCCGGCCAACCTCTCGGCGGCTTCACTATGCGCCCTGGCCGCACCGTATTTTGAAGGAACAGACCCGGTATTCGCCCGGTGGTGCCGCAATTGCGCCATCGAAGATTTTCGCTTTGCAATAGAAAAAACTGGCGTCAATACCGTAAAGACAGCCGAGCAGGCAGCGCAGGTAACAGCAACGGCCATGCGCCTGTACAGCCTGACAGGCGATGAAGCGTATGCCGGCTATGCCGTGCAATTTGCCCGGACTGTCATGGCATCCCAGCAACTCGACCGTAAAAAAGACTGGTCGATACCCCTGCGCGGGTTCTTTTACGAAACAACAGCTAAGGAGCGTACGCTGGCTTACTACCATCAAAGCCGCGAGCACCTCATGGTCGAAGCCCTGTCGATGCTCCTGGCAGGGATGCCCGGCCATCGCGACGCTCCGCTATGGAAAGAGGCCTGCGTGGCGTACGCCGACTATCTGCATGACATATCCGGCCTGATAGAACCATACGGCATACTGCCTGCAGCCGTTTACGAAGTAGGCAATACCGACTACTCCACCGTATATCAGGAAGGAGGAAGGGGCGTGGGCGACCCTTCGATAGAAGAGTACGACGCCCAGGTGAAGAACGGCATTAAGCTGTCGGGAACGCACTACCTCCGCCGCTTCCCGGTAGCCTACCAGTTCCGGGGATTTCATGCCATCCACATGAGCAAGGCGAAAGCCGGATTTATCCTTTCCCGCCTGTTGGATGACGAAGAGTTAAAACACATTGCCACCCGTCAGTTTGAATACATCGTAGGCTACAATCCCTTTGCCATGAGCACCATCTATGGAGACGGGTATGACTATCCCATGCTTTACGGTGCGTACGCGGGAAACGTTGCAGGCGCCGTACCTGTGGGAATAGAGACTTTCGAAAACGACGACGAACCCTATTTCCCCATGCAGAACAACTGCACCTATAAAGAAGTATGGACTCATACAACGGCCCATGCCATACGTCTGATAGCCGAACTTTTCCGGCAATAAAAGATATTAGTATTAACTTTATTAATAATATAAGACTAAGGATCATGAAAACAGGTTTTTGTATTGCCAACTACTCAGGTAAGACCGTGGAAGAAGTATGCCGGATAGCTTCCGGACACGGATATGAATCAATAGAGATACCGTCTTACCGGGATAACGGACAGATAGATGCCGATCTATTATTAAAGGCGGGCGGGGCGGAAAAGTTCAAACGCTCCGTGCGGGAATACGGACTTGAAATATCGGCCGTCAGCAACCATCCCGAATCACTCCTCGTCCTGGGGCCTTACGGTGTTGATACGGATAGTATATGCCCCGGGTCGAGAGAAGAAAAGATCGCCTTCGGGACGAGCAGTCTGATCAAATCCGCACAATTGGCCAACGCTCTGGAAGTCCCCGTAGTTGTAGCCTTTTCAGGGATCGAGAACTTCGGACATATCAATGACTGGCCTTATCCGGGCGGATGGGCCGACGAGGAAAGGCGGTTCGTGGAAAATTACACGCCTATCTTTGATAAATACCTCGAATATGGCGTTAAGATAGCTTTTGAACCTCATCCGAATAATATCATTTACGACACGCATACAGCTCTGAGGTGCCTGGAACTGTGCAACTATCATCCAAGCTACGGGATCAATTTCGACCCGGCCAACCTGCTGATGTCCGGGATTAACTTACAGACGTTCATCAACGCCCTTGGCGACCGTATCGTATCCGTGCACGCAAAAGATTGTGAACTGGTAGAGCATAATATGATGAAGGGGGGACTGATGATGCAGGGCGAGTGGGGACGGCTGGATCGTTCCCTGCGCTTCAGGATTCCCGGATGGGGCAGTATAGACTGGAAAAAGATCATAACCGAATTGTATATGGTTGGCTACGACGGATACTATAATTATGAGCATGAAGATGTGACAATGAGTATTGGCGACGGGGTCGAGAAAACGATAGCTTTCTTAAAACCTCTTATGATCCATGCGCCATACGAGGCCAGGACAGACAAATTATTTCAAAAATAAAGACAATGAAGACAATGAAAGCTCAGGTTCTGGTAGAACCTTACAGGCTGGAGCTGCACGAAGTGCCCATTCCTGTGATCAGTGACAATGAAGTGCTTATAAAGGTGAAGTATTGCGGGATATGCGGTTCCGACTGGGGGTCTTATACCGGTAAATATGCCGATGAAGTAGCCTGCCTACCCCTCACAACAGGGCATGAGTTCTGGGGCGAGATCGCAGAGGTGGGCGGTAACGTCAAAAAGCTGAAGAAAGGACTGCGTGTAGCGGTCGATATCTGCCTCACATGCGGGACGTGTTACTATTGCCGGCGGGGCGACGCGCTTCTGTGCGAAACCTTTGCGCAAATCGGCATCCATAAGCCCGGTGCATATGCCGAGTACGTAAAAGTCCCCTGGGAAAACTGCTACATCCTGCCGGACAGCATAGATGATTACAGCGCTACTTTTATCGAACCGCTCACGGCATGCCTGCACGGCGCCAAGGCGATGGATCTGAAGATTGGCAGCAGCATCGTCATTATCGGCTGCGGTCTGGGTATTATACACGGAGCGTTGGCCAGGATACGGGGGGCGGCCCCCGTCATCGTTGTAGGCGACAGTCCGCAACGTCTTGCCATGGCTAAGCAGATGTGCGCCGATTATATCATCGACATCAACGAAACCCCTGACGCCGTGGCTGAAGTGATGAAGATCACCAACGGCATAGGGGCCGATTACGTTCTGGAAGCCGTCGGCTCGTCCGCCACCTACGAACAGGCGTTCAGGATGCTGCGCCGGGGGGGCAAACTGGAAGCCTTCGGTATCTGTTCCGACGATGACTATGCCCGGCTGCCGCCTGTCCAGTTTGTGCTGCATGAAAAGAAAGTTTCCGGAAGCTGCGCCGGTATAGGCAACGACTGGGCTGATGCCATCACGCTTTTGCAGTATAAGCGGATTGATCCCGGGCCGTTGATCTCAATGGTCGTTCCTCTGGAAGAGCTTGAAGTCGCCCTGAAAGAGCTGCGGGCAGACTCACGCCTGGTCAAAGTCCTGGTATCTCCTGAGATTAAAGAACGGATCATCCTCTCAGGTAATCAGTCACCATTAAATCTTTGAGGTATGGGATATAAAGAAACACTGTTGTCTCCTGTGAAAATAGGCAGCCACGAATGTAGCAACCGCTTTTTCGCCCAGCCGATGGAGTGTGTTGACTCCGACGCCGAAGGTAACCCGACAGAGCTTACCTACAAGCGTTATGAGAACTTATACAAGGGTAATTTCGGACTTGTCGATCTGGAAGCTATCACCGTAACAAACGAAAGCCGCGCCAGGCAGACGCAACTAGAGATCATGCCGAGGAACGAGAAGCCGCTGGCTAAGTTTATCGCCCATCTTAAGAAAGTGAACCCGAAGGTCAGGATCGTCTTCCAGCTCACTCATTCGGGCGAGATCAGCGAACCTGAGTTCTCCCGCCGGGTGACCGTCAAGCCTCTCTACGGAAAGGGCGGCGACCTTATCGGCGAAGAGGAGGTGGATAAGATCACCGACCAGTTTGTCCTCTCTTCCAAAATTGCACAGGCGGCCGGGGCCGACGGTATCGACCTGAAATTCTGCCACGGCTATCTGGGGTCTCAGATACTGCGCCCTTACAACGACCGCAGGTGGAAGTACGGAGGCTCGTGGGCCAACCGCTCGCGTTTCGCCTTCGACCTGATGGAGCGTATCCAGAGGGGGGTGGCTGATCCGGGCTTCATCATCGGATCGAAGGTGTCGCTCTGGGAAGGCTTCCCCGGCGGTTGCGGCTCTGCCGGCCCCGATTCTCCCCTTATGGACCTGACCGAGTCTCTCGATCTTCTTAAGGGCCTGGAAGACCGCGGCGCCACTTATTTCGTCGAATCCCTCGGAAACGTCCATGCCAGCATGAACTACATGGAAGCTACGCAGGATGAGCCTTACCTGGCTTACCTGCACTTCTATTTCGCCCGTAAGATGAAAGAGGTGTTGAAAAAAGAGACCGTAGTCATAGGCTCGTCATTCTCTCCGCTCAGGGGGAATAAGAACAAACTGCTGTTCGTAGAACCCGGCCGGTCTTCAATCTTTGCTATGGGGGCGCGGTGCATAGAAGACGGTATCATGGATATGATCGGCCTGGGAAGGCAGTCGCTGACTGATCCCCTTACTCCGCTCAAACTGGAAGAAGGGCGTGAAAGCGAAATCAAATACTGCACCCAGTGCATGAATTGCGAAGAGCTGATGATCCGCCAGCAGCCCGTCGGCTGCGTCCTCGCCAACCCCTATTATACCGAACTGTTCAGGCAGACGCGTAAGAAAATGGGGCGGCTGACCGAATTACACACCTGATAAATAAACAACAACAAATGGAACGTACTGCGAGTTCCTGACCTAAGATTAATTAAATATTTTATCCGTATGAAAGAAGTAAGAAAAGCAATACTGAAACCCGCTGACATCGCATATCTTATAGATGCCAGCGTACTGAAACTCGACACATCTTATGAAGATGTACAGGCTCTGATCGATGCCTGTAAGAAATACAAATTCGGCTGCGCCTTTGCCTGGCCCGGCTATTACGAGCTGCTGAGCAAAGAGCTCAAAGGGACCGCTACGGCCTTCGGGACTTCGCTGTCATTCCCTTCCGGACAGGAAACGACTTTTATAAAGGTAGCCCAGGCCCACTACTTCACCAGTCTGGGAGCCGCCGAGGTAGACATGGTGATGAACGTAGGGTGGCTGAAGTCCAAAAGGTACGGCGAAGTCCTCGACGACATCAAAGCCGTACGCTTCGCATGCAGGGACACGTCTTTGAAAGTCATTATAGAAGCCATGCTCCTGAGCGATGAGGAGATAACAAAGGCGTGCGAACTGGTTGCAGAGGCCGGGGCCGATTACGTAAAGTCGGGTACAGGATTCTCCTCCGCCCCGACATCCATTCATCACGTAGAGGTAATGAAGAACGCCATTCAGGACCGTATCAAACTGAAAGTGGCAGGAGGGGTGCGCGACCTCAACACTCTGCTGCAAATGTATAAACGCGGGGCAGACAGGTTCGGCATCGGACTTTCATCCGCTATCAAAATCATGGAAGAAGCAAACGCCCGCCCCGATGGTATCCCTGTCGCTTCGGTTGACTAACTCAGACGGGGAGGGAAGTTACAAATGATGAACATCATCGCCTGTGACCTGGGAACCGGAGGCGTAAAAGCGTCGCTCGTGTCGGGGGACGGACTGGCCATTGCACGGTCGTTCGTCCCGTACGACACCTTTTACAAACACTCAAAATGGCACGAACAGCGGCCGCCCGACTGGTGGCAGGGCGTCTGCATGTCCGTCCGCAACCTTCTGGAGCAGGCCCGGTGCACCTCCGCCGGTATAGCCGGCGTCGCCCTGTCCGGGCATAGCCTTGTAACAGTGCCTTTGGACAAAGAAGGAAAGACGCTTGCCGAATACGTCCCCATCTGGAGCGACACCAGAGCGACCGCCGAGGCTGACGGGTTCTTCCGCGACATCGACTACGAGGACTGGTACACAACTACCGGCAATGGCGATCCGCCCGCGTGCTATTCCATATTCAAACTAATGTGGATGAAGAAACACCAGTCCGAACTCTTCAACAGCATAGACACAGTCCTTGGTTCCAAAGACTACATCAACTACCGGCTCACCGGCGTAAAATGCACCGATCCCTCCTACGCATCGGGAAGCGGCGCATTCAACCTTAAGAAGTGGGATTATGAAGACCGCTTCATCCGGGCCGCCCGTATACCCCGCAACATCTTCCCGCCGCTCCGGCCGTCGGACGCTATAATAGGACGGGTAACCCCCGAAGCTTCCGCCCTGACCGGACTGCCGCAGGGCCTTCCCGTCATCTGCGGGGCCGTAGACAACGCCTGCATGGCCCTGGGGGCAACAGGCACAGAGCAGGGAAGGGCATACATATCATTAGGCTCCTCGGCCTGGATAGCCGTCACCTCGTCGGCTCCGGCGCTCGACGTCCGCACCCGTCCTTTTGTCTTCGCCCATGCGGTGAGAGGGCTTTATACCTCCGGGGTATCCATCTTCTCAGCCGGCAGTTCGCTTCGCTGGGCGAGGGATCAGTTATGCCGGGACCTGGCCCGCGATGAAGACGCCTACGACCTTATCAATGAAATGGCCGCCGGTGTACCCGTCGGCAGCCGCGGCGTATTATTCAACCCCACGCTGGCGGGCGGAAGCGCACAGGAGGCCCATCCCGATACGAGAGGCTCCTTTGCCGGCCTTTCCCTCTCCACCACCCGCGAAGACATGGTGCGCGCCGTTATGGAAGGCGTGGCCCTCGCCCTGTGCGAAACCTTTGAATCCCTAAAGCCCTGCGCCGGTGCGGAGCGGTTGATGCTCATGTGCGGAGGAGGGAGCAAAAGCCCTTTATGGCGAACCATCTTCGCCTCCGTCTTCGGCATGTCAATACTCAAGACCAACATAGATCAGGACGCCGCCACCCTCGGAGCGGCCTCGCTCGTAGCCAACGCCTGCGGTCTGTGGCCCGGCTACGGCAGGATAGGAGAGGTACATATCACGGAAAGCATAACAGAGCCCCTCCCCCATTACGTCAGCCAATACGCTGCGCTTCGCGTAATATATCGCGAATGGTCCGACCGCCTCGCCCTCATCCCGCCCCCCGCATAGACGCGCCACGGGTGCGTTTTACACCGGTGTGTACTGACGCCGTAGGCGTCTAATGTGCGTAACCTCGTGCAAGCCCTTCAGGGCGCAGCTCGGGGCATCAATAGCACACCACCTGCAGAACTGCAAAGCAGTTCAACCGGGAGGTCTCTCCGGGGGCGTAAATTGAACTGCTTTGCAGTTCTCAGGGATGGTAGTGCGGTTCTCCGGGTTGCACCCGGAGTTATCCATATTTAAGGGCCTACGGCCTTATTGGTATTGCGTCAGCACACACCGAAAACCATCACGCAGGCGTATGGGTCGGTTTACAGGAGCGCCGCCTTATCCCGAACTCAGGTAAGGCAGAGACACCCTCTCCCATAAGGGTGAACGCTTCGGTCGCATAAAGGTGAGCAGTGGGGTGGGTTAGAACACTTCTGTCGCACCGGACAGAGCGCCTCTGTCGCCCGGACAGAGCGCCTCTGTCGCACCGGACAGAACACCTCTGTCGCCCGGACAGAACACCTCTGTCGCACCGGACAGAACACCTATGTCGCACCGGACAGAACGCCTCTGTCGCACCGGACAGATCATCTCTGTCGCACCGGACAGAGCGTCTCTGTCGCCCGGACAGAACACCTCTGTCGCCCGGACAGAGCGCCTCTGTCGCACCGGACAGAACGCCTCTGTCGCACCGGACAGAACACCTCTGTCGCACCGGACAGATCACCTCTGTCGCACCGGACAGAGCGCCTCTGTCCCATAAGGCACATGAGTTCGACGTAAGAAAAACCGGCATGGCTCTTTGCACAACCTGATGCGCCTCTGTAAACCGCGCCCGTGGCGCCGTCCGGGTGAGGGTTTCCGGTGTGTGCCGACGCCGTAGGCGTCTGAGACGGGTAGCCCCTTGCAAGCCCTTCAGGGCGCAGCCCGGGGTAGAGCAGTCAACCACCTGCAGAACTGCAAAGCAGTTCAACCGGGAGGTCTCTCCGGGTGCGTAAATTGAACTGCTTTGCAGTTCTCCGGGATGGTGGTGCGGTTCTCCGGGTTGCACCCGGAGTTATCCATATTTAAGGGCCTACGGCCTTATTGATATGGCGTCAGCGCACACCGAAAACCATCACCGCAGGCGTATGGAGCTCCGCCTTATCTTGAACTCAGGTAAGGCAGAACGTCTCTCTCCCATAAGGCAGAGACGCTCTCTCCTATAAGGGTGAGCGGCTAGGTCTTCTAAGACCGAGCGCTTAGGTCTTAGAAGACCGAACGCTTAGGCCTTAGAAGACCGAACACTTAGGTCTTAGAAGACCGAACACTTAGGCCTTAGAAGACCGAACGCTTAGGTAGCATACGACCGAACGCTTAGGTAGCATACGACCGAATGCTTAGGTAGCATACGACCGAACACTCAGGCAGCATACGACCGAACACTTAGGTAGCATACGACCGAACACTCAGGTAGCATACGACCGAACACTTAGGTAGCATACGACTGAACGCTTAGGTAGCATACGACCGAACGCTTAGGTAGCGTAAGGGTGAAGCAGTGGAGGCTATTTGCGTGTGGGAGGAACGGGGCGTTTGAATAGCCGGGGTATAAGGTCTTTCCTGCCAAGACGGGTAAGGGATTGCAGGATGGACCGGCGGGCCTCCGGTTTGTACCAGAAGAAGTATTGGCGCTGAGAGTTCTTCTCCTCTGCGCTGCGGGCGGTGTAGACCTCTTCAAGCGTGTAGGGATGGTAGCCGGTGTAGTATATCTCGGTAGCCAGGGTCATGGGCGTCGGAGTGAAGTCCTGCACCTGCTCCAGACGGAAATCCAGCTCCTTCGTGATGACGGCAAGGCCGGCCATATCGGCCTCGGTGCAGCCGGGGTGGGCGGAGATGAAGTAGGGTATAAGCTGCTGGTTAAGGCCTTCTTTCCTGTTGATGTCTTCGAACAGGCGGCGGAAGCGGCTGAAAAGCTCGAAAGGCGGTTTGCGCATCAGCTTAAGCACGTCGGGACTGGTGTGCTCCGGGGCAACCTTCAGCCGCCCCGATACGTGCCGGGCGATCAGTTCGGATGCATATTCGCGGGCGGAGCCGCCGGCCCGGTCGCAGTGCAGTATAAGGTCATATCTTACACCGCTTCCGACGAAGGACTTCTTCACCCCCGGCAACCGGTCTACCTCGCGATAGAGGGCGGTCAGGGGCGCATGGTCTGTGATGAGGTTATTACAGACGGCGGGATATATGCACGAAGGCTTGCGGCAGAGGCGGCAGAGGGCTTCGTCCCTGCCCTTCATGCCGTACATATTGGCCGAGGGGCCGCCCAGGTCGCTTAGGTAACCTTTGAAACCGGGCATGAGCGTGACGGCCCTCACCTCCCTGAGTATGGAGGCCAGGCTGCGCGAGGCGATGCGCCTGCCCTGGTGCGCCGAGATGGTGCAGAAGGCGCACCCCCCGAAGCATCCGCGGTGTATGTTGACCGAGAACTTTATCATCTCGAAAGCCGCAATCTCCCTGTCCCTGTACCGTGGATGGGGCAGGCGGGTGTAAGGCAGGTCAAACGAGGCGTCTATATCGGCTTCGGTCATGGGCGGGAAAGGCGGGTTGACAACTATCGTACTCTGCCCCACCCCCTGTAACAGCCGCGAGGCGCACTGCTTGTTGGACTCCTCCTCTATATGGCGGAAGTTACGCGCCTGCTTCATCTTGTCCGCCAGGCACTCCTCATGCGCAAAGAGGCATATCCCCTCCCCCATCTGCCCTTCCGCAGGCCGCCCGGGCCGGAGGTAGGCCACCTGCCGGAGGTCTTTTACGACGTCTGCGAAAGGCTCGCCGCGGCTAAGCCTTACAGCCAGTTCCCTCACCGGCAGCTCGCCCATGCCGTAGACCAGCAGGTCGGCCCCGCTATCGACCAGTATGCCGGGTCTGAGCCTGTCCTGCCAATAGTCGTAATGCGTCAGCCGTCGCATGGAAGCCTCAATGCCTCCCAGGACTACGGGGACGGAGGGGTAAAGCTCTTTAAGTATCCGGGTGTAGACTATGCTCGGATAGTCGGGGCGCATACCCGGCCGGCGGTCGGGCGTATAGGCGTCGTCGCTGCGGAGGCGCCGGGCGGCCGTGTAGTGGTTGACCATTGAATCCATCGCTCCGGCCCCGACGCCGAAGAACAGCCTCGGCCGCCCCAGCTTCCTGAAGTCGCGGTGATCGCTACGCCAGTCGGGCTGCGACACAATAGCCACGCGCAGCCCAAGGGCTTCGAGCACCCGGCCAATAACGGCTATGCCGAAAGAGGGGTGGTCTACGTAGGCGTCGCCCGAAAAGAGTATGACGTCGAGGTAATCCCATCCCCTCGCCTCTGCCTCCTTCTTTGTACCCGGCAGCCAGGCATCCGGCTTAAGGGCGTTCATGAGCGGCGGGGAGGGGGGATAACAGCGACCTGACCCGGCAGAGTACCTCAGGCAGGGCGGCGGAGACGGGTGGCGTCAGACGGTCGTCCGGTTTGCCGACGTTGCCGACGGAGACAACTATAAGGTCCATCTCAGGACTGCGGCCCATGAGCAGGAGGGCGGCGATCATGTCGCGCAGGCCTATCTCGTGGGCGCTCATCAGCCGGGGGAAGTCGTCCACGCACCGCGGACGGAGCCGGCGGACGGAGCCGGGCGGCCGGTCGTCGAGCGTTGCATCTATCATGATGATACGTTCATAGCCCTCGAGCCAGTTGATAAGGTGCAAACCGCAGACGCCGCCGTCGAGCAGGTCTACGCCCGGCGGCAGCGTCTCTTTCTCAAGCTCGCGCACGGCATGTATGCCCACGCCCTCGTCGCCCAGCAGGAGGTTGCCTACGCCAAGTACGAGCGTCTTCTTCATCATGAAGCCTGTTCTTTGTTCTCTTCCTCGGCCGCCATCTTTTCTTCGATGAACTTCCACCCGCCTATCATAGACGAGGTGACGCCGTGGCGCTCGATATAGTCGTGGTAAAAGACCAGGTATATGTGGATGACGGCGAAGATGATGAAGAACCACATCAGGAAGTGGTGCACCTGCCTCACGATAAGGTCTCCGCCCATCGCCGGTATGATCCATGCGAAGAGTTTAGGGAAGTAGGCCGGGCTCATTTTGGCGTACAGTCCGAACCCTGTGACGCACTGCAGCACGAAGGCCCCGAAGAAGGCGAAGTATATGACGCTGGCCAGCGTGTTGTGCCCGATAGTGTCCACGGGTTTGTTCTTTATCATGAGTATGTCTACCCGTATGACGTCGAACAGTTCCTTCCACTGCGATAGTTTCAGCGGGATGTAGTTACGCCACGAGGCGTAGCGGTTGCCCGTGAACCCCCAGTATATACGGAAGGCGAAGTTGAACAGGAACACGTAGGCCACGACGAAGTGTATGAAGCGGATGGTACCGAACCAGTAACCGAATGTCGCCTCACTGGCCGACAGTATGGCTACCGGCTCGGCTATCATATAGCCCGTGAGGCAAAGTATGACTATGCAAAGGGCGTTAACCCAGTGGTATATACGCACGGGCAGTTCCCATACGTAAACCTCTCTCAATAACGTTCTGCGACTTCTCATATCAGTCTCCCTCCGTCTTTAAAAGGTATCCGCCCGGTGGACATAGCTGCCCGATTCGTCCCACAGGTGCACGGCGCAGGCCAGGCAGGGGTCGTAGGAGTGGATGGTTCGCAGAATCTCCAGCGGCTGGTTCGCGTCGTGTACCGGCGTGCCGATAAGCGCAGATTCGAAGGCGGACAATACACCGACGGCGTCGCGCGGGGAGGCGTTCCATGTGGTGGGCACCACCATCTGGTAGTTCTCCACCTGCCGGTCTTCGATAACCATAAAGTGAGCCAGGGCGCCCCGCGGGGCCTCGCTCAGTCCGACCCCTTCGGCCCTGTCAGGCCACAGATTGGGCGACCACAGGGTGTGGTTCACCATCCGCGAATCGCCATAGCGCAGGTTCTCCATAAGCTTGTCGAAGACCTCAAGCGCCCAGTTGGCCACCAGGGCGGTCTCAATCCCTCGCGCGGCGGTACGCCCCAGTGTGGAGAAGAGAGCTTCGGCCGGCAGGTCGAGCTTCTTCAGCGTATCGTCTATGAACGACTTCTGCGGCTCCTTCCGGGCGGCGTAAGCTACTACAAGGCGGGCGAGGGGCCCTACCTCCATCGGCATGTCCTTCCAGCGCGGCGTCTTTATCCAACTGTATTTGTCTTCAACGTTGAGATGCGTGTACGGAGGCTCCGGCCCTGTGTAGTTAAGGTTTGTCTGTCCGCTCAGAGGATGCAGCCCCTCACGGTCTCCTCCGTCATACGAGTACCATGAATGGCGGATATACTCGCGTATCTCGGAGGGTGAACGGGCGTCTACGGGATGCACCAGGCTGAGGTTGCGCTCCAGCACTATGCCCCGCGGCATAAGGTAACTGTCCGTTTCGCCGTACTCCGCCATCGGGAAGTCGCCGTACGACAGGTAGTTTGATACGCCTCCGCCCAGACGGCCCCACTCATCCCTGTATACGCCGGCTATCATCATGAGGTCGGGCAGGTATACCTGGTCTATGAATGTCCTGGCCTCTTCGAGCCTTTGTCTGACAAAGGCCAGCCGCTCGGTGTTGATGGCGTTGGGCTCGTGGAGGTTGATGCTGCATGGCATACCGCCGACGACGAAGTTAGGGTGCGGGTTCTTACCGCCGAAGACGGTGTGAACCTTCACCACCTCTTTTTGCCATTCAAGGGCCTCAAGGTAATGGGCGACGGCGATAAGGTTCTGTTCCGGACTAAGCTTGTAGGCCGGATGCCCCCAGTATCCGTTGGCGAATATGCCCAGTTGCCCGCTCGCTACAAACCTGCTGATGCGCGCCTGTATGGCGGCGAAGTACCCTTGCGAGCTTTTAGGCCATGCCGACATGTCCTGCGCCATACGTGCGGCGGCTGATGTATCGGCCTTCAGCGCCGAGACGACGTCTACCCAGTCGAAGGCGTGAAGGTGGTAGAAATGCACCACATGGTCGTGCATGTACAGGGTCGCGATCATAAGGTTACGGACCAGCTCGGCGCTCGGCGGCACGATTATCCCCAGCGCGTTCTCCACCGCCCTGACGCTGCACAGCGAGTGCGTAGAGGTACACACCCCGCAGACGCGTCCCACAAAGGCCCATACGTCGCGCGGGTCGCGGCCTTTGACTATGGTTTCAATCCCGCGCACCATTGTGCCCGAACTGAAGGCGTTGCTGATGCGTCCGTTCTCTGTTTCCGCTTCTATCCGCAGATGACCTTCTATTCTTGTTACCGGGTCTACAACTATTCTTTCTTTCATACGAATAACATATTTAATTTAATGCAGGTATGAAACTCGCAGTGCGTTTTATCGGCTAAGGCCGATCTTCGATTCATCGCCCTCCGGCGTAAATAGTTTTTTACATGCTCGTTTCATAACGTCTGGTCACTCCTCAGTTTTGTTTTCTATCATTTGCTTCTTGCGTATGTTGGTAGCCACGGCATGGGCGGCGATGCCGGCAAGGGTAACGCCTCCGATAACCAGTCCCACCTGGTCGGCCGTAGCTTCTATCCCAAAGCCTTTGACTCCGGGATTATGCTTGTAGAAGGGGCTGTTGTCCCAGAATCCGGCTTCGCTGCACCCTATGCAGGGATGTCCGCTCTGTATGGGATAGCTCACACCCTCGTTCCACCTGATTATTCCGCAGGCATTGTAGGTATTAGGCCCTTTGCAGCCCATTTTGTACAGGCAATACCCCTTGCGGGCGTTGTCATCGTCGAAACTCTCTACGAACAGTCCGGCGTCGAAGTTGGCCCTGCGGTAACAGGTGTCATGCACCCTGCGCGAGTAGAAAGCCTTTGGCCGTCCCAGACCATCGAGCTGCGGTATGCCCTCGAAGGTCAGCATATGCACAATCACCCCCGCCATCACCTCGGCTATGGGAGGGCAGCCCTGAACGTTGATAACAGGCTTGCTGCGTATTATCCGGTGCACCGGCATCGCCCCCGTGGGATTGGGGTCGGCAGCCTGTACGCATCCGGCCGAAGCGCAGTTGCCCCATGCTATGATAGCCCTCGCCCCCGCGGCGGCTTCTTCCACCACCTGCCGGGCGCTCCTGCCGCCGATGCAGCAGTAAGCCGGGTTTTTCATCGGTATCGAACCTTCTACCATAAGTAGGTACTCGCCACGGTGGTTGCGCATGGTCTCAGCCATCAGTTCCTCGGCCTGATGACCGGCGGCGGCCATCAGCGTCTCTGTATAGTCCAGCGATATACGGTCGAAAAGCAGGGTGGCCACTACCGGGTGCGACGAGCGGATGAACGACTCGCTACAGCAGGTACATTCCTGCAGGTGGAGCCATATGACCGGCATCCGGGGCTTTGTTTCCAGGGCGTTCACCACCTGGGCTACGCCGCCCGGATCGAGTCCGAGCAGGGCCGTCATCGCAGTGCAGAACTTAAGGAAGTCCCTGCGTGAGACGCCTTTATTGATACATTCTTCGTAAAACGAAGGTCTTTTCTCTTTCATAGACATTATTATTGTTTAATGTATGTTTTCAGCAGGATGTTTATCTAACGCCTGGTAAAGTGTCTGCCTGAGGGCTGGCGTCAGCATATCCTCGGAAGCTGCTCGCCCATAGGCATATCCACCACCCGGCTGCCGCCGAAAGGCGTCCTTATGCGTACCGACGGCCGTCCGGCTTCCACGCGCCCGATGACAGCCGCCTCCCGTCCCTCAGGCCTGCCGCGCATTATGCCGAGGGCTTCCGCGGCGCACTCTCCGGGCAGTATAACCAGCAGGATGCCCTCGTTGGCTATGTACAGCGGGTCGAGCCCGAGCATGTCCGCCGCCGCCGTTACAGCCTCCGGTATGGGAAGCGAGTCTTCTTCAAGCGCGATATGCACCGAGGCGGCCAAAGCTATTTCATTCAGCGCCGTGGCTACGCCTCCGCGCGTAGGATCTCTCATTACATGCACCTCCGCCTTCAGCCCGCCCTCCAGCAGGCAGGCCGTGAGGTGGTTAAGCGGCGCCGTATCGCTGCGCAGCGAAGTGCTGAAGCCGAGACTTTCGCGCTCCGACATTACAGCCACGCCGTGCGCCCCTATCGGGCCGCTGCATATCACGACGTCTCCCTCACGCGCACGTTCGGGAGCTATGCGTACGCCCGGAGGCACGAGGCCGATACCGGTAGTGTTGATGTACAGGGCGTCGCACCTGCCGCGCTCCACCACCTTGGTGTCTCCGGCAATGATCCTGACGCCCGCCATCCCTGCCGCCCGGCGCATGGAGGCGACAACCTTCCGGAGGGTGTCCACCGGCAGCCCTTCTTCAAGTATGAACCCGGCCGTGAGGTATAGCGGACGGGCGCCGCAGCAGGCAAGGTCGTTCACCGACCCGTTCACGGCAAGGTGGCCTATGTCTCCGCCGGGGAAAAAGACAGGGCTTACCACGAAGGAGTCCGTCGTAACCGCAAGCTTATATCCTTCTTCCACATCGAAGACACAGCCGTCGTGCGACTGCGCAAGCAGCGGATTGCCAAAGGCGGGGTAGAAGACCTCCTCTATCAGCTGGCGTGTCAGCCGCCCTCCCCCTCCGTGCCCCATCAGGATACGGTCTGAGCTATTGTGAAGGATTTGACAATTTGTGTTGATCATATATTTATTGTTTTCGACGTACGATACCGGTAGTATGCCGCGCAGACGCCTTCGGTCGACGCCATCGGCGCACCGGCGGGGTGATCGGGCAGGCAGTCCGCACCGAAGTGCGGGCACTCTGCCGGCAGCTTTTTGCCCAGCATTATCTCTCCTGCCATACATCCTGTCGCAGAGGCTGAGGTTCTTTCCCCGGCGGCGTCCCGGAGTGCAAACTTCACAATGGCGTCATAGCCCTCATAAGGCTTCCTCAGTCTGAGGCAGCCTGAAGGCAGCAGTCCGATGCCGCGCCACTCACCGTCCGACGGCTCCAGCATCTCGTTTATCAGGGCCTGCTGACGAAGGTTACCCTCTTCGCTAACGGCGCGCCGGTAGGCATTCACCACCGCCCTTGTCTCGCCCCCTTCGAGGAGGCGAACCGAGTGATAGATGCCGTAGAGGAGGTCGGCAGGCTCAAAGCCGGTTACTACCACCGGGCGGGCGAAGGTTTCGGCTATGCGCCGGTAACCGGCGTATCCGGTGACGGCGCATACATGTCCGGCGGCCAGAAAGGCGTCGACCTCGCACGAAGGATCGCTAAGGATAGCCTCCATCGCCGGAGGAACGGTGAAGAAGGATGTCAGGAGCGAGAAATTGCCAAGCCCTCTTCGCACGGCTTCCGACAGGGCGGCCAGGTGCGCCGCCAGCGTCGTTTCAAACCCGATGGCGAAGAAGACCACCTCCCTGCCGGGCGTTGCGGCCGCCAGAGCCACGGCGTCGAGCGGAGCGTACATGACGCGGACATCGGCCCCCTCAGCCCTGGCCTCCATCAGGGTCCCGCGGCTTCCGGGCACGCGCATCATATCGCCGAAGGTAGCCAGCGTCGCACCGCTGTCCGTCGCCAGGGCGATAGCGCAGTCCACGAGGCCCTCCGGCGTCACGCATACCGGGCATCCGGGCCCGTGCAGAAGTCTGATACCGTGCGGCAGCATATCTTCCAGCCGGTAACGCGCTATGGCATGCGTCTGTCCGCCGCATATCTCCATGATGCGCCACGCGCGGGTAGTCATTTGGCTGATGGCTCTGGTAAGTCCCGTGATGTGTTCTTTGTTCCTGTATTCAACGGTATATCTCATGGAAGCGAGGGGGGATAAAGCGAGCGGGCGATGGCGTCAAGGTCGTTCAGGGTTTCGCGGGCTTCTCCGGCGTCGATCACCGAGATAGCCATACCGGCGTGCGCCAGGACGTAGTCTCCTGTTTTCACCTCCACCCATTCCACGCAAATGTTTTTAACGATCCCTCCGAAGTCCGCCTCAGCCATCGCCATAGAAGGCGTCGAGCGATCAATACTTATTATTTTACCAGGTATGGCAAGACACATAATTCTACTGTTTTCTTATCACAAGTCCCGCAAATGTATGAAACTTTTTATTACTGGCCGGTAAAATATGTACTTTTACTCATGTGTCGCTTTTGTTGTCTGCAGGTACAAACTTACCGCTAAAAGGGCTGATATTCCGTAATGTAGTATCAGCTCTTAATTATTATAGCGATTATGTTTTGGCGGACAATAATGAAAGTCTTTAAGTCTTAAAGTCTTTCAGACTGCATGGCAGGAGGCAATGGCGGAAATGTAGAGCGCGCCCGTGCACTGTCTTTCAATGTGGACTGACGCCGGAAGGCGTCTGAGGCGGGTAACCCGCAGGCCCTTCAGGGCGCAGCCCGGGGCACAGCAGTCAACCGCTTACAGAACTGCGAAGCTGTTCAACAGGGGTGCTTTTTTCGGAGGGGAGATGGCTTATGGCTCTATGTTTTAACTTTCTGCCGGTGTAATTTACCCCTCGCGGGGCGGCCATTTACGGGTTTATCGGATTACGGGTTAAAATACCGGAGCACAGCAGGCAGCGGACGTCGCAGACGATAGCGGAAATATGCGCGGGTTGATATGGTGAATATTTGTACCTGTTTGAGGCCGGGAAAGGTGAATTATCGGGGCGGGAACAGCGTGGCGGAGGTGAACTTACGGGATGGTTTTGTCGGTGATAAGTTGTTGATGTATAGTACCTTTGGCAGGTAATTTAAAAGTATCAACTATGAAATATCTTGGTTATTTCTTTATGGCGATGCTGATCGCCATTTCAGCCTGCGCAAAGGTAGGCGATTACGCCGAAACAGGCAACGCAGACGG
>JAISBL010000016.1 GCA_031266215.1 Tannerellaceae bacterium | reverse complement strand
TGTTCCGCTAGTGACTATATAAAAAACCTTTGCCATTTTTTATTTCCTAAAAGTTTTTTTATATCGTAACTCTCTTCCCCCTCTTCACGCCTATATTGATTATCAGTAAGTTACATTTTTGATCCTAAAAGCAATTTGCGGCACAATGGGGCAAAATGTATGAATATTATAACGTTTTGCTATGTTTTAGTAATTAAAGAGAGTGAATTAGTGATCAAAAAAGACAAATAAACAAACTGGTACGCAATTTGACAGAAGCAAATGTTAAAATCCTTAGGGCGTTACCAATTTGAGATGTCATATTACACAAAATAACAAATATCCGTGAATATTACGACATATGAAAAAAAAATCACATCCCGTTGGGGAAGAAAGTTTTGAAAAACGGGCAGTCTTTAAATGTGCGTGGCGGCTCCGTTTTTATATTCGGGTCTTTGCTGGCTACGAGGGCTACCAATGCAAGTAATACTATCGCTACGATTATTCCAACAATCATGACTTTATGTATTTAATTATATCACAAATATAAGCAATATGAATAATAGACTTAATACAATAGTTAGCTTTTATGATAATATAACATGTGTTCGTCCGGACGAGGCAAACCTATACGACCTTTTGACCGGCGACACATACAGGGCGCGCGTGCTGGCGATCCGTAACGAGCGAAGCACGGAACGGCAAAAGAGGCTTAAGAACAAATTGCCCCTGTTTACGCCGTCGGGGCTTTTCCTGAAAGCCAGTGCAAAAAGCCTTTTGCTTCCCACCGGGCTAATATGTGTTGACATTGACGGAAAAGATAACACGGGGGTGAATAACTTTGACCGGCTTAAAGAATTAATCACCGGTATCCCGTATGTTATGTATTGCGGGCTTTCGGTGCGGGGTGCGGGCTATTTTTGCATCATACCCATTAGCCTGCACAGTAAATTTAAACAGCATTTTCACGCCCTGCAAAGCGATTTTGCCCGGTGTGGGGTGACTATTGACAAATCATGCAGCGACATTAGCCGTAAACGGTTCGTTTCGTACGATCCTGACCCGTATATTAATCTTAGTGCGGAAACTTACACCTATGTGGTGGAGCCTCAACGCGCCCGGCGTACACGTCGCAGCGTGGAGAGGGCGAAGGGGGAAACAGCCGCCGATGTGGAGAGGGTTATTGCGGCGATCTGTGACAGGGAGATAGATATTACCGGGCCTTACGGCCAGTGGTTTGAAATATGTTGCGCTTTGGCTAATGAATTTGGCGAACCGGGCCGGGAAATGTTTCATACGGTAAGCCGGTTTGGCGATTATGACTTCGAACAAGCCGATCGTAAGTATAATGAGGCCCTTAAAGGCGGCTACGATTACAGTATAGGCACGTTCTTTCACTGTGCCGGGCTATATGGCGTTAATAATGATGATCGTATTGACGCTATGACGGCTTTTCAGGAATATTTAAAATAATAACATTAAAAACATAATTTCAATGTCAGCAGAAAAAGGTAGTAAGTATTGGACGCGCCGTAACAAACACGGGCGTCCCCGGTTGTATGCTTCCCCCGATGCGTTATTTGACGCCGCGGGTGAATATTTTGAATGGTGTAGCGCGCACCCACTGTATAAAATCGAGACATGTATAGGTAAGGAGGGGCCTATACAGGTCAAAATACCGGTAGCACGGCCTTATACGGTAGGCGGGTTATGTAAACACTTGGGTTATAACCGCAGCCATTTTTACAGATGTGTAAAATTAGCGCGTGATAGAAACATATCCAAAAGCGAGGATAGATATTTATTTATGTTTGAGTTTATACACACGATTATTAGTGCGCAGCAATGGGAGGGCGCTATGATGGGCGTATTTAGTCCGTCTTTAGTGTCACGCCGATACATGGGTACCGGAAAAGGTAAAAAAGAAAGTGCAATTTGCCCGGCGAGTGTTGAATAGGTGTGAGTTACCGGGGCCGGCAATTAGGATGACAGTTAGCTTATTTAGCGAGCGTAGATAGCCATAGTTAAAACGACACGCCTACGCGCGCGCATGTGGCGCCCTTAGATTTCTTCACTGTGAGGTGGTAAATAGTCCGTAGCCTTCGCGGATGAAATAACGGAGCGCCCTAATTGTGATTCAAGTTGATCACGCGCAGCTTTGGCTACACTGCCCCCGCTTTTGGCCGTGGCGGCGTTTTCATTAAACCCCTGTGGGTTCTTTACTTTTGATATTTCAGTGGTGGAGGCCTCTGCGAGCGTATTTAAAGCTAGTTCTAAGTTGGTCATATTGTCACGCAGGTTTTCCTTTTTCAGGCCTTTCAGTCCCTTATATTCCTTTGTAGTGCGTCCGCTCCATTCTTTAGTTATTATGTCCGTCAGTGAGGCGTATTGCATCCCGTCAACGCCCCGGCGTTCCCATTCATCGGTCAGCTCCCTGCGGACTTCAATGCTTTTAATGCGCTGGTTTATCCAGTTGTCGGAATACCCTAAACGTTTGTAGTCCGTTATTGCCTGATCTATGGAGCGTTCCGGGTCTTGCAACTGGTCTATACGTTCACTGGCTACCTGTGACATCCATTGTTTGAAAGGTTCCGCCTTTGGTGAGGGAATAGACTGTATAAGCCGGAAAAGCTGTTCCGTGTCTGCTACATCGGTCATACGCATTTTACCGTCGGCGGCTTGCATTTTCAAAGCGTTACAATTTGTAACGCTTTCATTCCCCTCTGCCAATAACCGCTTTTTCAGTACACGCCAATAGGTTTGGGGGTTAGTGCTGTCCGTAAGTATTCCGATCACGTCAACAATAGCGAAATACCACTTTTCCGCTTGGTCGTCCCATATGGCGCGTACATTTTTACCTTCAAATAACTTTAGTGATTCTTTCTTTGTCATGTCCTTAGTCCTTTTCTACTTTAATGTCTGATCCCAAATAAAACTTGTCAAAGCGTCGATGCTGTCGAACCGGTATAGCTTGCCGCCCTGATCAATTAAAGCCGTAAAATTATCTCCGTTAGTCTTGAATAGTTCTACAACCTCAACGCCCAGAGCGGTGGCGATTTCAGATAATTTGCCTATGGTTGGATTTCCTGAAGCGCTTGCGTATAATGCTTGGTAAGTAATACCCATGCGTTTTGCTAAATCCTGCATTGTAATACCCTTCTTTTTACATACTTCTTGTACTCTTAGCATAATAGTTAAATTTATAATTTGAAACAAAGGTACAAAATATTCAAATTATACGTATATATTATTCCAAAAGATATAAAAAAATAATTTGAAAAATAATTGATAAAATATTTGCATGATTCAAATTATAATTTGATATTTGCGATATAATAATAAAAATATAGTTTGACAATGAAAACAAAGTACAACAAAAGCCGGGTGATGCGTAACGCATGGACATATAAGAAAGACAGGCGCTTCGGCCGGTCGCGGACATTCTCACAGTGTTTAAAGTGGGCTTGGGATGACGAAAAGAAGCTAATAGCAAGAACGGATGACATTATAGCCTGCCGTAATCATACAGGCAGGTATTCACCTGAGAATACGGCCAAACGGCAGGCGCAAATTAAAACATCCGTATGTAGCATGGCTTTCATGGCGGATACATTGACGGCCTATTATGCAAACAATAGATATAACGGTGATTAATAACTATAATCAATTAATTAAAAATAATTCTTATGGAAAAAAACAGACCATTAAACAAAGTGCGGGACGTATCCCCGGTTATGCCGGGCGTCGAAGTCCCGGCCCTCTCACTATCGGACTACCCCGCCGAAATTCAATCTATTTTATCATTCTTGGTGACTAATAAAACGCCTGTCGTGCTTGTGTTCAACATAACGAACAACAATACAAAGTTAGGTGATACCCGATCGTCAAACATCTGTTTGATAACCGGGCATGATAATTCATCTATTAGCGGGCGTTCAAACACTCAACAAACTAAAATTAAATAAGAGCATGTTTGTAACACTCAAATAAACGTTCCCCCCGGAATCCGGGGGGGGGATAATTATTAACACTCTAAAAATTAAATGATTATGGAAAACGAAGAAAAATTATTGAAGAAACTAAGAGACCACGAAGCCGAATTAATAAGCCGGTTTAATGAAGCGGCCAAAGGCTTTATGTCGGATGCCAGCATGGTCAACGCGTATGTAGTGCTTAACGCTGTAAAGTCGTGGGCGGATATAAATAATATAATAATTTCATTAACGGAGGGATAACGTATGACACCAATCAACGATGATTTACAATATCATTTCAACAAACATGCTGAAAGACACCGGTTGCGCAAACGCGTGTTACGTAAACGCATGTTCGATGCGTTTATGGCCGGTTATAGCTGCGGATCGCTAAGTCCGTCGGAAACAATAAATATGTGGAACAATTTTATATCCAAGCAATCATGAACACTAACAACACAAACAACATGTATCCTACTACCAGCTATGACCCGGAAAAGGCGATACAGGCCGAACGGGATAACATCAACGATCTGAAAAATGACATACTCGACCTCGCAGAGGTGATAACAGCCGCCGTAGTGCGTAAGATTACACCCTTTGAGGACGAGATACCAACGCGTCAGGTGTGGCGGGAATTTGGCGCCACGTGGCTTCAATACCAGCTTAGCCGTAACCGTATCAAAGCGCACCGTAACGGGCCTTACAGTAACTCACCTATCATGTACAGCCGTACCGAACTTTTAGCCCTTAAGGAGGCCGAACGCCGCGGGGCGAGAATGGTAAGGAAATAGGCTAGCCGCGCGTATGTGCCGGCATTACAGTACGAGTACTGTGTGATACAAGGTATTATAATTCAGCGCGGGAATATCTGAAAAATTACAGGGACTAAGCGTTTTTAGTCCCTGTTTTAGTCCCTCGCCCCCGTAAGTAGTTGATTATCAATACGGGTTCTGGATTCTCCAGCTCCACAAAGCCATCTTTATTTTCAGCTATTTGCAAAAGTAAACAGCAAAAAAACAGGGATTAAAAATAATCAATCCCTGTTTTTTTGTTGTTTCGTGGTGTTCTACATTGACGTTATTCCCGGTTGCTTCGTTCTTCGCAATAACAGTTTCGATATGCTTGCAAAGAACGAGATGGGGGCAATGTAGAACGCGTCCGTGGCGACTTGCTCAGACTCAGGTTATCAGTTCAATCCTCTGTTTTTCAACAAAGGCCCTGTGCCAGGCTCTTTACCGCGGAAGTTTTTATACATATCCATAGCATCGTCTATCCCGCCCGGGGTGAGTACGTATTTGCGGAAACGGGACGCTATTTCGGGGTTGAAGATGTCGCCGGTTTCTTTGAAAGCCTCAAAGGCGTCGGCATCCAGCACTTCAGACCATATATAGCTATAATACCCTGCCGTATATCCGCCGCCCATAGTGTGATTAAAGTATGTAGAGCGATAACGTGGAGGTATCTGCGACAGCAGGCCGCGTTTGTTAAGGGTTTCGGCCTCGAAAGCTACCACATCAAGGGTTACGTTTTCCTTGTTGGCCGGCAAATCCTGAAGCACGTGGTAATCCATATCCAGCAACGAAGCGGCAAGATACTCGGTCGTGGCAAATCCCTGGCCGTATTTGCTTCCCTTGTCCAGTTTTTCAATCAGCGAGGCAGGTATCTCTTCACCTGTCTGGTAATGCCTGGCATAGACTTTCAGGACTTCAGGCTCCAGCACCCAGTGTTCCATGATCTGTGACGGAAGTTCCACAAAATCGCGGGGCACGCCGGATATACCGCTGTAATGGACGTCGCGGAAGAGGCTGTGCAGCCCGTGACCAAACTCATGAAACAACGTTTCGGCTTCGTCTACGCTCAACAGGGCGGGTTCTCCTGCTGCGGGGGGCGTAAAGTTGCACACTATCGTGACGACAGGAGCCACTCGTTTGCCGTCTTCATATCTTTGCGGACGGTATCCTCCGCACCATGCTCCTCCCCGTTTGCTTGCACGCGGGAAAAAGTCCATATACAACACTCCCAGATGCGTGCCGTCTGCGTCTTTACATTCAAAGGCCAACGCTTCGGGGTGCGGAAGCGGGATGTCGTTAATTGGCGTGAAGGTAATGCCGTATAGCTTATTTGCCACGTAAAAAGCTCCCTCGCGCACATTCCCAAGTTCGAGATACGGCCGTATCTGGCTTTCGTCCAGATCAAACTTGGCTTTCTTGGCTTTCTCAAAATAGTAACGCCAGTCCCAACCCTCGGCTGTAAATGTGCTTCCTTCTTTCTTTATCTCGCTTTGAATATCAGACAGCTCCTGATTAGCGACTTTGATGGCGGGCGTCCACAACTCGTCCAACAGTGCGTAGACGTTATTGGATGTCTTGGCCATGCGTTCTTCCAGCACGAAAGATGCGTAATCGGGGTAGCCCATCAACTTGGCTTTTTCGAGGCGAAGTGTGACAAGCTGTTTCACAACGTCCTTGTTGTCGTTCTCATTATCGTTATTGCCACGCATGATGTAGCCTTTGAATATCTTTTCGCGCAACTCACGCTTTTCTGAGTTTTGCAGGAAGGGCATGATGCTGGGGTTTTGCAGTGTAAACAGCCATTTACCTTCCAGTCCGGCTTTTTTAGCTGCTTCGGCTGCATTGGCTATCTGAGCCTGGCTGAGGCCCGAAAGGTCTCCTTCGTTGTCAATAATGAGCTGGAAGGCATTGGTTTCTTTCAGCATATTTTGACCGAAGGTAAGTTGAAGCAAAGCTATCTGGCTGTTCAGCTCCCGAAGTTTTGCCTGGTCGTCGGCGCCAAGGTTAGCTCCGCCGCGAACAAAGTCTTTGTAGGTTTCTTCCAGTAGTTTGGCTTGTTCTTTATCAAGGCTCAGGTTTGCCCGGTTGTCGTATATAGCCTTTACGCGTGTGAACAAAGCCGGGTTCAGTGAGATATTGTCCCTGTGCTGCGAGAGTAGTGGTGATATCTCCCGGCTGAGCGCTTCCATCTCATCGTTTGTGTTAGCGCTGTTCTGGGCGGAAAAGACAATGCTGGCCCTGGAAAGTAACTGTCCGCTCATGTCAAGGGCAACGATGGTGTTTTCAAACGTAGGTTCTTCCTTTTGGCTCACGATAGATTCAATTTCCTTTGACTGTTCTTCTATGCCTTTCACAATAGCAGGTTTGTAATGCTCAATCCTGATCTTGTCAAAAGGGGGAACTCCGAAAGGTGTGGTATACTCCGCAAAAAACGGATTGTTCGTATCACTCTCGCCTGATTTTTTATCAGACAACGAACATGCGCTAAGCAGCGCGGCTGCCAATCCGGCAGCGATAGTCGTATTCTTCTTCATTTTACAATCGTTATTAGATAGTTTGTGGGTCACAAAGATATGTTTTTCAACCTGCGAATTAGCATTTATACACATATGGGCGTTGTCATTAACTTTTTTAAAGGTTCACCTTTGCAGCATTTTCATTTATAATCCCATCTAAGCCTATACAAACATTTTTATTACCTAAATGATATTTAATTCTAAGAAGATATGAAGACGTTGAAATTTTATTTTATGCTTGTGGGGTTGGCATTAACCACCCTCACATTTAACTCTTGTCTGAATGACGACCAAAACTATTCGCTGGACAAGATGTGGATGTCCATCGCTACGGCAAGACCGGTTGATGGCAATGCGTTTTACCTCACCTTAGACGACAGTTCTACCTTATGGCCGGCGGCTCCCCTATATATTTACTACCAGCCGGACAAGCCTCAGCGCGTGCAAATTAATTACACAGTGCTGGGGGACAATTTCCAGGGTTATGATTACGCCGTAAAGCTGAACCGTATAGACACGATTCTCACCAAACAGCCTGCTGAAAACCTGGGAGAAGGAAATGACGCCGCCTATGGCAACGATCCGGTAGAAATAGCCGATATATGGATAGGAGACGGATTCCTTAATATCCTGTTCAAAGCTAACTTTAGCGGGAATATAAAGCATCTGGTTAATCTTATCCCCGACGTGACGGCGTCAGACACTCCGCACAGAATGGAGTTTCGCCACAATGCATTCGGCGACAACTCATCATACAGGCATTACGGGATCGTCGCCTTTGATTTGTCTCAAACGCCTTCGTACGATAAAGACAAAACGTTGACGGTTAGGGTTAAAACCTTTGAAGGAATGAAAGAATATAACTTAGGACTAAATACGGGAATAAAGCCGGAACTAAATTTCGATAAAATCAGTCTTGATAAAATGGAATAACACCTTCCCACATAACTTTTATTTTTATCATTTAGTTCAGAGAGAGGGGCGTCGCGATGATGCCTTTCTTTTTTTATTTACAATCACCCTATACACCTGTGCAACGTTTAAAGGTATTCCATCGTTTATATAAACAATATGGACGAGTCTACGAAACATCTGGTTGACGCTTGTCGCCGCGGAAGCAAACCTGCCCAGTTATACCTTTATAAAAAATACGCATCAAAGCTATATATGGCATGCCTGCGTATTACAGGGAACAAAATGGATGCGGAAGAATCCATGCACGATGCCTTTCTTAAAGTATTCGGCCGCCTTGACCTGTTCAGGGAAGAGCAAAACTTTGAAGCATGGATACATCGCATAGCGGTTCATGCCGCTATTGATTTTGTGAGACAGAAGGCAGTGGAGTTGGAAGATTTGTCGCCTAATTATACCGGGCCTGACGAAGAAGATGAAACGCAGGAAGAATCTGACCGGTACGCCGTCGAGCAGATAAAAGAAGCCGTACAGAAGCTGCCGGCAGGATACAGGGTCGTCCTGTCGCTATACCTTTTCGAAGGTTATGACACGGAGGAGATAGCCTCCATACTTAAAATACAGCCGGCGAGCGTACGCACGCAGTACCTCCGGGCCAAACGTAAACTACTAGATATAACAGCAATCAATTGATATGGATAAGCTAAAGGATTTTATAGACAAGAACAGAGATAGTTTTGATAACGAACCTCTGCCGGAAGGGCATCTCGAGCGTTTTGAGAAGAAGCTCGCAAACAGAAAGCGAAGCAGGCAGCCCGGCCGGGTAGCGATAGCCGTTGCTATGGCCGCGGCGGCAGCGCTTCTCCTCTTCCTGAAAATACAACACGAAACCTCCGTTAAACACTACGTATTTACATGTGAAGCCGAAAAGGAAATAGAAGAACTGCGCCTGTATTACCAGATGCAGATATATGACGTAGAAACGCAAATCAAAGAGCTGTACGCAAATGGGGCGACACGCGGAAGCCTCGAACTGATGGAGGAAACGGAACGGGTGATTCAGACAACATACGATTTTGAAGCAGACGTCATGCCTACCCTGCCATGCTCCGATGTCGCTGTGTTTGCCATCACCCAGCACTATGGCAACAGTATAGGAAGCCTCAACTTCATGCTCAGCCGGATGAAACAGATAGTAACAAACGGATCACATAATTAAACACATCAATATATGAAAACAAAGCGTATACAAAATTATCTCCCGCTGGCATGCCTGATGCTATTGGTAAGTTGCTTCAGCGGGTGGGCTGAAAACCTTGAAAGCCTGAAGAAAAAAGAAATCAACCAGTCGTTTAACGTCTCACTGAGAGATCAACTGAGCGTAGACAACAAATACGGCAGCATCACCGTGGCGCACTGGGATAAGAACGAAGTCGAAATACGGGTCGTCATAGAGTCTAAAGCCTCCAGCGACCGTCTGGCGCAGGAAGGGCTTGACAGGGTCAGTATAAATATGGGGAAAAGCGGGAGTATCATATCTGCCGCCACGCTGATAAGGAACAACTACACAGGGTCTAACAGCAGCCTCACGATCCGCTATTTCATCACCATGCCGTCAAAGCTCGCGACAACCCTCTCACAGCAATACGGCGACATCAATCTGCCCGAAAAGAACCAGGGTAAATGCAGCATAGAAGTGAGATACGGCAACCTCCGGGCCGGAAGCTTTTCGGAAGACCTCAGTATTGACGCCAAATACAGCAATATCACGCTGGCTGACGCCGTAGAGGTGCGGATAGACGCAGCTTATTGCGGTAATATCAACCTGAATAATGTAGACGTAATGGCGATCGACTGCAGGTATTCGAACCTCAGGCTCCGCGATGCCGGCAGGCTCAGTATCGACAATCGCTACGGAAGCATAAAGGCGGAAAACGTAAACAATCTCTCTATCGAATCAAGGTATGGCAGCGCAAACATTGAATACGTGAAAGAGAGTATCCGCGCAAGCACTCTGGATTACGGTTCGCTGACTGTTAACCGGCTCGACGCCGCCTTCAAAAGCGTAGACGCAGCGGCGCGTTACGGTACGCTCAAACTAAAGGTCCCATCTCAGGCTTCCTTCCGTATATCCGCCGGAGCAATGAAGTATGGGAATCTGAAAATTAAAGGTTTGACCATTACAAACTCAGCCACGGAAAACAATAACCACAGCTATCAGATAAACGGGGGAGGAAGCGCCTCTATCCGTTTTGACGGGAACAATTACAGCAGTTTTGAAATCAGCGCTCTGTAACACCTTTGTGTAGCCGGCCGCCTGTACACACACCCGTATACCGCCACACCCTCACCGTTGCCAACCCTCTCCCGGCGTCATGCCGGCGGAGGCGCCACGGTGGCGGGGACAGGCCGTTACGGACGAAATGTTATTTTCTCCACCCCACGCACCAGGGCAAACGCATTTAAGATATGAGTAGCGACAAAAAACTCCCGAAGGAGTTTGCCACCTTCATAATTCTTCATTATGTTTGAACAGTTAATATTTTTTTGAAAGGCGGAGACGGTTTTTACGTCAGTTCCGCCTTTCGTTTTAATGTCGCTAAGTTAATAAATTTCAGCGAGATACACAAATTATACAAGCTTTAATCCGGCACTCTTCTTATATTAACTAAGAAGACACAAACCAATTTATCATCAGCATCATCAACCGGGTACTCATTCAGAGAAGCTTCATTTACCATAAATATGTTGGCAACACCACAACGTTCATATTCATAATCCGCTTTTTCATCACTTCCGGGTTTCCTCTTCAGAGGCAGGCGTGTCTCTTTTATCAACTGCCTGGGCGATTCATCCATGCAAACCACCGGACGAAGCGGGTCGTAAGGCTCTTTGTAAACGTCTAAAACACGCTCCATGCAAGATACAAAATCTCCGTTTTGCAAAGGAGGTATTATCCACCCCTGGACACGCCACGGTTTGATTTCGTTTTTTTTAATGTCTGCCGGATTGTCTCATGCGAAATGTTGTCGACATACTTTAACTCAACCATCTTGTCGGCAAGCAGACGCAATGACCAGCGAGCGTATCCTTCAGGCGCTTCACTGCAACTTAATGCTATTAAATGAGCCTCAAAGTCACCATCTGCTTTAATATTAGTAATCGCCGGATACGGCTTCCTGCCCAAACAAATCTCATATCCTTCTTCCACAAATCGTTGTTTTAATCG
>JAISBL010000129.1 GCA_031266215.1 Tannerellaceae bacterium | reverse complement strand
GTCGTTTTTAGAAGGACCTTCTTAAGGCCCTATGAAGCTCCTTCTTAAGCCCCTATGAAGGACCTTCATAAGCGTTAGTGAAGGACCTTCTTAAGCCCTTATGAAGGACCTTCTAAAATTCTGATTAAGCGCCTTCTCAGGCATTAGTGAAGTATCTTCTTAAGTATTAGCGAAATATCCTGCCTGACCCCCTCCCCCCGGTCGTCACTGCTGATTACGATGAGGGGGAGGCTGTCCGGGAACTAACCGGTAAGGCTTTTATATTTGGGCGCCTGTCTGAGCGCAAACGCAAATATGCGACTCTCCATAGCTTAAATTTAGTTTTCGGACAGTCTGGGGGCGGTTGCTTTTCTTACATCGAACTCAGGTGTCAAGGTAGCGCTCCGTCAATCCCCTGTACGCATCTATACGGCGGTCGCGAAAGAAAGGCCACCAGCGACGTACGCTCTCGCGGCGGTCGGGCACCTCGACCACACGGCGCTCCTCGCTGTCGGCCGGCAGTTGCACCAGCAATTCGCCCTGCGCTCCGGCAGCGAAGCTGCTTCCCCAGAAGCATATCCCGTCCGTAGAACCTGAAGGGTCAGGCTCGTGGCCGACACGGTTGACGGTCACCACCGGCAGTCCGTTGGCCACGGCGTGGGCGCGCTGGATCGTCAGCCAGGCATCATGCTGACGACATTTCTCCTCGTCCGTATCGCTCGTCTCCCAGCCGATGGCCGTAGGATATATCAATACCTCCGCTCCGCGCATGGCCATAAGGCGGGCGGCTTCAGGATACCATTGGTCCCAGCATATCAGTACGCCCAGCCGTCCGCATGACGTGTCAACAGGCGTGAAGCCAAGGTCGCCCGGCGTGAAATAGAACTTCTCATAATAGGCCGGGTCATCGGGTATGTGCATTTTGCGGTATATACCGGCTATCGAACCGTCGCGCTCCATCACAACCGCAGTGTTGTGATACAGTCCCGGAGCGCGCTTCTCGAATAGCGAGAGCACCAGTACAACGCCGCACTCCTTTGCCAGGCCGCCAAACAGCCGTGTGGAAGGGCCGGGGATGGGTTCGGACCGGTCAAAGACGGCCGTATCCTCCGTCTGGCAGAAGTAAAGCCCGTTGTGCAATTCCTGCAATACGACGAGCGACGCTCCTTCGCGTGAGCATTGTATAATGCTGCGCCGCAGTTTCTCTATATTAGCCTCCATATCAGAGCTGTTGGCCTGCTGTATAATTCCTACTTTCATACCTGTATGCTTTACATAAAACCTGTTGGATATTGCATTGTTACGCAGTGCAGCGAGCCATGCTGCCGGATGAGCGGCAGACAATTGACACCCCTCACCTCACGGCCGGGGAAGGCGCGGCTGAGTACGTCGGCCGCCTCGCGGTCAGACGGCAAACCGTAGAAGGGCGCCAGTACCGCGCCGTTGATGACCAGAAAATTGGCATACGTAGCCGGCAGGCGTTCGCCTTCCCACGTGATCCTGCCGGGCAGCGGAAGGGGCAGTAAGCGATAAGGCTCTCCGTTCTCCCGACGGAAGGCTGTGAGGTCTTTCTCCATCTCGTGCAGTTCGGCGAAGTGCTCGTCCGATGGATCGTCGCACTTAACGTAAACGATGGTATCCTCTGAGCAGAAACGTGCAAGCGTGTCTACGTGCGCATCGGTATCGTCGCCCGCCAGGCAGCCATGTTCGAGCCACAGGATGCGCCGGAGTCCGAAGGTTTCTTTCAGATAAGCCTCAAGGCTTTCCTTCGTCATATGCTCGTTACGGTTTACCGACATGAGGCATCTTGCAGTAGTCAGCAACGTACCCCGGCCGTCAGTATCTATACTGCCTCCTTCGAGCACGAAGGGTTGCATATTGCGCCTCACGACGCCCGGGGCGAAGGTCCGGGCATCGAACAGCCGGCGGGTTATCAGGTTGTCTTCTGAGGCGGGGAACTTCATTCCCCAGCCATTGAAGACAAAGTCGCACACCACGGGCCGGCCGTCTTCGTAGACCGGGATACCGCCGTGGTCTCGCGCCCAGGTGTCGTTGCTCCCTATCGTCCGGAAGACGATACGCTTTTCATCCGCGTATTCGCCCAGTTGCCGTCTCGTCTCCTTTTCGTCCATGCAGACAATAAGAAGCTTCTCTCGTTTCATTATCTCTCCGGCGATCGCCACGAACGTAGGGATAACCTCGTCGAGCATGCCGGCCCAGTCGGTCGAGGCATGCGGCCATGTGAGTTGCACCGCACTTTGCGGATGCCATTCAGCCGGCAGGACTACATTTCGTTTCATAACCATATCGTTAAATCAGAGGGTGGCAAAGATACCTGATTTCCGCACTAACCTCTATCTGATAAATATATTCCATAACTGTCTTACATAAAATCCGCGGCAAATATACAACATCCGGTAAAGATATTTCATAATGAAGAGATGGGGCGCCAGCTCTGCGACGGTTATTCTATCAATACCGGGTTGAACGCTCAGTCAACACGGTGTTGACACCTCAGTCAATGCCGGGTTGACAGTTCAGTCAATACCTGGTTGACAGCCCGGTCAATGCCGGGTTGAACGTTTGCAGGACGCGCCCGTGGCGCCTGCAAAACAATTCGCAACAATAACTCATAGTGCAATGCCGTGGCGGTTTATTACAATGAAAAGCTCCCGCCTCGGAAGGAGACGGGAGCCGGTGATTATGAAATGCAGTATTAGCGGTTCAGGATGTTCGTTTCTATGAAATCGAGACAGGCAGCGTAATATTTACGGTTGTTATCGGTGCCTTTTATACCGTGACCCAGTCCGGGAAATTCCACATATTGATGCGGTTTGTTCAGTTCGCTTAGTTTTTCCGCCATAAAGCGCGAGCCTCCTATGTCTACCCGGTTATCGTGATCTCCGTGAATGAGCAGGAGCGGACCGGTGATTTTGTCGGCGTGGGTGATGGGCGAACGGTCTACCAGCCTGAGCGAGTCGGTGGCCGGGTCGCCGGCTTCAAGCGCCGTCCAGTCCGGTATGTTGGTGTGGTTGTGCTGCCAGATGATGTCGCAGAACCCAGCAGTCTCGATGCCGAAACCAAAGGGGAAGGAGGCCTTGTTACCGTTGACTTCGCCGGGGAAGGTCATCAGACGCATTGTAGCGTACCCGCCGTGACTCATTCCGAACACGCCGATACGTTCGGCCGGGATGTTCAGTTTCTCAGATATGTATTCTGCGGAGCGTATGATATCGATTATCTCGTTACCTCCCAGGTCTCCGTCGTTAAGGGCTGCAAAATCACGGCCAAAACCGTCGGAGCCGCGCGGAGATGGGCTTAATACATATATGCCTGCCTGGGTCAGTATCTGGTATTCGTTGTCGTACCGGTTAGCTCCGCCGTAGAAAGACTCTATCATAACGACTTCTTTCCCTTTCGGCAGGGGGTTCTCAGGCTTGTAGAGATAGGCGTGCAGGAGGCGCTGGCTGCCGGTGGCGGGATCGGTGTCAAATGTTGGTATCTCCAGGCGTTCGACGGTGGAATGTACCAGCTTCTTTTTCAGTTCGGCGGGGATGTCAAGTATGACTTCCGTCGTGATGTTGTCGATGTTTACCGTGGCTTTTATAAGCTGGAACAATTCGCCGGCAGAGCCGGCAATAAACGTGACCTGGTTGTTGACGGACGTGCCGAGGTGCAACCCGAGTTCGGAACTTTGCTGATAGACTACCTTCCTTGTGTACGGATCGATAAGTATCAGTCTGGTCTCGATTGGATTGCTCTGTAAGGCGAGCAGGTATTTGCTGTCGTTCACCGATACGTAGGCTGCGTCGTCAATGTCTGTCGTGTACTGTGTCACCTGCTGCACCGTTTTACCGGAGGTACTAAAGCTGTAGAGGTTGGTATATCCGTCCTGGTCTGAGAAGAATAAACATTCCTCGTCGGACAGCCATTCTTCTATTATTTTGCAGCCGCTCAGGCTGGCTCTTTTCCGGCTGTCGGTGAGGGGGGTTATTTCTTTCGTTTCCAGGTCTGCGTATACCACGTTGGTGTAAGTGCGGTCAAGCCCTTGCAGGGCTAAAAGCACCAGTCCTTTTTCCTGTGGCTGCCAGCTTATCCCTCCCCAGGTGAACCTGTACTGCGGCGTGTCCTGGCAGATGAGGGTGTCTTCGAGCGTTTGGAGATCAATGACGCGAAGTTCGTCCAGCCTGTCTTCGTTTTGCCCCAGGCGGGCGACGTAGGCTATTTTGGTCTTACCGGGATTGAATCCCCAGGCGTAGATGTAGGGGACGCCGGTCAGTTTTTCTGCCACATCGCTTCCCGGCCGGGTGCGGTAGAGGTTGATTATCTCGTCGTTCTTTTCGTCTCCGATCCAGTATACGAAGTTGTCTTTTTCATTATAGCGGGGAGACCAGCAGTTGCGTGTCGAGAAGTCAAGATTGATGACGTCATTTGCGTTTTTCAGTATGGCGTCTTTTTCAACCGTAATCCACTGGAGCCTGTTCTCGTTGGCTGTTTTGAAGAAGAACAGCTTTTCTCCGTCTTTGCTGACAGAGAACTGGGAGTATGGGAATTCTTCCAGATACGGCGACAGGTCGATAGTGCGTCCCTCGAAGCCGAGGGTCAGGTTGCCGTCTGCTTCATGAGTTGCCCTTTGGGAGCAACTCATGAATAATATGCAGAGAACAATAAAAGATAGATGTGCTTTCATGCTTCCGGGTTTTATCTCCAGTATTCGTTCTGGTCGGCTACGGAGCTGTTCTTATTGTAGTCCAGTTCATCGGCAGGGATTGGGAACATCATGCGCGGACTGTTGGCAGGCAGGCTTTTCACCGTGCTCCAGTGTTCGTCGCCTACTCTTTCCAGCGGTTTTTGCAGACGCTTTATGTCGGGCAGGGCAAAGCCTTCACCGTAGAGTTCGCGCCGTCTTTCTTTCCACACCTCGTCTACAGACAGGGAAGTAGAGACGGTTCCGCCGCGCCGGGCCTGCAGTGCGTTCAGTACGGCCAGCCCCTGCGGATCGTCTTTACGCGCCAGACATTCGGCTTCAATCAGATAAGCTTCAGCCGCACGGGCCATAGGATAGTCGGCTATCCCAAGCGAACCTTTTGAGGAGTACTTTGAGGTAAACAGCCCGTCTTTTTCATCAATATAGAAGGGGAACAGGGCACGGGCGTCTTCCTTGCCGAAAAGGGCGGCAAACGACCATGTTATGCGAACGGTGCTGTAACCGGTCATCCACTCCACGGCATTGGCGTCGAGGTACTCATAGGTTGTTTTTGAGCCGTAACCTTCTGTTCCGAAGACGGATTCTGCGTCCTTAAATGTGCCTGCATGGAAGAAGGACGGGATGGAGGCGTAAATGTTGGATGTTTCGGATGTGAAGTTATACGCCCACAGCCATTCGCTGTTTGCAGTGTTGAAGCCGGACTGGTATTCTTCCCGGCTCATAAGGTTTGAGCCGTCGAACGTAGGACTGGCAATCTCGGCATACTTCTGTGCGTTGGTGTAATCGCCCATATCCAGGTAGGTGCGGGCCAGCAACAACGCAGCATTGGTCTTGTTGATGAAGTAGTTGCTCGTCTGCGTGCCATGTTCATAGGCATATGTAAAGTCGTCGATAATTACTTTCAGCGATTCGCCCAGGTTAGAGCGCGGAACATTGTTGCCGTCGGCGCTTCCGGGCGTCAGGCGGAGGAACAACCCCTGCCCTTCATTGCCGGCATAAGTATAGGAATGGCAGAACAGGTGATACAGGTTCAGAAAATTGTATCCGCGTATGCCGTGGGCCTGAGCAACGATGTCTTCGCATCCCGGAGGTAATTTATCGGCATTGGTGATGATAAGGTTACACTGGTCGATAGCCTTGTAGGCAAAGTCCCAGAGGTAAGGCGCGTATGCGCTCCACCAACCGTCTACGGTGCGCGGATACTGCACGTAGTTATAGGCGAACATCAGCCAGTTGTATGTAGAGAAGCCATAGCTGCCATCAGACATTTTAATGTCGTTGCCCATCACGTCGAGTGAGATTTCGCCTATCGTAAGGTAGCGATAGTCTCCGGTCAGCGCATAAGCCCCCATTAGGACGGTGCTGGCCGTTTCTTTGGTCTCCAGTATTGTTTCATCCGAGAGTGATGTCGCCGGATTTTGCATCAGGTCATCGCTGGAGCAGGCTGCAAAAAGGAGCGCTGACAGGGAAAGGGATAATATATTTTTAGTTTTCATATATTGACTGATTTTTAATTAGAAAGTTATGTTTGCTCCGACACTGATCGTTCTTGGCGTCGGCGTAGACGGATACAGGCTATAGCCGTGTATTTCGTATATGTCGATGTCATCGTAACCTTTATAATCGCTTGTAAACAGCGTGTATAAATTGTCTACCGAAAGCCATACCTTAGCATTGGAGAAGAACCTGACGTCGGGCAGGGTGTATGACAACGTGATGTTTTTCACCTTGATGTTTGTAGCATCATACAGATACCGGCTTGATAGGCTGCTCGATCCGGAAGCATTGTTTACAATGAACCGCGGGACGTTGGTGGACTGCCCTGATGAAGTCCATGAGTTCAAAGCGTCTTTATGGAGGTTTGAGCCTGACTTTGCTCCGTCATGCATGAGCGAGGCGTAAAGACCGTCGTAGAATTTACCGCCAACTGTATAGTTCAGTTGTATAGACAGGTCGAAATTCTTATAAGAAAGGCGGTTCGTAAGTCCGCCGAACACGTCGGGCATTGATTTTCCCTGTTTTTCAAGTGTAGCCTGGCTGTATACGTTAGTGGTGGTACGGTTGCCCTGCTCATCCACTACGTACCATAAGGCATCTCCGTTCTGCGGGTCCACTCCGGCCCATGATGGCATGTAAAACTCGTACTGGCTGCCGCCGACACTCCATATTTTTTGGTATTGGGTCATGCGGACGTTGTCATCTCCATTGAGGTCTTTGATCTTATCACTGATTATGGACGCATTGAAGTCGATGTTCCATTTTAAGTCCCCTGTCAGGACATTGGCCCCGAGGGCAAGTTCTATCCCGTCATTGACAGTTTGTGCGGCATTAAGGGTAATATTCTTAAATCCGTTGGACAAGGCCAGCGGGTAATCATACAGCAGGCCGTCTGACACTTTGTTGAAATAATCGACAGAGCCGTAGAACCTGTTAAGGAAGCTGAAGTCTACCCCGACATTAAACATACGCTGTTTTTCCCAACCCAGCAGGGCGTTGGCCAGTTGCGTATGTCCCGCCCCGGAATTAGTGCCGTAGAGGTAATCGGCCGATACAGTCCAAAGCCCCAGGGAAGCATAACGTACCAGATCGTACTGGTGAAGATTTGTGAGGCGTTCCAGGCCGCTCTTGTTTCCCGATGTACCATAGCTGAGGCGCAGCTTCAGATTGTCAATGGCATCAAGGTCTTTCATGAAATCCTCCTGCGTCAGTCTCCATGATGCGCCTGCGCTCCAGAAAGTCCCCCATTTTGTATCGGCTCCGAAGATAGAAGATCCGTCTGTACGTAAGCTGGCTGAGAGGTTGTACCTGTCGGAGTAGGCGTATTCCAGACGGCCGAAGTAAGATATCAGTACTTCCTTCGCTGTATTTGAAGAAGGAGAGAATGAGCCTGATGCAGCCGCAAGTTCCTTCATCTCGCCAAGCAGGTCGCGTCCTCCGGCATAAAGCGTTTCGTACGTGCTTTGCCAGTATTCCATACCGGCCATTGCGCTGACGCTGTGCAAAGCATTGAAGGTATTGTTGTAAGACAGCGTATTGGTGGAGGTATACATCAGGTCCGTATTGTGGTATTTGTCCAAACGTCCATTATATGCCGGGCCGTTACCGTGCTGCTTGTTCCAGTACCGGTATTCGTCGGTCGATACGAAGTCGGGTGAGAACACCGTCTTAAAATTCAATCCCTTATAAATAGTAATATCGGCATACGCAGAGGCCAGCAACCGGTAGAACTTGCTTACATGGTCGTCCATAAACGGTATTGCCAGCGGGTTGAAGTCAATGCTTACTGCATTAGTGAAATTGTATTGTTTTTCTCCGACCTCATTAAGTATGGGATTCCCCTGTGCATCTACAACGTAGATAGGGACGCCGTTGGGAAATGTTAGCGAGTTGTAAAGCGGACTGGCGCCTGCCGAGCCGGCCTGTGTCGTGTTCTGAATGGAATGTGAGAAGGTAATATTCAATCCGGTTTTCAGCCACGAATATGCCTGCGTATTGATGTTGGCCTTACCTGTATACCGTTCGAACTTCCCGGCCGGGGCGATCCCTTCCTGATTGGTGTACCCGACGGAGAAGAAGTAATCCGTCTTATCGGAACTGCCGTTAACGTTGATGTTATAATCCTGTGTAGGGGCCGTTTTGAAAACAGCCTTCTGCCAGTCGGTATCCACAACCGCCCGCGCACCGGACACAACATTTCCTGCGGCATCCAGCGGATACTCCGTATTATATGGGTTGTGGGTGATGGATCCCTGTGTTAATTTATTTGCTTCTTCGGCGCTGCCCCCGGCATTGATATAGCCGGTGAATACCTGTTTGTAGTATTCCGAAGAGTTAGTTGTTTCATAGGCTTTAGCCAGTGATGCCCATGAGTAACGTGCATTCAGGCTCACTTTTGTTTTGCCGGCCTGTCCGCTCTTGGTGGTAATCATCACCACCCCGTTGGCTGCTCTTGAGCCATAAAGGGCTGCTGCGGCGGCATCTTTCAGTATGGTTACCGATTCTATGTCGTTAGGGTTGATGGACGACAGTACATTGCTGCTCGAAGAGTTTTCATAGGCTATCGAACTGTAATCCGTTGCCGTTGTTGCAACCCCGTCGATAACGTACAACGGCTCGTTGGATGCGCTCAGTGAGCCGGAGCCGCGGATACGGAATGATGTAGACGAGCCTGGCTGCCCGGATACGGACAGTACCTGGACTCCGGCCACCTGTCCGGCCAAACCCTTGTCAAACGAAGCGGCGGGTGACTTCAGCATTTCTTCATTCACTACCGAAGCAGAGCCGGTAAAGGCTGACTTCTTCACCGTTCCGTAGGCCACAACCAGCACTTCGTCCAGCGACCGGTCTTCCGTTTTAAGTACGACATTGATAATACCGGATGTGATGGCTACTTCCTGCGAAGCCATCCCGATATACGAAATAACCAGGTTCCTTGCCGAAGATGGCACATTAGGAATGTCGAACATCCCGTCGGCATCGGTAATCGTACCCACGTTTGTTCCTTTTACTAATACGGAAGCTCCTATTATAGGCCCTCCGTCTTCTTCAGAGACAACGATGCCTCTCGCACGTGTATTCTGTGCTTGCATGATTCCAATGTTCAGAATAATGCCTACTAATAAAAAGAGACACACTTTAATCACTCTCATAGCTTTTCATTTTATTAATTTAAATTTGTTACAAAAGACCGCAAATATATTATTTACTATAATATATTCACGCTCTTATATTGAAAAATGTTTGCAAAGATAAATATCTCTTTCTTTTTAGAAATACCTTTGACCTGGTATTCTGAAACAAGGCAGGTAAGGGTGATTGCTATATAATGTGTAATTTTCATCCTTGTATATCTTTTTTTTATCCGGTATATGACTATGATACAAATTATGCTTAATAGAATAAAATCAAAACAGTTTCTTAATATTGTCTTTATGCGGTCCGGGTGAAGGTTGCGCTTCCTTGAACTGTTCATCATGCCATCTATCCGGTTCCTTAATACATTTGGTGTTATGTCTGAGAAAAAGATATTATCCCTGCTCATGTATTCGTGGAGGTGTTTAACCGCCATCCGGCAGTTTGACGCCGGGCTTTCCCTGTCACAAGCAATCATGTAGGAGATATATTCACCCGTAAATACAGTAAATGAGAGTTCTTTATATTCGTTCGTGAGATATGATATTACCTCCTTAACGGTCATATTTCTGCTGTCGATGTCGTTCAGTCAACGGACATATCCGGTAGGATGCAATGCTTTAGCCTTTGATGAAGATAACAGCCGTAAAAGAGCCGGGTTTGCCGCCCAAAATTACTTTGTCCTGAACCGCATTGCCCTGAACCTGTTTAAAAATGAGAAAACAACGAAGGTCAGAGTGAGAGGTAAACGATTATAGCAATTTAATAAATTATATACTAATTTTGCGTATTCAAATCTCATTAACCATATCATTATGCCCGTTCCCTTATCCCTTGATCTTCGCAAGCGTATCATAGAAGCCAAATTA
>JAISBL010000128.1 GCA_031266215.1 Tannerellaceae bacterium | reverse complement strand
TGTACCTTTGTAAAAGCTCTGCGTGATGTTGAAGCCGATTTACGCTCCTATAAAGATAATCCATTACTTAATTTGTTACGTGGAAAAGAAAAGAGTATTGATATAGTTCAAAAACAAAGCATAGAGAATAATGTTTTCTTGCAAAGCTTTCTCTATCTTACGGCAGGAGTAAATGTTACACAGATAGCTGTAAAATAAAACTTTGAGCATCATGCGGGGATGATAACTGCTGGTGCCGTCGCCTTTATACTTACTCAAAAGGAAATCAATGTTCAGATCATCAACGACCTGATTGACAATACGTACGGGATGATTAGCCGCTATCTTTTCCGATAAACTTACGGGAAAAAGTACATTCTGTTTGGAAGTTAACTCCTTAAATATTATCTTAGTCATTGGTATTTAGTTGTTTACAGCAACGCTAAAATACAAATTCTTAGCGAAATAACCAAATACTAAAAGAGGCTGCCCATACTTTTTGGACAGCCTCCTTTTCTCTGTCATCGTGAAGCTATTCTAGCGGAATTCTTTATGTGCTTTGTTTATTTCTTATGCCTGATCAGCATAATCACAGGGTTTGAATCTTCGTCCAATTTGGCGGCGACTTCTTTCAGTCTGCCTTTCAGTTCACCTTTATTGTAAGATTCAACGAGCTGGTAGGCTTCCAAGGGATACCATGATTCGATTTCATGGTTTACAGGCGTTGTTACGCTCATATAGATTTCTTTTTTCGTTGAGAAATCACCATTGTAAACAGTATAGCCGGAAAAGGCCTTTTCCTGTCTGTCGTATATAAGATAAGATTTGGGGAATCCCGCTCCTGCATTCCAGTCCCATATGTTTGTTATGGCTTCCATAAAATAATAACGGTCGGAAAGCAATCTCAGAATCAGGAAAACTCCCGGATCCATTGATTGGATTGACGGAGTTCTTGCAACAAACGGACGCAGACTGTAGTCAGGCAAAAAGGTGAACACTGTATCAGACGAAGGTTCCAAAAGAAGCCAGTCGCCTTTAAATGGGATTATCGAACGGTGAGGGCCGGGCCCAACAATATGGGTACCTGATCCATCGCTTGTAACCTGCACCAGTAACTTCTTCTCTTTAAACGGAACTTTAATTCCCCTGGTAATACTCCCGTCATGCTTGGATACGAGAACAAACGTAATCTCTTCATTGTATTGATCATAGCAAATCAGATTATCTCTGTTATAATTGAATATATCGGTATAAAATAATGAAGATTCACGGCTGCTTTCCTTTGTTTTAAAACTGCCCTCCCTGTGCCTGAAACTTCTTTTAAATTTCCCGTACAAGTCATATACAAGGATTTTTCTTAAATTATGGTCGCTGACAAACATTTCCTTCTTATCCTCATCCAGGATAATGTTAGTAATGTATGTGTATTCTTCGTTGCCCTGCCCCTTACGGTTTATCTTCCGTAAAGCTTTACCGTGCCTGTCGTAAACGAAAATATTTCCGTCGTTAACCCGGTTTTTTACCAATATGATTTCTTTGCCTATATCCAGCACATGCCCCTGATTAACAAAATCATCATTCGCTTCCAGCGTAATATATTCCACATCCATAAAGTCCTGAAGGATCAATTCCTTTTTTTTGGAATAGCTCCTGGTAACATCGACTGCAATGAAATCATTGTTGCCTGCCTGTCTTTGTCCTCTGCTTTCAGGAACCACCGCAAGGGAAAGAATGATTGCCAAAATTGAATTTACTCTTTTCATACGTTGTTCATTTATAATGGGTTTTATATTTTTGAAACAGCTTTACTATTTCTGGATTTTCTTTTTGATAAAGATCAGAGACTGGTCGTACCATTTGTCAACGATCAATACCCCGTCGGGTGATAATGTTCCTGCTATCTTCTGACCGTTTTCGGTCATGGTTATTTCCGGGTAATCTAAAACGTATGTGCCTTCTATCTCTTCTTTTATGGCGTCTTTATAGGATGTGCCATCTTTTCTTTCCGTCTCTTTCCTGTCCAGCAGGTGTATAAAGGTCTTGTCGCTAAATGTCAGCGTATGGATTTCCATATAAGAATACTCCACTCCGTCGCGAACGGCCGTTCCAAGGATATTGCTGCCCCAGACTGTCTCGTTCATAAAACCGGGGGCTGCCTTTTCGTCAAAGCAGGAAGGCAAAATAAAAGGCAAAACAAGTAAAATAATAATCTTCTTCATAACTACGGGTTTTTTTATTATATGATTAATATGCAATTATACCGACTTGGTCAGTTTCGCTTCAAGGTAGTCTTTCCTCTTCAACGCTTTTGTACGCTCGGATGCCAGCCTGTGAATATCCGAAAGGATGGATGCAAGCCAGTATGTCGATACAAGCGACTGTTTGTCCGCTTCACTCATATACAGGCTATACTGCGCCCCCCCGGTATAATCCACTCTGAGGCGCTCATGGGCGTTGTTACAGATGAATTTGATGGCGTCTGCTCCGTGCTCTCCCTTGTATTGTATTATTTCGGAGGTGTTCGAGCCATCCTGAAAGCGATAATTAAGTCCTACGTCATACGGGATGGAGGCGGTTTCCACAAAAATCCCGTCCCGCAGGCTGACCTTTATACCTGTGTGGCGTATCGGGCTGCTGCCGAAGTATACGCTTGCAATGTACATCTCGCCATCTTCGTTCACGCCGCAACGTACGTAGCTCCGCTCGATGTTTCTCTCCACCGTTTGTTGTGGCCTGACGTAGGCCCCTTTTTCTTCATAGGCGGAGTCCTTCTCAAAAACAAAGCCTTTGACTGCTATTGCAGCTTCTGCCTGCCTGATGGGGAGGAGGCTGTCGCAATAGGCAATGTTGCGTTCGGTTTCCTTCATCTCTATCCGCCTCATCAATACGAGCGCCTCTCTGAGCGTCACTGTCTCCGAAGGGTATCGGGCGCGGATAGTGTCTATCGTGTTTTTGGCGGCCAGCCATTCGTTTCTCTCATATAGCCCTCTGGCGTGCTCCAGTTCGGAGGCCGCTTCCTTTCCGCGTCCGCCGCAGGCTGTTGCCGTCAGACATACAGCAAGCGTAATGTATATAACAAGGTCTTTCATGTTCATCTCAATTTCATTCTCTTTAAATGCAAATGCCCGAAGAGGCTGTCTACAAGCCTCTGGACTTAGCTTCGTCCCATATCCTGTTCATCTCTTCGAGCGACATGCCTTTCAGCGGACGGCCTTCGCGTATGGTATGCTCTTCCAGATAGTTGAAGCGGCGGATAAACTTCCGGTTCGTACGTTCCAGAGCGTTATCCGGATTTATCTTATAAAGGCGGGCGGCGTTTATGAGGCTGAAGAACAAGTCTCCGAACTCGGCTTCCATCCGCTCGTTGTCACACCGGTCTATCTCGTTTTTCAGCTCGTCAAACTCCTCCTGCACCTTATCCCATACCTGTTCGCGCCGCTCCCAGTCAAAACCCACGTTGCGCGCCTTGTCCTGTATACGGTGAGCTTTCACCACAGAAGGCAGCGCTGCGGGGACGCCTTCGAGCACGGTCCTGTTACCATCCTTTTCCCTTAGTTTTAGCTGTTCCCAGCTCTGCTCAACCTTTGCGCTCGTATCTGCCGTATCATTGCCAAAGACATGCGGGTGCCTGTAAATCAGCTTGCGGCAGATGGCGTCGCACACCGATGCAATGTCAAAAGCTCCTTTCTCTTCTCCTATTTTCGCGTAAAAAACGATATGAAGCAGCAGGTCGCCCAACTCCTTTTCCACGTCGCCGTTATCATCGCGTATAATAGCGTCGCACAGCTCGTACGTCTCTTCTATCGTGTTGGAGCGGAGGCTATCATTAGTCTGTTTCCTGTCCCAGGGGCATTTCTCGCGCAACTGGTCAAGAATGTCGAGCAGCCGGCCGAAGGCCTTCATCTGTTCTTCACGGGTGGTAGTTTGCCAGGCCATCATTCAGGAATTTTATGTATTGGGGTATATCTTCATTATAAGCGTAAGATGGCCTCAGAGGCCTGCCATCATTATCGAGCAGTACGTAGAACGGCTGGGCGTTCGCTCCGAACTTACTGCGTTGCAGATAGCTCCATTTGTCCCCTATGGTCTTCAGGCGGCGTGTCTTGCCGTATTCTTCCACATCCATCGGAATGGTAAGGCGGGTTTTGTCGTCCACAAAGAGAGTTATCAGAACGTAATCCTTTTCAAGCAGCCGCTTCACCCTTGGATCTGTCCATACGGTAGCCTCCATCTTACGGCAATTCACGCAGCCAAAGCCTGAAAAGTCTATCATCACAGGTTTGCCCATACGCCGGGCATACTGCATGCCGGCATCATAGTCATCGAAAGCCGCATGCACTTCGCTTTCATAAAGGTTGAAATCCTGCGTATACAGAGGCGGGGCAAAGGCGCTGATTGACTTAAGCGGCGCACCCCATAATCCGGGGATCATATAAACGGTAAACGAAAGCGAGACGACAGCCATGAACAGGCGGGGCACAGAGACATGCTTCGCCTCGCTATCGTGTGCAAATCTGATCTTCCCCAGCAAATAAATTCCCAGCAGGGCGAAGATCACTATCCACAGGGCAAGGAAGGTCTCCCGGTCAAGTATACCCCATCCGTAAGCTAGGTCTGCCACGGATAGGAATTTCAGAGCCAGTGCAAGCTCCAGGAATCCCAGCACCACCTTCACCACATTAAGCCAGCCGCCCGACCGGGGCATACTCTGCAACAGGTTGGGGAAGGCGGCGAACAGCGCAAACGGGATAGACAGCGCAAGGGCAAAACCAAACATTCCCGTCGCAGGCCCGGCGATGCTTCCCATAGCTGCGGCCTGCACCAACAGCGTCCCTATGATAGGCCCTGTACACGAAAACGATACCAGCGTCAGGGTGAATGCCATAAAAAATATGCTCAGCCAGCCTGTTGTAGCCTCGGCCGTACGGTCCAGCCGGCTCGTCCACGAAGCCGGCAATGTCAGTTCGAATGCTCCGAAAAACGATACGGCGAATATCACGAGCAGAAGGCAGAACAAGACGTTGAAGACCGCGTTAGTCGCCATGTCATTCAACGCGCTGGCTCCGAACACACCGGTCAGTATAAGTCCCATAGCCAGATATATAAAGATAATGGCAAGCCCATATGTCAGGGCGTCGCGCACGGCCTTCTGCCTGTCCTGCGTACGTTTGAGGAAGAAGCTGACGGTCATCGGTATCATCGGCCACACGCAGGGCGTAAGCAGGGCGAGCAGTCCGCCCGCAAAGCCTGCAAAGAAGATAAACAGCCATGACATGTCTGTGGCCGACAGAGTGGTATCGCCAAATGCTTTAAGCTCGTCCACCACGGAATCCCATAGTCCTTCTCCCGCCTCAGAAGCTGCGATCGCGGAGTCCGACCGGCTTTCATGTCCGGCCAAAGGCGCCGGTGTGGCTGCTTCTGTTTCGTCAGTATCATACAGGTCGGACGGGTCGTCTCCCGACAGGCTGTCTTCTTCATCCCCGGCGGCGGCCGGGATGGCGGCGTCGTCCATCCTTATATCTTTCTTGTCAAACCTGAAATTCCTGTGATCAGGCGGGAGGCACATCGCATTGTTGCAAGCCGTATACTCCACCGCGCCTGACAGGCGGAACTTCCCGGCGTCGGTCACCCTTATCTTTTGCGTAAACGTGACCGACTCCACATACCAGCGCAGCTCCATATCAAACGTCTCATCATACGCCGACACAGGCTTTACCGAAGGCTCCGGCACGCCAATTAGTTCCGTACCGTTCAGCGTTTCGAAAGTAAACGATGTCGCAACCGGGCCGCCTGCCGGCAGGTTCACGTCATACAGATGCCATCCCCTGTCAATGGTGGCTGTAAACACAATAGCTTTCTCCGGCGCTCCATGATCCTCCATGCTGATCTTCCACTTCACCGGCGTCATGATTTGTCCCCATGTGGTCATTACCGGCAGCACAAACATGATCAGGACAGCAAAAAATTTCTTCATACCTTGCTCCATTTTAATCCGACAAAGATACAACTTTACCTACTTACGGGCAACTCATGTCCCATCCTCCGGGATGACGCATCTAAATATATTTTCATCTATCAAGAGCCTGTTTAAATTTTAAAGCAGGAAAATATTAAGAGCGTTTCCTGAGTCAGATGTAAGAAAGCTAGTCGACACAGGGCGCAGCCCGGAGAATTACTCACATTAAAGACTTAAAGTCTTAATGTCTTTAAGTCTTTAAGACTGCACGACAAGAGGCAATGGCACCCAAAAAGCAGCGGGCGTCTTTCCCCGGATTCACCCGGAGGAAAAGACGCCCGCCCCGAAAAACGCAGATATTCACATGCTAAGGAAGGCTATGGGTATTACTCCAAATTGGTTTTATATTATTGCTGTACGCAGCGTAAGGGTAAACACCAGGATCGGTTAACCGACTGGCCATCAACTGTATTGTAAGTAGTGGCTAAATACCAGAAATGCCCCTTCAAAGCATCTACATCAGATGACTATACGGCTGCATTCATGTTTGTATTTGTTCCGGCATTACCAGGTAAAGTGGTAGTACTGGCAACAGGGAAGTATCCTCCTGCCACGAAATAAAAGAGCTCTCTGTTACTGCCGGTTGACTTCCACCTTCTGTCCGAAGTGGCGGGGTTCGTCTTTGTGCCATAATCTGCTATGAGACTGCTAAAGTCTGCCTTTGAGGGAACCTTCCATCCGTCATGACAGGGGCCCTGCGCATTTTCGCCTGACCAGAGCAGGTCATTCCTGGATGCGAGTGTTAACCAGTCGCCGCTGGTGCTGAGGATGACTTTTTTGCCCGGATCATCTGCGGCAAGAGGGCCTGCAATAGTGTCGGTTGCTGCACTATATGAGACCTTGTAAAAACCGGTATTACGTCCCCACTGTATATACAGGCCCACCTGAGCACCGGCTTGTACGGCTCCTGGGTAGGATACCTCGTATCGGTATAAGGCGGCACGCTTATAATGTTGACGGTCTGCGCATCGCCGCCGTTGCCGGCAAGATTGACCCTGAGGTCAACAGGCACTTTCGTTACGGACAGACTGATAGTGACAGTGCTCATGTAGCCTGCGGTGTAAGTCACCGCAACCGGATTGCTGATATTGACACTGATAGCACCAGAATGCGTGCCGTTAAGGGCTTCAACCGTGGCGGTAGGTTTGACATTTGATGTACTCACATAATACAACTGTGCGGAAGCAGGGACAGTAGCTTCTGAATAATCCACGCTGTAATTGTTGATGCTAACGCCCTGGCTGGAGGAAACAACAGGATTAAACCCGGCCACGACGCTTCCTTCTTCGAAGGTAGGCAGGTTATCGGCATCGGTCCAGTCGGCAACTACATGTTTCAGATCAGGCTGATATTTTGCCTGCAACTACCTTCAGATTTCATCTCGTAATGAACATTATTGCTTTTAGAAATTATCCCACTATTAGGGTTCGTCAGGAATTTGCACCATATAGCAGCCGCCTGTGCCGGACGAATAACAAAAGGGGTACCGACATCACGTCGCCACCCCTCCCTTAACTTAAACGCCAAAACTAAATCTAAACAAAAAACACAAATAATGATAATATTTTAATATATACTATTACCTTCTTCGTCCAGGTCTTTCCGGCGGCCTTCCGGAATTCTTTACAAATTCCCTCGCAAACATATATTCAACATCTTTATATTTGTAAAGTTTCGCAGCCGACAAAACTTTCTTGAACTTTTCGTAATATTCTTTTTCTAATTCAGCTTCTTTTATACCAACATCTAAACACTCGTCTATCGTATTCAGATAATCCAGATTGTTTGGGTTCTTTTTTTGCTTAATTTCCTTGGAAAGTTTTCTGCATTTCTGCCCTGCTTCATATTTCTTTTGTTGTAATTCTTCCAACAGAGGAATAAACAATTCTTCCTCTTGTGGTGTGAGGCCAAGCTCTGCAACAATAAAAGCACTTCTCTTTACCAAAAATGATTCCTTATCAAACTGGCCACTCAACTTATTTTGCGCGTATCCCACAGGCAAAGCCAGCGTTATTAACACCCCAAATATAGAAACAAATATTTTATTCATACAAAGAAATATTACAAAAATATGCTAATTAGACCCTTTTTTCTTTAGTTCATTCGTAATCGCCCGTTTCTTCTGCGAATATATAACCTACATATTGTGATTCGATGTATTCCAGATAGTCGGAATCTTCTTCTGCCTGTATGGAAGATAAAGCCTCCTGAAATATATTATTCTGAACCCGAAGAGAATCTACAACGACCATATCATCTAAATCATCATTGCCAATCAGTAAATTAACAAATAACCCAAGCCCGGCAAAAACAGCCGCCAGGTAAATCCACGGCCGCATATAATCCATAATAACGACCTTTTGGGGCGCCACATACTCTGTCTTTTCAGGCAACCTGCTCATAATCCGGGGCGTAAGGTCTTCGATGTAATCTTCCGGTACACGAAAAGGATTATCCCCTTTCAAATAGTCCAGTTTTCGAGTTTCTTCTCTCATTTTTCCATTTTTATGTTTTTTTGACTTCCAATCGTATGAAAGGTTTAAATATCTTTTGCTAAAAACTCTTCTATTTTTTTCACGGCGTGATGATAGGAGGCTTTAAGCGCTCCTACAGACGTTCCCAATATGTCAGACATGTTCTCATATTTCATCTCTTCATAGTATTTCAGGTTGAATACCAAACGCTGCTTTTCAGGTAACATCAGTATAGCTTCCTGCAATTTCATCTGTGCTTTATCACCATCAAAATAGGCGTCTCCTTTTAATCGTTCCATCAGAAACACGTCAGTATCGTCTATAGATACATTATTCATTGTACGTTGGCGATGCAGAAAGGTGATACATTCATTTATGGCTATCTTGTACAACCATGTCGATAATTTTGCGTCACCCCTGAAATAGTCTATGCTTGTCCATGCTTTCAAAAATGTATTTTGCAGTAAGTCGTTTGTGTCATCGTGATTTAAGACCATCTTACGTATTTGCCAATACAACTTCTCACCATACAAACTTACCACATGCGCAAAAGCGTCTCTCAGAGTAGATGGATTTCGTAAACGCTCTATAAGCTCATCTTCAGTGTACTGTCGCATCCTTTCATTTTGACCGTAAATATATGCAAAAACAGCTATACATCAAAAAAGGGCCTGTTTCAAAAGATTGAGACAGCCTCCTTTGCCTCACCCGCAAATGACGGCGAGGGGAGGCTTTCGTCACGACCGGCTTCGGGGAGGCGGGTGTGGCGGCATTTCTTTATCTTTGAGGCAAAAAGGAGTTGTATATGTTATGCAGGACCATTCGTGTGCGGGGATTGGTGCAGGGTGTGGGGTTCAGACCTTTTGTCTATCGTATCGCCTGCGAGGAGGGTGTGAGCGGCGAGGTTGTGAATTATACGGCAGGTGTCGTTATACGCGCTGTTTTCCCTTCGGAGGATGCCTGCCGGCGTTTCATCGGACGCTTACGTGCCGAGTGTCCGGATGTTGCTTCCATTCATATTATCGAAGTTGACGACACGGCCGGAGAGTGGAATTACGCAGGCTTTACCATCTCCCCGAGCCGGGAGGGCGGAGGTGAGGTGACGCAGGTGTCGCCCGACATTGCCGTCTGCCGCGAGTGCATGGACGATCGCACAAGGCAGCCTCTGAGACTGGGCTATCCTTTTATCAACTGTACGAACTGCGGGCCGCGCTTCTCTATCATGCGCGACTTGCCTTACGACCGGGAGCAGACTACAATGAGTGTCTTCGATATGTGTCCCGACTGCCGGCGTGAGTACGAGGAGGCTACCGACCGCCGCTTCCACGCCCAACCTGTTGCCTGCAACCATTGCGGGCCTTCTTATTATGCCCTGTACGACGACAGGGTGGCCGGGGCGTATGACGAATTGCTCGACCTTTCGGCCGGACTGCTGGAGGCGGGCGAGGTGATAGCAGCCAAAGGCGTGGGTGGCTATCATCTGGTGTGCGACGCCCTTCAGGAACGGGCCGTCAACAGGTTACGGCTGATCAAGGGGCGCGACAGCCGTCCTTTCGCCATAATGTTCCGCAGCATGGAAGCGCTGGGCGAATATGCCGCAGTGAGCGAAGAGGAGGCTGCCCTCATCGGTTCCTGGCGGCGGCCTATTGTAATTGTGGAACAGCGTGCCGGTCTGGCACATGGGGTCAATCCGGGCATGCACACCCTTGGCGTCATGCTGCCGTATATGCCTCTGCATTATGACTGGTTCAGCCGTCTGAAGACGCCAGCCTTAGTGATGACCAGCGGTAACCGCGGTGAGATGCCTATAGCTATCAGCGAAGCCGACGCCGCGGAGCAGTTCGGCAGGGACGTGCCTCTCGTAATGCATCATAACAGGGCGATACATAACCGTGTGGACGATTCAGTTGTGCAGTTCTGCGGCCCGCTGCCGTGTCTGATACGCCGTTCGCGGGGCTATGCGCCTGAGCCGTTACCGGCCGGAGACCGGGTGGAGGGTGTACTGGCATTCGGGGCCGAGCAGTCAAATACGTTTGCCATCGGCAAGGGTGACGTGATATTGCAGAGCCAGCACATAGGAGACCTGAAGAACTGGGAGACCCTCACGTTTTACACCGGGGCGATGGAGAGCTTCGGGCGCTTGTTCCGCTTCACCGCCCGCCGGCTGGCATGCGACATGCATCCGGGCTACCTCTCGTCGCTGGAGGCCGCACGTATGTCTTCCGCTCTGGGTCTTCCTTTGCTCAGGGTGCAGCATCATCATGCCCATGCGGTGGCCTGTATGGTGGAGTATGGACTGCACCGGCCGGTGGTGGCCGTCGTGATGGACGGGGCCGGGATGGGCGATGACGGTCATACCTGGGGCGGAGAGTTTCTGCTTTGCGACCGGAAATCTTACCGCCGCCTCTCTCACTTTGAGTACCTACCTCTGCCGGGGGGCGACAAGGCCGCGCTCGAACCGTGGCGGATGGCGACGGCCTGCCTGCATGCCTGGGGTCTGCCCTTCCCTGCGGGGTTCGCCGGCAGGGTGGGCGAAGATCGCATCACCCGTCTGCGCCGCATGATAGACCTGGGGATTCGTACACCGCAGACATCGGCCGCCGGACGGTTGTTTGACGCCGTGGCATCACTGCTGGACCTATGCGACGTGGCGTCGCATCAGGGCGAGGCTCCCGTACTGCTGGAGCAGTCGGCCTCCGGGTGGATAACGGCCCCTCCGCCGGCTTACCGGCTCGACGCGGATGCTGAGGTGGTATCTTTCCGCCCGGTAATGGAGGGTATTTTGCAGGATATGGCTGAGGGTGCGCCGGCGGGGTATGTCTCTGCGCGTTTTCATGCTACGATGGCGCATCTGTTTGCCGGCAAGGCCAGGCGGCTGGTTGAGCAGACCGGCGCGTCAGGCGTGTGCGTGTCGGGCGGTTGTTTTCAGAACAGGTTTATTACCGTCATGCTTCAGGGGTTGTTTGCATCGCAGTCTGTCCCCTTGTATATTCCCTCTCGTGTACCGTGCAATGACGCCGGGATATCTGTGGGCCAATGCGCCGCCGCAGCCACCGCCACGGGCGGACTTTAAAGGAGCATTCTAAGAATCGAATACGTACAGGTCTGAGGGGGTGGAGCGTTTGAGGGTGGTGAGGTTTACGTCTTTGCCCACGCGTATGCCTTCGCTGAAGAGGCGTATGTTTACGGTCTTGTGCGCCAGTTCGGGATGGTTGTTGTCGCGGCTGAGGTGGCAGAGCCAGACGTCTTTAAGTCCGGGATGATAGTGTGTTGCGAGGAACTCGGCGGCTTCGCGGTTGCTAAGGTGCCCGGTGGGGCTGGAGACGCGGTCTTTAAGAAATTGCGGGTATGTGCCCGACCTCAGCATCTCTTCGTCGTAATTAGCTTCTATTATCAGGTGGTTGGCCATGCACATATACCGGCTCACCGTTTCGGTGATGTGCCCGACATCGGTGGCGAAGGTGAAGGCGCGGCTGCCGAAGCGGATATAATACCCTACGTTGTCGGCGCTGTCGTGAGGCACCTCAAAGGCTGTGATGTCAAAGTCGCGTATCCCGAAGGGCGTTTCCTTCTCTACTATCCGTCGCGACGCCTCGCTCAGCCTTTCCTCCACGTACCGGTTGTGGGTCATGGCTTCATGCACGGCCCGGGTGGCGTAGACGGGTATACTGTACTTTTCGCCAAGGAGCCCGGCCGTTTTGATATGGTCGGCATGATCGTGTGTGATCAGCAGGGCCATGATATTGTCAAAGTCTATACGGCTTTCTTTAAGCACCTTTTTGATAGTCCTGATACCTATGCCGGCATCGATAAGTATGCCGTATCCGTCGGTTCCAAGGTAATAGCAGTTCCCACTGCTTCCGCTTGCCAGGCTGAGGAAATACAGTTTCATACTCTCATTTATCAGGTATGGTAATCTCTCCGATGAGCGAACAGTTCATGTGCTCTTTCACTTCCTCCGGCGTCAGCCCCTGACCGAAGAGGTACATAAGTTTGGTAACGGCGCTTTCCGTCGTGCTGTCGTATCCGCTTATCACGCCTGCCTCAAGCAGTTTCTGTCCCGTTTCGTACCTTAGCATTTCCACGCTTCCGCCGACGCACTGGGTGACGTTCACTATCACCAGTCCGCCTTCCACAGCCCGGCGCAGCATGTTGATGAACCATTCCTGGCGCGGGGCGTTACCACTTCCGAAGGTTTCCATAACCACGGCTTTTAGTCCGGGCGCATTCAGTATGCTTTCGGTCACTCCGGCCGACATGCCGGGGAAGAGTTTCAGTATCGCAATATTGCGATCAAGCGACAGGTGCGTTTTCAGCGGTTTGCGCAACGCGGGGCGGTATATCTGGGCCGAGTCATATCTTATGAGCACCCCGGCCTGTGCCAGCGGGGGGTAGTTGTAGGAGCGGAAAGCGTTGAAGTTATCTGCATTGATCTTGCGCGTACGGTTGCCACGCAGGAGGGTGTTTTCAAAGAAGATGCAAACTTCGGGCGCCATCGGCAGCCCGCCTTCGCAGGCGGCGGCTATCTCGATAGCCGTTATAAGGTTTTCCTTACCGTCGGTACGCAACATACCGATTGGCAGTTGCGATCCGGTGAGGATGACCGGTTTGCTCAGGTTTTCCAGCATAAAGCTCAGGGCCGAAGCGGTGTAAGCCATAGTGTCGGTACCGTGAAGCACTACGAATCCGTCATACATATGATAATTTTCCGAGATTATCTCCACGATCTTCTGCCAGCCTTCGGGGCCCATTTCTGCCGAGTCGGCCGGGGGATCGAACTGATATGCAGATACGTCGCATCCCATCTTTTTCAGTTCCGGCATATGTTCTCTCAGGTGCCGGAAGTTGAAGGATTCAAGTGCGCCGGTTTCGGGGTTTTCGATCATACCGATAGTCCCTCCGGTATAAATCAGGAGGATGGAGGCTTTTCCCTTTTGTTTTGTATTTACATTACCAGTCATAAGGGCGCAAACTTACATGAATTTCCTCCCAATTCCAAACGTCCGTATGATAAAAACGGGGGGTATGTCGGAAGCGCGCAGGCGGCCTTTATATTGACGCACAGGTTTAGAACGCCAGGACAGGCGCATTTAATACTCCGGTAATTTCCGTCAGTATTCCGTTTGTTACCGGCGGAACAGTCACAATAATGCGAGCATATATTTACGTTTATTTTTATTCTGTTTCCTTTCTCTTATAATCCCTTATTCCAGTCAGGTTGCGAAGAGCTCACGCGCTACTGTGTGGACATCCCACACGCCCTGTGTGGACAACCCACACGCCCTGTGTGGACGCCCCACACGCCCCGTGTGGACACCCCACACGCCCCGTGTGGACATCCCACACGCCCCGTGTGGACATCCCACACGCCCCGTGTGGACACCCCACACGCCCTGTGTGGACGCCCCACACGCCCCGTGTGGACATCCCACACGCCCTGTGTGGACAACCCACACGCCCCGTGTGGATAGTTCAACACGCTACTGTATGATAGATCACATGCTACTGTATTAGCTTTTCACAAGGAGCCTTGTTAGCTTTTCACAAGGAACCTTGTTAACTCTTCACAAGGAGCCTTGTTAACTCTTCACAAGGTACCTTGTTAGCTCTTCACAAGGTACCTTGTTAGCTCTTCACAAGGAGCCTTGTTAGCTCTTCACAAGGAACCTTGTTAACTCTTCACAGGGAACCCTGTTAGCTCTTCACAGGGAGCCTTGTGAGAAGCTGACATGGAGCCTTGCGAAAACCCCTCCATTATGAGGATGATATGTCCGGAAAGAAGGAAGCTTTCCTGTATGGCCTCCGCTGTGGCGGCTTAATCACTAAAACATATTACTTTTGGGGGTGAAATAAATCAAAAGGTTCGGTACTAATGAAAAAACAACAACTGTCAGCCATATCGTACGTCAACGCATCGCTCTCATTTATCTTCGGGGTGAGCGTATTTGTGTTCTTCGGATACTTCTACACCTACCACCTTGCATATCAGGAGCAGTACCAGATGTTTTTGTTCACCTCCGACTATATGGCCGAAACTACGCACCGGGTGGGAGGGCTGTCGGAGTACCTCTCGCGCTTCCTTACCCAGTTTTACTACACTCCCCTGCATGGAGCGCTTATCATAGCTACGCTGCTGACGCTGATGCAACGGCAGTTGCTCTCCGCCGCCCTGCACCTGGCCGGCAGGGAGAAGAACGGCTGGGCGTCGCTTACCTTCGTCCCCTCCATCTTCTACTGGATATTACTGTGCGACGAGAATTATATGCTGACCGGCGTAATCTCTGTCATCATGGCGTTGTCGGCCTTCCTGTGGAGCCGGTCTGTCCGTCAGGCCCGCGTCAGGGCGGCCTGTTCGCTCATCATGATACCCCTGCTGTATGCCCTGGCTGGAGGGGCGGTTGTTGTTTTCGGGATACTCTTCATTATAGCGGAGGCTGTGAAAGGAGGGCTGAGCATCCGTCAACGCTGCCTCACGGCAGCCGGCAACGCCTTGTTGCTGGCCCTTTCACCCTTATCCGCCCAATACTTCTTCCCCCAGTATCCGCTGGCGAAACTATTGACGGGAGCCGATTATTACCGCTACCAGAGCGTCTTCCCTTTCTCCCTGCTCCTGCTGTGGCTGATCATCCCGGCTATTGTCGCGGGGTTCAGACTGCTGCCGGCAGTAAAGAAGGGTTGGAGGTTGTGGCTGCCGGCCGGCATGCAGGGCGTGTTATTGGTATTTCTGGCGGTCCTGGGCGTATCGGGCGCGGCGGACTGGAAAAAGGAAGAAGTGATGAGGTACGACTATTATGTAAGGCAGGGAAACTGGGAACATATCATCAGTATGGCCGACAGGGAGGCGCCAGCGTCTCCGCTCTCTGTCGCCTTCCTCAACCTGGCGCTATGCAGGCAGGGACTGATGCCCGACAGGATGTTTCACTATTTCCAGAACGGCGCCGAAGGGTTGCTGCCTTCTTTTGTGCGCGACTTCAGCATACCCCTTATGGCGGGCGAGGTTTATTACCATCTGGGGTTTATCAACACCGCCCAGCGCCTTGCCTTTGAAGCGATGGAGGCTATACCCGACTTCCAGCGCAGTGCGCGGAGCATAAAGCGCCTGGCCGAAACCAGCCTTATCAATGGCGATTATGAGGTGTCGCGGAAGTATCTGCGTATCCTCCTGCATACATTATATTATAGTGAATGGGCCGCAGAAACGCTCTCATGCCTGCATGACGAGGAACGTATAGAGGCTAACCCCGAATGGGCCGGGCTGAGGAAGTACCGTACGAAGACCGATTTCCTCTTCAGCGAAAAGGAAAAGGATATGATGCTGGGCCTCCTGCTCGGACAAGACCCATCCAACCGCCCCGCCTATGAATACCTGATGGCGTACTGCCTGCTGACTAAAGATATGGAACGCTTCAGCCTTTATTACCCGCTGGGGCGGGACATACACTACCGGACGATACCCAAAAGCTATCAGGAAGCCCTGATATATATCTGGGGACTTACCAATAACACTACCGCCGGCGTGCCGTACGCGGTGAGCGACGAGGTGAAACGGCAGGTGGAAGACTACCGCCGCATATACGTCAGTTACCCCGCTGCGGAACAGATGCTGAAAAGCCGCTTCTCCGGCACATACTGGTATTATCTACATTACAGAAAATAAACACACGATGAAACGTTACTTCATTTACCTGCCGCTACTCTTATGTTCGCTGGCCGCCTGCCGTGAAGCTGTCGTCCCGACGGGGACAACGGACGGGCCGCCCGTCATATTCCCTGATTACGCCGGAGTTACCGTCCCGGCCACGATAGCTCCCCTCAACTTCAGAGTGGAATCAGCCGATTACGCCGCTATACATGCGGTGATAGAAGGATCGCGTTCCGGCCGTATAGAGGCGCGGGGTGGCCGCCGGGCGGCAGTATCTATACCGCCCGGAGAGTGGAAACGGTTATTGGCCGATAATACGGGAAGCGACCTTAGTGTGACGGTCTCGCTCAGGCAGCCGGGCGGATGGATCAGCTACCGGCCCTTTGCCATACATGTGAGCGGGTACCCGGCGGATTACGGACTGGTATACCGCCTTATCCCTCCCGCCTACGAGGTGTACGGCAAGATGGGCATATACCAGCGTGACCTGTCGGACTTTACCCAGACGGCCCTGCTGGAAAATACCCTCATACCGGGTAACTGCGTGAACTGCCATTCCTTCCGACAGGGCCGTCCGGAGCAGATGAGCCTGCATATACGCGGGCCGTATAACGCTACGGTGCTGACGTCGGACGGCGGCGTAGACCTGTATGACACAAAGACGGAGCAGACGATAGCAAACTGCGTCTATCCTTACTGGCACCCGTCGGGCGGGTACATAGCCTATTCGGTGAACGAGACGCGGCAGGTGTTCCACGAGCAAAGGGATAAGCGGATAGAAGTGGTAGACGCCCGTTCAGACGTCGTGGTTTATGACATCGGGAAGAACGAACTGCTGTCGTGCCCGCAGATAACGTCGCAGGATGCCTTTGAGACGTTCCCCGCCTTTTCTCCCGACGGGCGCACGCTCTACTTCTGCTCGGCCGCGGCGCGCGTCATCCCCGAAGAATACGACCAGGTGCGTTACGACCTGTGCAGCATTGCCTTTGATCCTGAAAGCGGGACGTTCGGACAGGAAGTGGACACTCTGGTTCGAGCCGCTGCGACGGGTAAGAGCGTCTCCTTCCCGCGCCCGTCGTACGACGGGAGATACCTGATGTACACATTGTCTGATTACGGCAACTTCTCTATATGGCACAAGGAGGCAGACCTGTGGCTGCTGGACCTGCACGCCGGCCTGACGCGGGAGCTGACCGAAGTCAACAGCAGCGATGTTGAGAGCTATCATAGCTGGAGCAGCAATTCCAGATGGTTTGTATTCAGCAGCCGCAGGACAGACGGGCTTTATTCGCGCCCCTTCCTGGCTTCGGTAGATGAGGCGGGGAACGTCTCCAAACCCTTTATGCTGCCACAGAAAGACCCCGGGATGTATGACTCCTCCCTGTATTCATTCAATATCCCTGAATTTGTCACAGGCAGGGTGGAACTTGACGCCCGGATAGTGGGGCGGAAGGCGCGCTCAGGGGAACGTATACAGATGAAGTACAGTTCCCGCGCAGTAAGTGGGAGAGGGTTATAAGATGATCCTTTCCAGTACGGTTTCTATCAGTCCGGATAAGGAGCCTTTATAAGACGTATTCATGTCGTTGCTTTCCCGTCCGGCGATGATGCAGCAGACGGTCAGCGCCCGGTGTCCCATAAGGGCTGACATGCCGGCGAGTGAGGAGCTTTCCATTTCGTAATTTGTGATCTTCCGGCCTTCATACTCAAAGGCCTCTATCTTCCTGTTCAGGCAGGGATCGGTAAGTTGCAGGCGCACCTCGCGCCCCTGCGGCCCGTAGAATCCGTTGGCGGCTATCGTGATGCCACGTACGATGTCTTTACCGGCGATCTGTTCCATCAGTGAAGCGTCGGCATTCACGACGTAGGGGTATATGCCGGCCGGCTTCCATCTCAGGCGCAGGATCAGCTCTTCTTCAAGCTCCGTATCCCTGACGCCTTCGTTGCCGGCGTAGAAATATATCACACCGTCGAAGCCTACAGACTTTTCGGCAGCCACGTACGTACCGATTGGTACAAAGGGCTGCAAACCTCCCGACGTCCCGATGCGAACCAGCGTCAGTTGCCTCAGTTGCGGCTTTACGGTCCGGGTGGCGAAGTCGATATTAGCCAGGGCGTCAAGTTCGGTCAATACAATATCTATATTGTCTGTGCCAATCCCGTGCGACACGACCGTCAGGCGCGTTCCACGGTATCTGCCTGTGATGGAGTGGAACTCGCGGCTCGACACCTCGCATTCTTTTGTCTCAAAATAAGAGGCGACGGTGGATACACGTTCCGGGTCGCCTACTAATATTATCTTATCTGCCAGATGTTCAGGCTTCAGATGAAGATGGAAGATACTTCCATCTTCATTTATGATCAGTTCTGATGGAGGAATTGTCCGCATAGCGTCTCTCTTTATTTTCAGTCCTTTATAGGTTTTGAGGGGCCGGTATTCGGCTTGGCGATGTTTTCGCGCATGGAGGTATCGGCTTCTATGTTCTTCATTTTGTAGTAGTCCATAATACCCAGGTTGCCTGAGCGGAAGGCGTCAGCCATTGCTTTAGGCACTTCGGCTTCGGCCTCTATCACCTTAGCCCGCGCTTCCTGCGCTTTGGCTTTCATTTCCTGTTCGGAGGCTACCGCCATGGCGCGCCGCTCTTCGGCCTTGGCCTGCGCGATGTTCTTATCCGCCTGCGCCTGGTCCATCTGCAGGGCGGCCCCGATGTTCTTGCCTATGTCTATGTCTGCAATATCGATTGAGAGTATCTCAAAGGCTGTACCTGCATCCAGTCCCTTACGCAGTACCAGTTTGGAGATAGAGTCAGGGTTCTCCAGCACCGATTTGTGGTTTCCCGACGAGCCGATTGACGACACGATCCCTTCGCCTACGCGCGCCAGGATAGTTTCTTCGCCCGCTCCTCCGACCAGTTGTTTGATGTTGGCCCTTACCGTTACGCGGGCTTTGGCTATCAACTGGATACCGTCTTTAGCCACCGCCGTTACGGGAGGGGTGTCTATAACCTTGGGGTTGACAGACATCTGAACGGCCAGAAACACATCGCGACCTGCAAGGTCTATTGCTGTGGCCATCTGGAAAGACAGGTCGATATTGGCTTTAGAGGCCGACACCAATGCATGAACGACCCTTTCGACGTGACCTCCGGCCAGGAAATGGGCTTCAAGCTCGTCGCGGGTAAGTGTTTTCAATCCCGCCTTGTGGGCTTCTATCATAGCCCTGGTAATAACTCCGGGGGGAACCTTACGGATACGCATTAGGAACAATTGTATGAGCGAAATGCTTACGCCCGACACCTTTGCTGATATCCAGAGCAGGAACGGCACATAATAAAAGAAAATAATGAGCAGCATTATTGCCGCTCCCAGTAGGATAACCGGTAAAAAAGTAGCTTCCATATACTTGATATATTTACTAGTGAATAATATTGTCTTCGTCTTTGGTCACCAACACGTTGTAACCGTCTACCCGGATTACTGTCACCGGCGTATCTTCGTCTATAAAGTCGCCCGTAGACTTGGCTTCCACAATAATCCCGCCGATATCAGCCTTCCCGATAGGCGCCAGGCGCGACACGGTCGTCCCTTTGTCGCCGGGATGGATGTCCAGCTCGCGTACGGAGGTCACCTTAGAGTCTATATCCGTATGGAGGGCCACCTTATTGAATGATTTTGAACGTAACAGCCAGGCAAACGCGGCCACAAAAGACACGACAGACGTAACCAGCGTTATATGTCCGGCTGACGGACTGACCGTATAGGCGAAGATAACCCCGCCTATGGCGAAAAGCGCTCCGCCCACGCCTGCGACAGTGATGCCGGGGAGGAGGAATATCTCAAGAAGGATCAGCGCAATGGCGATTCCCATTAAAAAAGCGATAACAGCTATGTTTAATATCATATTGGCAGGTATTTATTTCAGTGGTTAACTTTCAGGTGGTTTATTTCGGCGTTGCGCGCCCTCTTTTCCAGGGAGGGCGGCTGTTGAAGCAGCTTGTACAATTGCTCTTCGGCCTGTAGTATGGTTGGTTTCAGCCGTTCTTTCTGTGCGTTTCCGCTTTCGGCGTATGTCGCGCGCAGTGTGTCCAGCCTGTTATTGAATTCGTCTATCTGTTTGTTTAGGTTCAGCAGCTTTTCATATGAATCGCGCGCCTCGGCGCTCTTAAAGTCTTCCCAGGTATAATATATAAGGTTGTTGTTGATCACAAATTCAAAATCCCGGTGGACCTCTTTTTTATCGGAAGGAATATCGGTGTGCGCCAGACGTATCAGTTCTGTATAATCGGCAGCCGGATTCCACGTATCGGCGATAGAAGCTATTATCGCTCTTGAGCGTTTCACCTCAGGGTTGTCTCCTTCTATGCGGCTTCGCTGTTCGTCGGGGATAAACAGGTATACGCAGACTTTATCTTCAGGCTGCCCCCTGTCTGAAACGAACCATCCCAGCCCCTTCCTCTCGTCAATAACCATCATATAATCGTTGGCAGGGGAGTTGAAAGGCATACCCAGTTGTTCGGGAGTGAGGTAAGTGTCGGAGTTGATGTTGTAACGGGTGACAAACAGATCAAACCCGCCAATTGAGCCATTCCCCTCTGAGGCATAATATATCGTTACCCCGTCAGTCAGGATAAAGGGGTAGTTGCTGTTACCGCTTTCGTTATTAATATTTGCAGGCAGGCGCTTTTCGTCGCTCCACCTGTCCAGAATCCTTGACTGTGTAAACAGGTTGTAACGGTCTTGCCCGGCTTCGGGATAAGCGTAGTATATTTTATCGCCTATCTCATTCATATATACGGTAGATGAAACCGGTTCATCCGTTTGGAAGAAGTCTTTGTACGAAACAAGGCTTCCGGCCTCTTCGCTCAGGGTGTAAACCTGCAGGAAGCCGCTTTTGTCAACCACTACGCTGTCTATTATCCGGATATTTTCCACCTTGTCCACCATCCGCTGCGCTTTTTCAGCCATTTCGAGCCGTTTCTTATAAGGCTCTATATCTTCATTCTTTTTGGACAGGATGTCTATATATTCGGCATACATCCCTGCCGCTTCGTCAAAACGGTATGCCCTGATATACAGTTCGCCCAGATAGCGGTAGGCTTCCTGCACGCGGCGGTTTGCAGCGATCTTCAGGTAAGGCTCCGCCTCATTCATGTCACCTGTCTCAAAACAGCAGACGCCATACCAGTGGTTATATGAAGCGTTATTGGGCGACTGCCTGGCTAGTTTCTCAAATACCGGCCTGGCCTCGGCGTATCTGCCTGCCGTATACAGTCGTTTGGCCTGTTCCAGACTTTGGGCGAACAGGCCACAAACGCAAAACACCGCGAACACCGGCATGAAAATGATTACCCTTAACAACTTAGTCATATACTGTTAATAAAAAATTTGCAGTACCAAAGGTAGTATTATTTTTAAGTTCGATCTCTAATCCTAAAAATATTAAGAACTATTACTGTCCGCTAAAAACATAATTGTCCTCATAATTAAGGGCTGATATTCCGTAATGTAGCATCAGCCCTTTTAGCGATAACTTTGTATCTGCGGGCAACAAAACATCACATGAGTAAGAACCGGACAGCCGCTTTATTTTTTGTATTTACCGTCAAACGAATCATATCTCACGTGAGACAGATCTCATCTCACGTGAAACGGGTTTTTATCTCAGGTGAGACAGATTCCATCTCACGTGAAACAGGTTTCATCTCACGTGAAACAGGGCCTTATCTCACGTGAGACAGATTCCATCTCACGTGAAACAGGTTTCATCTCACGTGAAACGGATCTCATCTCACGTGAAACAGGTTTCATCTCACGTGAAACATGGCCTTATCTCACGTGAGACAGGTTTCATCTCACCTGAGACGGGTTTTATCTCACGTGAGATGAATTTTATTTCACTTGAGACGGGTTTCATTTCACGTGAGATGGATTTCATTTCACGTTGGACAGATTTAATTTTTCATGAAACTGGCTTTATCTCCGGTGAAGCGGATTAAATTATTCATGAGGCGGGTTTTATCCGGCATGAGTTGATTGTTTTTTCATTATTGTCTGCTAAAAACATAATCGCCCTCATAATTAAACTCCTGCGCCGCGGGCGCTTTTTGTGAGGACGCCCCGCGAGGGCGTACGGAGTGCGTTTATCTGTTTTGTAAAATCTGAGGGCGCAATATGAGTATATTTTCACCTTACGCCTGTTCTGATTTTATGAGAACGTGCGAATCATACATTAACCACGATCAATATGTCTGCCGGCAGTCCTGACCCTGTAGAAGATAAATTATTGTGGGATAAATTCCTCTCTGGGGACGATAAAGCTTACGCATACTTTTACAAGAAATATGTAGGAGACCTTTTTTCCTACGGTATGCGTTTTACCACTGACAGGGAGCTGATTAAAGACTGTATCCAGGATGTCTTTGTGAAGATATACAGTAACCGGTCGAGACTGAATAAGACCGACCACGTGAAGCTGTACCTCTTCATTTCCCTGAAAAATACGCTTTTCAATGTGTTCCAGAAAGACAAGGCATTTTACCACATAGATACGATAGAGCCGGTTTTCAGCGTGGAATATACTATTGAAGACTGTATGATAGCGGGTGAGATGGAGTTGGAACGTGAAGAAAAGATGAGACGTATACTGGATTCGCTCACTCCCCGGCAGAGGGAGGTGATATATTATCGCTATGTGGAAATGATGGATATGAAGTGTATCTGCGAGCTGATGGACATGAACTACCAGTCGGTGCAGAACCTTATACAGCGGGCCATCAGGAAAGTGAAAACGCTTTCCCCGGCAAGAGACAAAGTTGTGCTGAGTGTAAATAAATATACCGTTAAATTCAAAGACAAGAATAATTGATTATGCCATGATGGAAGAAGACGTATATAAGAAATATAGTTCACATACCATAGAGGAATTGCTTCAGGACAACCGTTTCATTACATCGGTGACGTTCCCGACGGAGGAGTCGGACGCTTACTGGAGTAAGGCGCTTGAAGACGGAACGATCGACCGGCCGGATTATGAACTGGCCGGGCATTTTATCCGGTCCGTACAGGTGCGCCCGGAGCGTATCAGGCGCAGCGAGATAGACAACCTGTGGGAAAACATAGAAATAGCTAATAAGGAAAACCTGAGAAGGAGGAAAAACCGCTTCCGCTTTTATTTCTCCACCATATCGGCCATAGCCGTTTCATTCGTCTTCCTATATCTGCTTAATGCTTTGACACAGCATGAACCCGCAGGGCCGCACGCGTCCGGCATCGAAAACATAAAAGCCCCGAACGTCCGGACTACAGACATACAGCTTGTCCTTGCGGGCGAAGAAACCCTGTCGCTTGCAGGCGAAGAGGCCCGGATAGTGTATCATGAAGAAGGTATAGACATCAACAACCGGGAGACGGACTTAAAGAACAGGCAACCGCATACCGGCCGGGCAGTCTTCAACCAGTTGATAGTACCGCCGGGCAAGCGCTCGATGCTCACTTTTGCCGAAGGGACCAGACTATGGGTAAACGCGGGAACGAGGGTGGTTTATCCCGCGGCGTTCGACAGGCGGCAAAGGGAGATATACGTAGACGGCGAGGTCTACCTGGAGGTATCGCCCACCGCCGCCTGTCCGTTCGTAGTAAAAACAGACAGACTCAATGTCGAGGTATTGGGCACTTCTTTTAATGTCATGGCCTACAGGAACGATACTGTCCATAACATCGTACTGGTATCCGGAGCGGTGAAGATACAGCCGGGGACGGAACAAGAAGTCACCCTCTCTCCCAATGAGATGTATCTGTATGCTAACGGTACGCCGGAGGTGAGGAGCGTAGATGTGGAAAACTACATTACATGGAGGTCGGGCGCCTACCGCTACGAGAGTGAAAGCCTGGATGTGATACTCAAACGCCTCTCACGCTATTACGGCAGGGAGATTACGTACTCTCCACAGGTTGCATCACTAAGGTGCTCCGGCAAATTGCACCTTAAAGACGACCTCCGGCTGGTGCTGAACAGTATTTCGCACACCGCGCCCATCATCTGCCATTACGATGGAGAACGATATATGATTACTAACAAATAAAACCGGTATGCCTATGGATAAACAGTAGTTAAATAAAAATGCCGGACAATACTCGCAATATCATCCGGCCGATTAAAAATTTGAATAAACAAGCACAGTTATCTAATTTAAAATCATTCAAATGTATGATAAATCCACAAAAAGTCAGCTTCATGGAAGCTAATTTAAGAAAAGTAGCCGGCATCGCCCGGCTGACGGTTTTGCTCTTATTCATCGGCGCCGGTTTTGGATACGCCACTACGACCTATTCGCAAAACACCCGGTTATCGTTAACCATAAACAACAAGAGCGTAAAAGACGTGTTTGCCGAAATAGAGAAAAACAGCGAATATATCTTCTTCTATTATGACAATGCCCTTGATATTAACCGCAGGGTCAACATCGATGTGAAAGACCAGACTGTCGATAAGATACTTGACAGGATATTTGAATCGACAGACAACACCTATGCCATAGAAGACCGGCAGATCACCATCTCGCGCAGGGCGCCGGGCGCTATGGCAGAGCCTGCCGCCGCCTACCGGACGCCGGCCGCTCAGCAGCAGACAAGGACCATCACCGGCACAGTGACCGATGAATCAGGCGAACCGCTGATAGGGGTGAATGTCTCTGTCCGCGGAACAACCCTGGGCTCGATAACCGACCTGAACGGCAGGTTCTCCATCCCGCAGGTGCCGCAGGGGGCCACGCTGCTGGTCAGCTATGTGGGATATGTTACGCAGGAGATAGCCGTCCGCAACACAAACACCTTCGCCATCACCCTGTACGAAGACTCACAGGCGCTTGAAGAGGTCGTTGTCGTGGGATACGGAACGCAGAGGAAAGAAACCCTGTCGGGCGCCGTCACTGCCATTCGCTCCGAAGATATTACATCGACGAAGACAGAGAACCTCATCACCAATCTACAGGGTAAGATGCCCGGATTGCTCATACGCCAGCAAACCGGCGAGCCCGGCGTGTTCGACAATATGGTCAGCATACGCGGATACGGCGAGCCGCTTGTGGTAATCGACGGCATAACACGTAACCGCGACGGGGTTGCCGAGCTCGCCCAACTGAACTCCGAGGATGTGGAAAGCATCTCCATCCTCAAGGACGCCTCCGCCGCTATCTACGGCATGAACGCCGCCAACGGCGTTATCATCGTCACCACCAGGAAGGGCGAGGCCAGCAAGGCGCGCTTCTCCTATTCGGGCATGTATGGCCTGAAGGTCCCCACCGGCATGGAGCTTACCGTGGATGCCTATACCTACCGTGTGATGGCTAACGAGATGCAGCGTAATATCGGCGGAATGCCTACTTATGACGATGACCTGCTGGAAAAGTACAGGACAAACGCCCCCGGATACCAGGATAACGACTGGATAGGCATGTTCATGTATGACATGGTTCCGCAGCAGAGCCACAACCTCTCGGTCAGGGGCGGATCCGAGCGGGTCAGGTACTTTACCAGTCTGAACTATACCGAAGACAACGGGCTTTTGAAAAGTGATATACAGTATTACCGCAGGTATAACTTCAGGACTAACGTAACGGCTAACCTCACGGATGACCTGACGATGAACGTCAACGTATCCGGGCGCGTGGACAAGCGCCAGCAGGGCCGCGAAGACTTCCTCTGGACGTATAAGACCCTCGTCGTGAACGACCGCGGCATCGGATGGCACACTATGGCCAACGATAAGCACTACTCGGCCATTGCGCCTGAGAACAAGAACCCGGCCGCACTGGTCGATCCCGATGCCGACGGCTACCGCCGTCTCGACAACCTCAACGCGCAGTCGCAGGTAGAGCTGACTTATAAGGCTCCTTTCATCAAAGGCCTGACGCTGTCGCTTATCGGATCGTATGACATACGCAACGGCAACCAGTCCGAATTGCAGAAATCCTACGACCTGTACGATTACTATACCGACGACTTCGTGGCCACTTTCGGCTCCGACCGTTACTGGAACCGCATCGACCTGTATCAGAAAGCCTACGTCAGGGCGATGGCTAATTATACCAAAGACTTCGGCGATCATACCATCAACCTGACGGGACTGATGGAAGCTTCGCGCGAACGCTTCGACTGGGTAAGGGGCGACCGCCAGTATCTCGACATCTACACCCATGATATTATCCGGCAGGGCTCGTCTACGACGGCGTCCAACGACGGGCTGCGCGAGTTCCGCAGGCTTGCCGCCTATATCGGGCGCGTCAATTACGACTATGCCGAGAAGTACCTCCTCGAAGCGGTCGTGAGGTACGACGGCTCGTACCGTTACGCGCCTGGTAAACGCTGGGTGCTCTTCCCTTCCGTCAGCGTCGGATGGCGCCTGTCTGAAGAGGCGTTCATCAAAAACCTCATACCTTTTGCCGATAACATCAAACTGAGGGCTTCGTATGGCGAGAGCGGACGCGACACCGGCAGCGCCTTCCAGTACGTGGCGGCTTATACGGGCGATACCAACCGGGGTTACGTCTTTGACGACGGATCGCTCACCATCGGGATGTATCCTCCGGGCGTCGTAACCGACCAGTTGTCGTGGGTGACGTCGCTTATATCTAATGTGGGTATCGACTTCGACCTGTGGAACGGTAAGCTCGGAGGGTCGTTCGACTACTTCCAGCGTAAGAACACCGGGATATTGGAGAACCGGCAGTCTTCCGTACCCAACACCTTCGGCGCCTCCTTCCCGATGGAGAACATCAACTCCGACATGAACATGGGCTTCGACTTGGCCCTGACGCACAGGGGTAAGATCGGACGCAGCTTCTCTTACGCCATAGGCGGAAACCTCACTTTCTCCCGCGTTAAACGCCTGCACAGTGAGCGCGCCCCCTTCACCAGCCAGTGGGACAGGTGGCGGAATGGTAACGAGAACCGCCTGACCGGGCGTTCGCTCATCTATACCTACGACGGGCAGTACACCTCGTTCGACCAGTACGAAACGGCTCCGCTCATGGGCGGCGCACAGGGTAATTCGAAGATCCTGCCCGGAAGTTTCCGTATACACGACAACAACGGTGACGGCAGGATAAGCGGCGAAGACCAGTTGTTCAACAACTGGGCCTACGGCGAAACCGGATATGTGTCGGGCGACCGCAGCACCAGCCAGCGTGTCAACCCTCCGCTACAGTTCGGGTTCACACTGGCCGGCAATTACAGGAACTTCGACCTGAACATTCTTCTCCAGGGTGCGGCGCTTTACTCTATCCAGTACTCTATGGATGACATCTGGGGCTATGGGCGCTACCCGACGCTGCACAAGAAGTTCCTCGACCGCTGGCATACGGCGAACGTAGCCGACGATCCTTATAACCCATCCACAACATGGGTGGCGGGTTACTTCCCGGCCATACGCAGCAACCGCGACAATACGGCCGACGGCAACACCATCAACGTATGGCGCCCGCAGGCTACTTACCTGCGTATAAAGAACGTTGAGATAGGCTACACCATCCCGCGCTCTACGCTCAGGAGCATCGGTGTGGGAGGCGTAAGGGTCTTCCTCAACGGTACGAACCTCTTCACCTTCTGTAAAAGGGAGCTGAGGGATGCCGACCCCGAACGGCAGGAGAATGCCTGGAACGCCAACCTGGCTTATCCCATCATGAAGGCGTTTAACGTGGGCGTGAATATTAACTTTTAACTACGGAGGAACTGTTATGAATAAAACAATTATAAGAACCAAGATAGCTGCTATCGCCGGTGCGTTTCTTCTGATAACGGGCTCCGGCTGTAATGAATACCTCGAACTGGAGTCGCTTGAGCAGATCAGCGCCGACCAGTTGCTGAACAGTGAAAAGGGCTTGCGTACGTTGCTGGCCGACCTGTACAACTCTATCCCGATGGAGGACTTTAATTTCCGCCCTGATGTGGGCTTCAACCGCCGAGGATGGGGCGGGGGCGTCAGCGAGATTGTCATGACGTCGATGTATACCGATGAAAGCATCAAGAGCGACGGCGGTAATGCCGTAGGCCCGGGCGGTTACCAGTATCTGACTAATGCGTATGAGAGGAACCGCGACGTGAGCCTCTTCCTTCAGAACATCGAGACGGCCATGAACGACGGAGTTATAAACGATGCTACCTTCAGTCATCTTACAGCCGAGGCGCACTTCGTACGCGCCTATATATATTACGGACTGGTCAAGAGGTACGGCGGCGTGCCGCTTATAGACCGGCTGCTGGACAATGACTACGCTCCGGGAACCGGCAACGACGCTCTCTTCATCCCCCGCAATACCGAGAAGGAGACCTGGGAGTTTATCCTTCGTGAGTGCGACATGGCTATTGCCGGACTGCCCGAAACTTTGTCTTCGCAGGATGGCGTTTACCGGGCATCTAAATGGGCTGCTTACGGACTGAAGTCAAGGGTCGCCCTGCATGCGGCCTCCATCGCCAGGTATTGGGACAGGGCTCCGCTTATAGGCGAGGCCGTAACCCTGAAGCTGGTAGGCGGAATGACGCCGGCCGACGCCGATTATTTCTACACCGAGTGTATCAATGCCTCCAAAGAGATCATCGACCGCTCCGGGCGCTCTCTGTATATGCCCGATCCGGCGACCCCCGAAGAAGCGGCCGCCAACTACCAGTACCTCTTCCTCACGCAGAACGAAGAGATCATATTCAGCCGCGCCTACCTCGACGGGACTACCATATCCAACCAGGGGCACGATTATGACATCCGCTACAGTCCGGCGCAGGTGAATCCCGGCTTTCACAAGTTCGGCCGCTACAGTCCGACGCTCGACATCGTAGACCTGTACGAGGACTATACCGACAACGGCGCCGGACAGAGTGCAAAGATACGTACGCGCTCCGACGGTAATGAGGATTTCTACACCGCCAACCCAAACAACCTCGACGTAAGCATACCTTTCATCAGGTACGAAGACCCTTACGAGCCTTTCCGCGGCAAAGACGCACGCCTCCTGGCGAGTATCATCGTTCCGGGGGCGTCATTCAAGGGGACCAGGATCGTTATGCAGGGCGGACTGATAGGTAAGAACGGCGCCGTCACCGTCTATGCCGCCGGCAGCGAGCTGGGGCTCGACGGTAACACCTACTACACCTATGGGGCCGAGAGCGCCGGCGGTTACTCAGGCTTCTTCGGAATGGGGCGCAGCGACGACGCCAACTTCTCATGCTCAGGCTTCTCCATCCGCAAGTATCTGGCCGAGAACAAGAATATCCCCGGCGTAGAACGAAGTTCCACCACGTCGTGGATAGATATGCGCCTGGCCGAGATATACCTCAACTACGCCGAGGCAGTCGTTGAAAGCCAGAAGGGAGACGCTGCGGCCGCCGCCACATACCTCAACGCCATCCGCCGGAGGGCCGGGCACAGGGACAACATACCGCTTACGCTGGAGAACGTCCTGAAAGAACGCCGCATAGAGCTTGCTTTCGAAGGCTTCAGGTATTGGGACATGGCCCGCCGCCGCGATTACCACACCTTCTTTACCGCCGGCAAGCGTCACGCCCTTGTACCAATGACAGACCTGCGCGAAGCCGCTCCCAGGTACGTCTTTGTGCGCGTCAACCTTTACTACGACGAGCAGGCGGGAGGGCGCACCTTCAATCCCAACAACTATTACTTCTCCGTTCCGGGAGTTAATACCAGCAATCTGGTGCAGAATCCGGGACATTAATAACCCAATACATAATACTTTATTACGTATGAAAAAGATACTGAACACCGGGCTGACGGCAGCCCTGATTTTCACCCTCGCTTCATGTGATATATTCAAGATAGATAATTACGAAGCCCCCAACGCTTCCTTTCACGGAGGGATAAAAGACGCACAGACCGGCGAGCTGGTGGAGACCGACATACAGAACGGTTCGGCAATACGGGCCTACGAGCTTGGATGGCCTACGGAGTCGGCCCAGACGTGGGTAGTCATGCAGAGCGGAGAGTTCCGCAACGACATGGTATTTGCCGCCCATTACAAGATCGAGTTTATCAATGGCAACTTCTACCCCTTCACCATTGATGATATGGAGATAAAAAAGGGAGACAACCAGCATGATTTCCAGGTCACGCCATATATCAGGGTGAAGAATGCCGGCATCCGAAGGGAGGGGGGCAGCATAGTGGCCACATTCGGCCTTGAGGCCGGCAGGCCGGAGGTAAAACTCGCATCCGTACGCCTGTACGCCTTCACCGACATGTACGTCGGCGAGCAGGTTAAGTTTGACATCTCCGGAGCCACACAGAACTTCAGTCCGGCCAGAGACATCGACGGCGAGACCTACACCCTGAGCATCGACCTGGCCGCGAACGCCGCCCACTTCGCCTATAACCGCAACTACTACTTCCGCATCGGCGCACTGGCGAGCGTACAGGGAGTCGGGACCGTACGGCATAACTACGCCCCGGCTGTCATCATCCCTATGTAGCGCCGGAGGATAAACTGCATTGGTCTATACATGCGGGATAATGCATATCACGCGCCTGCGACATCTTATCGCAGGCGTATGATATAATGCATCTCAGGTATCTGCGCTAATATTATAACCCTGGTTCGACATAAGAGAAACCCTCATGCGAGCGGCGCCACGCGTGTGTTTTTACAGGAGCGTCTCCTTATACCGGACACGGGTTTTTACCCGGCGTTTTTAGAAGGTCCTTCTTAAGCCCCTATGAAGATCCTTCTTAAGCTCCTATGAAGGACCTTCTTAAGCCCTTATGAAGGACCTTCTAAAATGCCGACGAAGCGCCTTCTTAAGTGTCAGTGAAGTATCTTCTTAAGTATTAGTGAAATACCTTGCCTGATACCTCCCCGTCGTCGTCAATGCTGATGACGACGATGGGGGAACGGTTGATTTTCTTACATCGAACTCAGATTTATAGCGGGGGTATGCAATAATGCATCGCAGACATATGAGAAAAAATGTAATTTTGACCCGCGCTGTAACAATCATGAGATTTAATAACCAACTAAAAACATACGTATTATGATGAATCTGTCAAGATTACTACTGACCCTCCTTCTGTGCTCTGCGTCACTCATGCGGGGCGGGGCGGTTCAACTGGAATCAGTCTACACCCTGCGCCCCGAAGACCCGGAGGCGTTCTACTTCACCGGCGTTAAGGCCGACGGAAAGACCGACGTCTCCGAAGCCCTTCAGGCCGCCATCAACCAGGTGAAGCGCGAAAAGAACTTCGGCATACTCTTTATCCCCGAAGGAAAGTACCTTATAAGTAAAACCATCTACGTCCCCGGCGCCATCCGCCTGATAGGCTACGGGGCGAAGCGGCCGGAGTTCATCCTCGCCCGTAACTCGCCGGGCTATCAGGAAGAGGTGGCGACAGACAAGGGGCGGGCCGGCTATATGTTCTGGTTCACCGGAGGCGCCGTAGAGCCGGGCCAGACGCCGCGCGACGCCGGGGCGGGCACGTTCTACAGCGCCATGTCAAACATTAACCTGCGCATAGAAGACGGTAACCCCCATGCCGTGGCCCTGCGCACGCATTATGCGCAGCACAGCTTCATAAGCCATGTCGCGGTGTATGCCGGCAAGGGTAAGGCGGGACTGTTCGACGTGGGCAACGAGATGGAGAACGTCGCCTTCTTCGGCGGCGACTACGGTATCTATACCACAAAAGCCTCGCCGGGGTGGCAGGTGGTTATGGTGGATTCTTATTTTGAGGGGCAGCGCGTGGCGGCCCTGCGCTGCCAGGAGTCAGGACTGGCGATGGTAAACCTCCAGGTCAGGAACGTACCCGCCGTCTTTGATATAGACCCCAACTATGCCGACCGCCTGTTCGTGGAGAACAGCCGCTTCGAGAACGTCAGCGGCCCCGCCATCGTCATCAGTAACGAAAACAACAGCAATAACCAGATAACCCTCCGCAACGTATACTGCTCGCAGGTTCCCGTGCTGGCCTCATACCGCCGCAGCGGAACACGGACGGCCGTCGCACACAGGGTTTATCATATAAAAGAGTACGCTCACGGCCTGCGGATGGACGATATGGTCTCGCGCCCTGCTTACCGTACGATACTCGACGCAGAGCCGGTCTCGCGCATGCCTGCCGTAATGCTGAGGGATATACCCGCGCTGCCGGCTATGGACGGCTGGGTGAACATTCGCGACCTTGGGGCCAAAGGCGATGACGCTACCGACGATACGCGGGCGTTTCAGGATGCCGTAGACCGGTACGACAATATCTACGTCCCGCAGGGCTGGTACCGTATCTCGGAGACGCTCAGGCTCAGGCCCGGCGTCCGCCTGATAGGACTCCATCCCTTCGGCACCCAACTGAGGCTGGCCGAGAGTACGCCGGCGTTCAGCGGCTTTGGCCCGCCGAAGGCCCTGCTTGAATCTTCCGTTGGCGGGACGAACGTGCTGAACGGTATCGGCATAAATACCGGTGCATATAACTACCGGGCCGTAGGTGTAAAATGGATGGCGGACGGGAACTCTTACCTCAACGACGTCAAGTTCGTGGGCGGTCATGGAGGGATGTCAAAGCCGATGCCGCCGGCCGAGAGACAACAGGCCGCCGCAGGGCGCGGCAATAACCAGGCGCCTCGTATCAGTTCGCCCTATAACCCCATCGCAGCCCAGGGCATGGACCTCGCCTGGGATAACCAGTACTGGAGCCTGTGGGTGACCAATGGCGGGGGCGGGACCATCAAAGACGTATGGACGGCTTCTACCTATGCGGCGAGCGGGCTGTACATTAACAACACCTCTACTCCGGGACGTATCTACGCCATGTCGCTGGAGCACCACGTGCGTAATGAGGCGCGGTTCAGGAACGTCGCCAACTGGAAGATACTGTGTTTCCAACTGGAAGAGGAGAGCCGCGAGGGTACGGAGTGCCAGCCGATAGAGATGGAAGGCTGCCGCAACATCACGTTTGCCAACCTTTATATGTTCCGCGTCATCCGCATCAGCGAACCCTACCCGTACTCTGTCCGCCTGTGGGAAGGCTGCGAGAACATCGAGTTCATCAACCTCCACAACTATTCGCAGATCAAATACACCACCGACAACCCCCTGTACGACATCAACAAGGATATAGAAGTGCGCCCCTGGGAACTGCAACGCCTGTTTGTCACAGGTAATGAACCGCGCCGCACGCCACTGACAGGCGAGGCCGGGAAGGTGCAGCAACTGGCCGCCGGCTTTGAGTTTGCCGAAGGGCTGGCCCGCGACAGCAAGGGCAACGTCTACTTCTCCGAACAGCGCTTCCGCCGCATATACAGATGGTCGGCCGCTACAAACACCATCTCGCTCGTCTCCGACTTTCCCTGGGAGCCGCTTTCGCTCGGAGTAGATACCGAAGACAACCTTCTCGTTGTCGCCCGCTACCGCTCGCAGCCCGGCTATATGGTAGATGGAAAGCAGGAAGCCCCCATATCCTATCCCGATACCCGCGGCACTTCTTTTGCCGGCTATGGCAACAACGCCTACGAGACGCGCGTATACTCCATCGATCCGGATCGCCCGGAGGAAACGATCAGGGCCCTCGCCAAAGTCCCGATGGGTTCAGTGCCCAACGTGCATAAGGCGCTTTACCCGTCGAACAGGTGGCGCGACTTCCACGACTTCAACACCGTGGTCATGTTCAGGCCCGAACTCTGCTTCGCCGCTCCCGACGGCAGGACCATCATCCCCGACCAGTACGACCTTGCGCGCGCCTCTTCGCTTCTGGAAGCGTATCCGGGCCGGCCGTTCTACGCCTCCGACGAATACGACAAGCGCATGGTGCGCATGGATGTAGCCGCTGACGGCACGCTGTCGGGACTGGAATACTTTGTCGAATGGGGCGAGTTCGGCTCTGCCGTAGACAGCGAAGGTAACGTCTACGTCGCCGACGGCCAGATATACATATTCGATCGCGACGGCAGTCAGAAAGGCATCATCGACGTACCCGAACGCCCCTCGGCCCTATGTTTCGGAGGCCCCGACGGCAACACCCTGTTCATAACCTCACGTTCAAAGCTATTCAGCGTCCGTATCAAATAACACCGTAAAACACTTTTCAGTTATGAAGCATTATCATATAAACCTGTTCAGCGCCATCCTCCTGTTATCATCCTGCGCTGTAAAGCCGGTCGGGGAAACAGCGGGAGACATACCGCCGATGCCCATCACGGCGCCATACGAAAATACGCTTGAGTACGCCTGGTCGCAGAAGGAAGTCTCCGACGCCAGACTGCTCTCCGGCATGGAAACGATGGACGGCTGGGCGCACCGTGGCTACGGCGCACTGTCACTCTCAGACGCCCGGACATACAAGGGGCAGTCGTCGCTCCTTCTCACCTCCCCCACAAAAGGAACCGAACCGCCAGCCGATGGCAGGCCCTGGGGTGTGGCCAGCGCCGTCTACGAAGTGGACAGTGAAGACTGGACGCCGTGGAACCGCATATCGTTCATGATCTACCCCGACCTGCCCGGCTTCAGGGTCGTCTCCATCAGTCTGGTCTTCCATAATGACGGAGAAGACAAAACGCCCGACGTTTACGGCCGTAACGGACTGAACTACCAGGTGCTTGAGAACCATAAATGGAACAGGGTCTACTGGGAGATAGCCCATCTGGGAAGGGAGAAGGTGACCGGCGTCGAGATACGTTACCGCCTGCAGGGCAACGAGCCGGGCGCGGCGGAGGTAGCCGATTACTACATCGACGAGTTGTATCTGGAGAAGGTGGAGGCCGATCACTTTGAAGGCTGGGATGTCGCGCCCGGCCAGATCGCCTATAATCATGCCGGATATGCGGCAGGCTATCCCAAGGTGGCCTTTACGCCCGATGCTCCGGGCGGAGTGTTCCGGCTCAAAGACGCCGTCTCTGGCAGGACTGTGACAGAGCGCCCCGTATCTCCGGTTACAACGCCGCTGGGCGACTTCAGCGTCATTGACTTCAGCGATGTGAATACCCCCGGCACGTACCTGATCGAGGCGGGCGGACTGCAGAGCAGGCCTTTCCGCATCGATGACTTCGCCGGCGTCTACCGCAGTTCGATAATAAAGACCATCAACCATTTCTACACGCAGCGTTGCGGATTCCACGTAGAGGGCGTACACGACGCCTGCCACCTCGACTGGGTCAGCACGCACGACGGCCGCATGGTTCCCATTCACGGGGGCTGGCACGATGCGGGCGACCTCTCGCAGGGCCTGGTGAACACGGCCGAGGCGGCCTTTGCCATGATGATGCTGGCCGAAAAGACAGAAACGTCCGACGCCGCCCTCTCCGGCCGCCTGCTGGAAGAGGCCCGCTGGGGAGTGGACTGGATGCTGAGAACGCGCTTCGGCGATGGCTTCAGGAACGTATGGTCTACCAAAGACATGTGGACCGACGGCATCATCGGCTCCAAAGACGACTTCTCCGACGAAGCTCAGAACAGTCCGCACGCCAACCTCGTCTCCGCCACAACAGAGGCGACGGCGGCCGTCATGTTCAGGACTAAAGACAGCTACCTGTCCGCCTACGCCCTCAGGTGCGCTGTTGAAGACTTCGCCTTCGGTACGCAGATAGAAGACAGGAGGATGAATATAGAACTTGCCGGCGCCGCCCTTAACGCCGCCCTCGCTCTTTACCGGGCCACATCCGACGAGGCGTATACTGTGGCGGCTGTCGCCTATGCCGGCTATATCGTCGAATGCCAGCAGCAGTCGGAACTTGGCGACGGTGTTTCCCTTAAGGGCTTCTTCCACCGTACGCCTGCCGGGGAGAACATACTGCATTATCCGCACCGCAGCCATGAGCAGGACGCCGTAGTCGGACTGGTCCGACTGTCCGAACTCCTCCCCGACCGTGCCGGCCTCTGGAAGAAAGCCATCGAACTGTATGCCGGGTTCTACAAAGAGGTGGCCTCTTACGACGCCCCGTATTATATGATCCCGGCCGGCGTCTACGACCTGGAACGGGCGCGTGGCGAAGTGGAGACGGAGCAGATAACGGGCGGTGTCAGACTGAATGACCGCTACTTCCTCAAACGCTTCCCTGTATGGACAACGTTCAGGGGCAATAGCGGGACTACGCTCTCTCAGGCCAAAGGCCTGGCTGTGGCGGCCAACTATCTTGGCGACGAAGAGTTGCTCAATATCGCTTATCGCGCCCTTGACTGGCATCTCGGCCTGAATCCGTTCGCCCAAAGCCTTATGTACGGCGAGGGATATCGATATGCCGGGCAATACAGCGTTACGAGCGGCAATCTGGTGGGCGGCCTGCCCGTTGGCGTGCAGACGCATTTCAACAGGGACGTCCCTTACTGGCCGGCCGAGAACTGCTATAACTGGAAAGAGATATGGGTGCATCCTTCATGCCGGTGGCTGATGCTGATGTGCGATTTTATATAGATAGTAAGTGAATGAATACGAAATAATGAAGACCATGAAAAACAGATATTACCTATGGCGGTTGTCACTACTGGCATGCCTTGCCGCCGTCGTCGCGCCGGTGGCGTATGCCGCCTCCGACGCTTCGGTGTACACACTGCGTCCGGATGATCCGGAGGCTTTCTACTTTACCGCTGACGAATACAACATAAAGGCGGATGGCAGGACCGACGTGTCGGACGCGCTCCAGGGCGCCATTAACCGCCTGAAGACCGAAAAAGCCTTTGGCATACTCTTCATCCCCGAAGGGAAGTACCTTATAAGTAAGACTATCCACGTGCCGGGGGCCATACGTCTTATAGGTTACGGTAAGAACCGTCCTGAGATCATCCTCAAAAGGAATGCGCCGGGCTTCCGGAGCGAACAGAACTATATGATATGGTTCACCGGCGGACTGGTGCCCGAAGGACGCACACCGCAGGACGCCGGCGCGGGTACGTTTTACAGCGCGCTGTCCAACATAAACATCCGTATAGACAAGGGCAACCCGCAGGCCGTGGGCATACGTTCACACTTCGCCCAGCATAGCTTTATAAGCCACTGCGTACTGTATACCGGAGACGGAAAGGCCGGCGTATACGACGTGGGCAATGAGATGGAAAACGTCAGTTTCCACGGCGGCGACTACGGCATAACCTCCGGACGTACGTCTCCCGGATGGCCTATGATGATGGTGGATACTTATTTCGAAGGGCAGCGCAAAGCGGCCGTCCTGAGCCGCGAAGCCGGCTTCGCCATCGTCAACATGCAGGTAAGGAACGTGCCGGTAGCCTTTGAGATGCAGCAGGGCAGGGCCGACCGCCTGCACATAGAGAACTCTTACTTCGAGAACGTCTCCGAGGCCGGCATAGTGGTAGGCGTGGAAAACAACTCTTTCTCTCAGCTTAACATCATTAACCTCCATTGCAGGAACGTCCCCACGCTGGTGTCATACACCGGCAGCGGGGAGAAGGTCGGGGTGAAAGACCGCCAGTACCGTGTGAAAGACTTCACCTATGGGCTTGTAATGAACGACCTCACAACGCCTTCGCACTACGAGAACATAAAAGACATAGAGCCTCTGGCCGCCTTTGCCATGCCGGCCGCCAATGACGTTCCCCCGCTGCCGTCTATGGACTCGTGGGTCAACATCCGCGACCTGGGGGCCAAAGGCGATGGCGAAACGGATGATACCGAAGCCTTCCGCCGGGCCATAGCCACGCACCGGCACATATACGTCCCGCAGGGCTGGTATCGCCTGACCGGGACTATCAGGATGGCGCCGGGCACAACGCTCATAGGGCTGCACCCCTTCGGCACGCAGTTCGTACTCAAAGAGAGCGAACCGGCATTCAGCGGCTTTGGCCCTCCACAGCCGGTAGTGGAGTCGTCGGCAGGCGGCGACGATATACTTAATGGCATCGGGATAAACACCGGCGGATATAACTATCGTGCCGTAGGCTGCAAGTGGCTGGCCGGCGAAGGTTCGCTGATGAACGACGTCAAGTTCGTAGGCGGCCACGGCACAATGCGCAAACCGGCGGCCAACCCGTCGGCCGCGGCCCCGCAACGCCGCAACCAGGGCCCCGCCATCAGTTCGCCCTCCAGTCCCGTAGCCGCGCAGGGCCTCGACCTCGCCTGGGATAACCAGTACTGGAGCCTCTGGATAGCCCGCGGCGGAGGCGGCACTATCAAAGACATATGGACGGCCAACACTTACGCCGCAGGCGGACTGTACGTAAGCAACACCTCTACGCCGGGCCGCATCTACGCCATGTCGCTGGAGCACCACGTGCGCAACGAAGCCCGCTTCGAGAACGTATCCAACTGGAAAGTCTACGCCTTCCAGTTTGAAGAAGAAGGCCGCGAGGGCAAAGACTGTAAGATGCTGGAGATATCCAACTCCAGCCGCCTCATGTTTGCCAATCTCTGGATGTACCGCGTCATACGCGCATCGACGCCGCAGGAGTTCGGCATAAGGCTGTGGAACAGTCGCGACATAGAGTTCCGCAACCTCCACAATTACACCCAGGTATTGCCCGTAATAGAGATACCAGTCTACGACGTGAACAAAGAGATACCCGTATACGCATGGGATTTTGCCCGCCTCAACGTATCCGGAGACGAGAAGGGCAACCGTCCCTTTGACAACCGTCCCTGGGCGGTCAACAAACTGGCCGGCGGCTTTGAGTTCGCCGCCGGGGCCGCCACAGACAGCAAAGGCAACGTATACTTCGGCGAGAACCGCCTGAAAAAGATATACAAATGGGACGCCCTCACAGGCACGCTCTCGCTACTGTCCGACTATCCCTGGAAGCCTTTCACGCTGGCCGTCGATACCAAAGACAACCTCCTGGTCGTTTTCCGCTACGACCCGCAGCCGGGCTACCTCGTTAACGGACAGCAGGAGGCAGTCAGGCGCCTGCCCGACGACAACCCCATGTACAGCGGCTGGGGCAACAGCGGCTGGGGTGCATGGTGCTACTCCATAGACCCGTCCGATCCCGACGAGACCATCCGTCTGCTACCCCGCGTAGCAACGAAGGACGTGAAAGACGTCAGAAGGATAATACACCCGTCTAGCCGTTGGCGCGGCGACTTTGACCGCGTCGTCACAGGCGCTCCCGACAGCAGCTTCCTGGCTCCCGACGGCGTCACCATCATCCCTGAGACCTACGACCTCAGCCGCTCAGCCGCCCTGTCGTACGTAACCCCCGGACAATCCGGGCCATTCTACGTAGCCAATGAGAACAACAAAACGACGGTAGGCCTAGACGTACTCCCGGACGGCCGCCTCGCCAACCTCCGTACCCTCTACCCGCAGGGACAATACAGTAACGTGACCGACAGCGAGGGCAACCTCTACATAGCCGACGGTGAGATATACGTCTACGACGCAGCAGGTCGCGAAGTCCGCCGCATCACCCTGCCCGGGCGCGGACTTACTATCCCCGGCGCCATCATCTACCGGAGCGAAGCGAATGCCCCGCGTGATGGGATGGTTTTCTTCGCTGGCCCCTCTCAGCACCTGAGTTTGGGATAAGTAAAGCAAAAGTATCTTCACACGCTCGCGTGAGATCGCCTGGAATTACTCACATTAAGGCCCTAAGCCAGGGCAGACGCATTTAAGAATCTCGACGTAAGCAAAACCGGCATTGCTCTTTGCATAACCTAAGGTGTATTCTTTGATGTTTTAGCTATTGGCAACAAGTAGAATGAACTGAAGGTAATT
>JAISBL010000127.1 GCA_031266215.1 Tannerellaceae bacterium | reverse complement strand
GTCGTTTTTAGAAGGACCTTCTTAAGGCCCTATGAAGCTCCTTCTTAAGCCCCTATGAAGGACCTTCATAAGCGTTAGTGAAGGACCTTCTTAAGCCCTTATGAAGGACCTTCTAAAATGCTTATGAAGCGCCTCCTAAGGCATTAGTGAAGTATCTTCTTAAGTATTAGTGAAATACCCTGCCTGATCCCTCCCCTTCGTCGTCACTGCTGATTACGACGAGGGGGGCGGTTGCTTTTCTTACATCAACTCAGGTTAATATCTGCGCCGGATTTGGCCCTGGCGGCCCCTTACTGAGATGGAGGCAGGAGGGTGAACGTCAGCCGGTGGCAGGGCGTGACGCCAGACGAGCGGATAGCCCGGCGGTGCGAAAGAGTAGGATAACCCTTGTTATCTTTCCATCCGTAAGCAGGATACTCCCTGTCCAGTTCCAACATATAATCGTCGCGGAAAGTCTTGGCAAGAATGGAAGCGGCAGCGATACTGAGGTATATGGCATCCCCTTTTACAACAGTGGTATGAGGTATGCCCGGATAAGGGCTGAAGCGGTTCCCGTCTATCAGCAGATGCTCCGGTGCGGGCGACAACTGCCCGACGGCCCGGTGCATGGCCAGTATGGAGGCGTTCAGTATATTCATTTCGTCAATCTCTGCGGGTGTAGCCACGCCCACAGCCCAGGCTATCGACTCGCGCTCTATAAGAGGGCGCAGCCGGTAACGTTGCTTCTCCGTAAGCTGTTTGCTGTCGTTCATCTCCCCGTTCCTGAACTCAGGCGGGAGGATAACGGCGGCCGCGAAGACCGGCCCGGCCAGGCATCCGCGCCCGGCCTCGTCGCAACCGGCTTCCATACGGCCCGGCTCCATGTAAGGCAGTAACATGGGCTATCTTTTGGTAAGCATTTTCACAGTACGTTCCAGTCCGGCCACGAATACGTCGATCTCTTCCTTTGTGTTGTAGAAGGCAAATGAAGCCCTCACCGTTCCTTCGATACCCAACGCCTTCATCAAAGGCTGGGCGCAATGATGGCCCGTACGCACGGCAATCCCGAAGCGGTCGAGCAACATCCCCATGTCGTAGTGATGTATGTCGCCTGTCAGAAATGATAACACACTGCTCTTATGGTCCGCCCGGCCGAAGATGCGAACCGGTACGTCGAGCGACTGTATCCTCTCCGTGGCATAGCGCAGCAACTCCTGCTCGTAATCGGCTATCTGATCCATTCCCAGACGCTCCACGTAACGAAGGGCTTCGGCGAAGGCCGTGCTGCCAATATAGTCGGGCGTACCGGCTTCAAACTTAAAGGGGAGTTCGTTGAAAACGGTCTTCTCAAAGGACACGGAAGCTATCATCTCGCCTCCTCCCTGATAGGGAGGCAGTTTGTCCAGCCACTCCTCTTTGCCGTAAAGTGCGCCGATGCCGGTGGGGCCGTATATTTTATGGGCGGAAAAGACGTAGAAGTCGGCGCCCAGCGCCTGAACATCTACCCGCGTATGAGGTACCGACTGGGCGCCGTCTATGAGTACAGGCACGCCGTGGCTGTGCGCGATATTGATTATATCCTCCACCGGGTTGACGGTTCCCAGCACGTTCGATACATGAGTCACGGCCACTAGCCGGGTACGCCCGGAGAACAGGCGGCGATAGCTGTCCATGCACAACTCGCCCTTCTCGTCAACCGCGGCGACCATGATCGCTATATCCCTTTTGGCGGCCTGTATCTGCCACGGCACGATATTGGAGTGATGCTCCATTGCGGAGATTATCACCTCATCGCCGGGCGACAGCAATGCGTCGGCAAAGCCGGAGGCCACCAGGTTGATGGCTTCGGTAGTCCCTCTTGTGAAGATAATTTCGTGGGGCGAACGGGCGTTTACGAATCGCTGTACCTCGCGCCGCGCTTCCTCGTGGGCTTCGGTGGCGGCCTGGCTCAGGAAGTGCACGCCGCGGTGTATGTTGGCGTTTACGTTATAATAACCGTCCCTTATTTTCTCTACCACTGCGGCGGGCTTCTGCGTGGTTGCGGCGTTGTCCAGATAGACAAGCGGCTTGTCGTATACCGTACGTTCCAGTATGGGGAAGTCTTTACGGATGGTTTGTATATCAAGCATGATCCTGTTGTTTATTCCTTATGTCAGTTTTAATTGTTTCCGGGCCGCTTCTATCGCTTCGGGAGTGCCGGCGTCAAAGAGTGATATGCCGGGGACGAAGCGGGCGACGATACGGCTTTTCACACAGGCCGAGATGTAGAAGTCGATGATGGAGAACTTCCCCGTCCATTCTTCCATGCGGTTGAATATATCGGCCGACATAACATGTATGCCTCCGAAGGCGTATTCGTTGTACTGGTTAGCCGAGAGGTCGGGGAAGTAAGACTTCACCTCGCCCGTATCGCGGTTGTGCCAGCCGCAGAGTTTGTTTTCCCTGTCAAACATCAGGTAGCGCGAGGTCGTACGGTTGCTCACCAGCAGCGTAGCCATTGCGCGGGCGGGGTCGTGGCTGCGGTACAGGGCCGTCAGGTCAACGTCCGACAGTATGTCTGCGTTATGTACAAGGAAAGGCTCACCGCCGCCCAGCAACGGTGCGGCCTGCTTCAGCCCCCCCCCCGTATCGAGGAGGTATTTGCTTTCGTCGGATATGTGGATGGTAATCCCGAAGTTGTTGTTGGCTTCCAGAAAGTCGGTTATCTGCCTGCCAAGGTGATGTATGTTTATAACCACTTCGTCAAACCCGGAGGCTTTGAGTTTAAGTATCAGGCGTTCCAGCATGGGCTTTCCGCCCACAGGAACCAGCGCTTTGGGCATAACGTCTGTCAGAGGTTTCAGTCTTGTGCCGAGTCCGGCGGCAAAAATCATAGCTTTCATAAAATAGCGTCAAAGGATTTGTTCAATGTTTTGTTCTCTATGTATAAGATGTATTTGCACGTCAAACCTTCCGCACAGGTACTCGGCCAGGCGACGGGCCGAATATACCGAGCGATGCTGTCCGCCGGTGCATCCGAAGCATACCATCAGGTTGGCGAATCCCCGGTCTATGTAGCGTTTGACCGAGGCGTCTACCAGGTTGAAGACGTTATCGAGGAACTTCGTTATCTCACCGTCTTCTTCCAGAAAGCGCACGACAGGCTCGTCCAGTCCGGTGAAATGATTGTACCGCTCATACTTGCCGGGGTTATTCACCCCGCGGCAGTCAAATACGTACCCCCCGCCGTTACCCGCCGGGTCGTTAGGTATACCTTTCTTGTAGGCAAAGCTGATGATCCTGACTTCCAGCCTGCGCCTTGGGATATCTTCGTTGAACTGCTTAAGACCGGTAAGCTCTCTCAGGACTTCCGACAGGTACGGATATTGCGGATGATCCTCCTCAAGAAGTGTTCGCAGGTTGGCTATGGCGAAGGGGACGCTCTGCATAAAGTGCGGCTTCTTCTCAAAGTAGCCCCTGAAGCCGTAAGCCCCCAGCACCTGCAGGTGGCGGAAGATGACGAAGTGCGATAGCCGTCTCAGGAAGTCCCCGGTATCCACCCTGCGGTATCGGCTGAGGGAGCCGATGTACTCATCGAGCAACTCCCGGCGCAGGTCATTGGTGAAGTTCGCCTTCGCCTGCCAGAGGAACGAAGCAACGTCGTAATACACCGGGCCGCGTCGGCCGCCCTGGAAGTCGATGAACCACGGGCTGCCGTCTCTCACCATCACGTTGCGCGACTGGAAGTCACGATACAGGAAAGTGTCCGAAGAACCATCCAGCAGAGCGTCGCACATCTTCTGGAAGTCATCCTCCAGCCGGTCTTCCTGAAACTCCAGTCCCGTCGCCTTGAGGAAGCAATACTTGAAGTAATTCAGATCCCACATCGCCGAGCGCCGGTTAAACTCCGGTTGCGGATAGCATCTGCCGAAGTCAAACCCCTCTCCGCCCGCCATCTGTATGGCAGGCAGCAGGGCGATAGTCCGGCGCAGCAGCCGTCGCTCATCATCGTCGAAGACACGGCTCTGCCGTCCTTTGGTTATGGCGTCAAAGAGCAGCGTGTCGCCAAGGTCTTCCTGAAGGTAAAACCGCCTGTCGTCGCTCACGGCGTATACCGCAGGTACGGGAAGCGCTTTGGCGCAGAAAAACTCCGACATATACATAAAGGCCGCGTTCTCTTCCTCCGACGTCCCCGACACGCCTATCAGGCTCTCCCGTCCGGCGAGGCGGAAATAGCGCCGGTTAGAGCCCGACGAAGGCAGTTCAGTCATCACTTCAGGCTCTGCGCCGGTGTAAGTACGATAAAGTCTCTTTAGTTCGTCGTCAATCATTATCCAATTTTTAAGCAGCGAAGATATACTTTTTTGCCATACCTTTTTCAACATCGAGCCCGCTCTCCGGGGCAGACGCATTTAACAAGGTACCTTGTGAGAATCTAATACAGTAACGTGTGGAACTATCCACACAGGGCGTGTGGGTCACCTCTACATGCTGCGTAAGGGAATAATACAGTGTAACGGTATTATCTTTCCGTATCGAACGATAGCGGAAGCTCTCGTCATCCACCTGTATGTCGAGAACCACACCTCCGGATTTGTCGTATATAACCATCTTTAAAGGCGCTTTAAATCTGCTTTAAATTGATTATAAAGAGTGCGCCATACGTAATAACAAATAGCGCCATCTCAGTCCGGAACATCCGGGTTCCTCTCCGGACGAATGGCGCCGGGATGATGAGAAGCAGAAGCCAGTAACAGCCCATAAACCCTGTCCACAGGGCGGCGCCAACGGCGCACACGGCGGCCGAAGCGTAGTGTATAACCTTCTCGTGGGATTTAAACAGCGGGGCTGTTCCTGCGAAACACAACCCTGTGCCGGCGAAAAAGGACATGAACTGGAACCATGCGCCGCCGGAGAGTTCAAACATCACCGTCATAACGGATATGCCCACCGCGTCGCACCAGAGGGTAAACAGGCGGCCAAGTCCCTGCTTTCTCCTGTTAAGGATGTAAAAGCTGTCCGAGACGGATGTCGGGACGCCGCCGTTTACCGCTATGATCGCTGTGATATAGGCGACAAACAGCAGAAACGATGTGTATAGCAGCGCTGTCATGGCGCGGGGATTTCAAGGGTTATCTTGTCGGGATAGCCTGTTTTAAAGTCACAGGCGTCGACCTCTTCGACGCTTTCAAGGGCCATAACGGCCGCCTTGTGTTTGGCTGTTACGATAGCGGCCCTGTCGGCATAGTCCTGAATGAGGGCGAGCATCAGCTTAGCCTGCTGAACGGGAAGCGTAACGAACATACCGGCAAGGGGCAGCTCTATAGTTTCCCTTCCGAGCAGCTCGGCCGCCTGTATGGAGGTGTTATACCCCTTCCGTATGGCAGGGGGTTCTGTTATTTGTGGAAGTAATTGTATTTCACATAAACTTCAATTCTTTTTTCTTCCATAAATTCATAGTTCTGCTCACTACCATAGAGGTGTTCTTCGTAGTATATAAGAACGGCCCTCACTCATAATCAGCGGATAAACTGCTGTCAGAGCATTTAGCCGGGGGGCAGGTTTATATATAAGGTCAATAAATAATTGAAGTAGTACTCAGGGCCCGACCCTGGCATGTGAATATCTGTGTTTTCCGGGGCGGGCGTCTTTTCTGCCGGGTTAATCCGGGGAAAGACGCCCGCTGCTTTTTGCCGTGGCTGAGTCGCTTTGCTCCCTGCCGGGTGGATGGGATGGCGGACAGGCAGAGTTAATCGGTTACAAACAGCTTGTTTATTTCCTCCCGCATAATGTGCTCTTTATAGCCCGAATTGCGGATGAAGTTACTTCCGTACTCCATGAAGCAGTTGTACAGGAAGCTGTCTGAAGGCGTGCTGAGCAGTTGATCTATCAAATGACGGTAGCGTGTCCGGGTTTTCAAAGAACGCGCCTTCCGGAGCACTTCCAACTGTTCAAAACGGGTAAGCAACAGGCGGTTCCGTCCTTCCTGCGTGAGTTTGTGGTTAAGCAGCAGACGGTCTTTGTCTGAGAAGATATGGACTTCGCGCGAGTGCGACACGTTGAAGCGCTTCGTATTAACGTATGCCTCCTGCAATAACCTGGTGTTGGTATAAAGCCCCTTAACCGTTTCGGAGTCTATAAATCTGGTTATGGATAGCGGATTGATATTGCCTGCTTTATCTACAAAGCGGGTATACGTACTGTGCCGGACAGCTTCCTTCAATATCTCCCGCGCTCCTTCGTTCTGGACCGTCTCCATCTTCCTGAGCCATCCGGCGTATATCTTACCGGCATTTTTGAGCCAGGCGCGCGCCTGTTTGGGAGTGTAAAAACTAAGTTCGGCATCAATATTACTGATGTGCGTCATGCTCCTGATCCCTCCGCGCAGGCGACCGGCAATCTGCAATGCCGTCGTCTTGGGGTCGATGAATGAGGGTTTGGCGCCAAACAGGTCGGAGACCATAATGACATGCGCCGGCGAGGGCAGTTCTATATCCACACCCAGAAAATAATGCGATGTGAATAAGTTGTAGCGTCGCAGGCGGCTCACGTACGATTCATTTGACTTGGAGTCGCCCCGGTATGGCAGCGAAAGCGGCTCTTCGCCCTGAAAGACGCAGCTCTCATTCCTCAATGCCGGAATGTCGCATAGCAGCGAACCGATAGTCTCCGCAGAATTGCAGAAGATGCATACCGGCCCGTCCATCACTGAGATCTGTGCACTGAGCGTCTCGGCAATATTATTGGTAGTGATCAGGCTGATATCCTGTGTATATTCATAATCAGGCACGATCGTCAGTATGCAGAAGCCATTTTCACGCATCAGGGGATCGGTCGGCAGCAGAGGGGCCGACGAGACAAACGAGCGGTTGCGGAAGCGGAAAAAGTCCAGCCTCATATCTTCCACCGGGAAGTCCTTTTCACATTCATCCAGCAGCAGGAAGAAGTTCTCATACATGTTTATGTACAATTCCTCCATGACCTCCTTTATTGTAAAAAAGCTGTCGGGCGTTATGAGTATTTTCTTACGCGGTACGGAGGGATTCAGCAGGTAGTCGGATATATCCCTGGGCGACACTCCGCTGTAAACACCCAGGATGTTCCTGTACTTCTCCATCTTCTTTTTTATGACCGGCACGTTAGGCTCCACGATGATGGAATTTCTCCCTGACGTCAGTTCGCAATGAGTCACTCCCAGGCCCGGGAGCATCTTATTTATTATACAATTAGGAGGGATCTCATTGTAACCGCAGCGTTTAAAAGTTTCTGAGAGTTTTTCTCCATTACGGACACACAAAGTTATCTCTTGAAGCATGATGTTTTAGTTTAGACGTTCTTTTTTCCAACTGCAAAGATATAATATATAAGAATCAGACGACATACAATTGCCGCGTTTCTCTCGACTAATCCAGTTTAAGCACAGCCAGGAAGGCCTTCTGCGGCACTTCCACGGTACCTATCTGTTTCATCCGTTTTTTACCCTCTTTCTGCTTCTCCAGCAGCTTGCGCTTGCGGGTAATATCGCCGCCGTAGCACTTGGCCGTTACGTCTTTGCGCACTGCCTTGACGGTCTCGCGGGCTATTATCTTGGCCCCGATAGCGGCCTGTATGGCGATGTCAAACTGCTGGCGTGGGATCAGTTCCTTCAGTTTCTCACACATCTTACGCCCGAAAGTCACGCTGTTGTCCATGTGCGTCAGCGTAGACAGGGCATCCACCGGCTCGCCGTTCAGCAGCACATCCAGCTTCACCAGCTTACCGGGGCGGTAGTCATGCATATGATAATCAAAGGAAGCATAGCCTTTGGAGATACTCTTCAGCTTGTCGTAAAAATCTATCACTATCTCGCCCAGCGGCAGGTCGTAGTATATCTCCACCCTGTCGCCCGATATATATTCCTGTTTGAGCAACACGCCCCGCTTACCCAGGCAAAGCGTCATGATGGGGCCTATATAGGCCGTGTTGGTTATTACCGACGCACGTATATACGGCTCGTCTATATGGTCTATAAGGGCCGGGTCGGGCAGGCCGCCGGGGTTATGCACTTCGGTGCAGTTGCCCTTCTTGTCGTACACCTTATATGATACGTTGGGCACGGTTGTTATCACATCCATGTCAAACTCCCTGTCGAGCCGCTCCTGCACTATCTCCATGTGCAACAGCCCCAGGAAGCCGCAACGGAAACCAAAGCCCAGGGCGGCCGAGCTTTCAGGCTGGAACGTCAGCGAGGCGTCATTAAGCTGGAGTTTCTCAAGCGAGGAGCGCAGGTTCTCAAAGTCTTCGCTGTCTATCGGATAAACGCCGGCAAACACCATCGGTTTGACCTCCTCAAACCCGGCTATAGCCGCCTCAGCCCCTCCTTTGACATGCGTTATCGTATCTCCCACCCTCACCTCGCGCGAGGTCTTTATGCCCGATATGATATAGCCCACGTCACCCGTCGTTATCTCGTCGCGGGGAGACATCGTCAGTTTAAGTATACCCACCTCGTCGGCATCATACTCCTTTTCCGTTGCTATGAACTTCACCATATCACCCTTGCGTATCACCCCGTTCACCACCTTGAAGTAAGCAATTATACCCCTGAAGGAGTTAAACACCGAGTCGAATATCAGGCATTGCAGCGGAGCGTCGGGATCACCGGCCGGCGCAGGTATCTTCTCTATTATGGCGTCCAGCAGTTCATACACTCCTTCGCCCGTCTTGCCGCTTGCGCGCAGGATGTCGGTGCGGGCGCATCCCAGCAGCTCCACTATCTGGTCTTCCACCTCTTCGGGCATGGCGCTGGGGAGGTCTATCTTGTTTATCACCGGTATTATCTCCAGGTCATTCTCGATAGCCATATACAGGTTCGATATAGTCTGGGCCTGAATGCCCTGGGCGGCGTCCACTATCAGCAAAGCCCCTTCGCAGGCGGCTATGGAGCGCGACACCTCGTACGAGAAGTCAACATGCCCCGGCGTATCTATCAGGTTCAGCGTATACGCATCGCCCCTGTACGCATATTCCATCTGGATGGCATGGCTCTTGATCGTGATACCCCGTTCGCGTTCCAGGTCCATATCGTCAAGCACCTGCGCCTGCAGGTCCTTTCCCTCGACGGTTTTCGTATATTCAAGCAGCCGGTCGGCCAGCGTACTTTTGCCATGATCTATATGGGCAATGATACAGAAGTTACGTATATTCTTCATCCTCTAAATTATATTTGACGGCAAAGATACACGAAATAATCAAATTCCCCTTCCGCCGTCAACGGGCGGGATGCCCTGCCCGGCATAAGAAGCTGGGTTCGATGTAAGAAAACCAGCCGCTGCCTCCCGTTGTCGTCAACAGTGGCGACGGCGGGGATGCACCGAAGCAATGAGTTCCCCGGCAGGGTATTTACCGGGACTTTTGGTAAGCGCTTTACCAGGCCTTTGGTAAGCACCTTACCAAGGTTAGGTAAGCATCTTACCAGGCGTTAGGTAAACACCTTACCAGCCCTTGGTAAGCACCTTACCAGGCGTCAGGTAAACACCCTGCCGGAGCGGGGCATACAGAAAGGAAGCTATCTGTCTGTCGGATAGCTTCCTTTGTGCTATGCGCCCTCTGTAATTAATGCCTCACATACCGTTATTGCCGTGGCAAACCTTTTCTTCCCGAACTCAGGGTAAGAGAAACCATTGCGTGAGCGTACGAGGGCGCGTTTTACAGGGGCGCTTCCTTATCCGGAGCCCCGGTTTTTACCCGTCGTTTTTAGAAGGACCTTCTTAAGGCCCTGTGAAGCTCCTTCTTAAGCCCCTATGAAGGACCTTCATAAGCGTTAGTGAAGGTGCTTCTTAAGCGCTTAAGAAGCACCTTCTAAAACGACGGCGAAATGTCGGCTCAGGTCAGTAAGGAGGAGTGCAGGGATGCGGGGGTGAGCCTGGCGGGCCTGGGCGGATAGAGTTACTGTGGGGTGCGGAAGGAATCGGGACAGGTTACGCGGTGGAGTACCTGGTTTTGTTCGTCGCGTATCCATGTTTCAAATTCGCGTTTGCCTTCGGTAAGGACTATTACACGGGCGCCGTAGCCTATCTTGTTGTAGGCGCTGCCGGCCCCGGTGGAGCGTCCGTAGGCCAGACAGACGCCGCTGAGGCAGCCTATGTAGTCGTTGTTGTGGTCGTGGCCAACGAAGGTTCCCATAACGTCGGCGCTTTCAACCATAGCGGCAAACATGCCGGTGTTGAGTATGCCGGGGCATTCTTTTTCGGTGCGGACGCCGAAGACAGGAGCTTTCCTGACGTAGTTCTTCGTTGTGTCGTGAAGCAGGGTGTATTCGTGGAGGGGGATGTGGAAGAAGGCCAGGGCGGGGAGCGTCGTCCCGCCGTTGGCCCTGGAAAGGTCGCGGCTGGTGCGGCGGTACCAGTCGACCTGGTCGTGCCCGAACCAGTCGTAGCCATCTTGTCCGTCCAACCCGGCGTAGGCGCCGGAGTCGAAGAAGTATAGCAGGGCGGCGGTCTGCGCTTCGCGACCGGAGACCTTAAGGACGTAGTTGCCTGTACCTTTTATCCCGGCGGGGCCTTTTTCCATCGTGGCGAAGGGCCGGGTGAGGATGTAGTCAAATATCTGATCACGCGTCCAGTCGTGCTCGTCGTCGTGATTGCCAAGTACGACGGCGTAGGGCGTGCGGCTCTCGATGGCTGTGCCGAGTACTTCGTCCCAGCCGGGGCGCTGCGGGTTGCTGATCACAATATCGCCGGTGAAGGCGATCATGTCGGGCTTTTCGGCCTCAATGAGCCGGCGCATGAGCCTGAGCGTACGGTCGGCACTCGGAGTTCCCTGCTGGTAGTGGATGTCTGTGAACTGGAGTACCCTGAATTTGCCGTCTTTATCGAACTTCAGTTCTGTTTGCTGTCCGCAGGCTGTGCCGAGCGTCAGCGACAGGGCTATGACGCCCATGATAGTCTTTTTCATCTTCATCATCTTTATTATTTATTGTTAATGCTTCGCCCATCAGGCGGTCTGGCTGGTTTTATCGTTTCTGCCGCATGATGGCTTAAGAAGCGTTAGTAAAAGTATGGAGGGTGCATTACAATCCAATTACAGAAAAACTACGTGTTCATGAAATAGATATTATGTAAACGCCGCCGCCCCTTCGCCGCTATGAAGACAAGCGGCGAAGGGGCGGCGGCAGAGGGCCGGGTCAGACTTCAACCATCATCATCTTCGCCGTCTTCATCATCGTCATCCTTCGGGACAGGTTTGACAAAAAAGGCGCTCATCTCATACAGTGAATAAAGCGGCACAAATACAATGGAAAGTGTGAACGGGTCGCCGCTGGGAGTGATCAGGGCCGCCAGTATCAGTAAGATCACAATAGCGTGACGCCTGTATCTGGCAAAGAAACTGCGGTTCAGGAAACCCATTTTGGACAACAGCCACGACAGCAACGGCATTTCGAAGATAATCCCCATAATAAATATCAGCATCAGGAAATTGTCCATGTACGAATCAAGCGACACCTGTTCCGCTATTTCTTCGCTTATCTGATATGTGGCCAGGAAGCGCAGGGTCATCGGGAATACCATAAAATAACCTACCGCGCATCCTGCGAAGAACATAACCGTCCCGAAAAGGAACACCCACCGTACGCTCTTCTTTTCGTTCTCATACAGAGCCGGACGGATAAACTTCCATACCTCAAACATCAGGTACGGGAAAGCGCAGACCAGCGACAGCCAGAACGACGTAGTCATATGCGTAAAGAACTGCGAGGCCAGCTTGATGTTGATAATAGATATTTCGAACGCGGTATCGCAGAACTCGCTCAGAAGCGAGAAATACGAGCCCACCCAGCAAATCAGCCGGTAGGTGATGAAATCGCCCCGGGTGGGAGCTATGATAAATGTGTGGAATATGCCATTTTCGCCTCTCATGAATGTAAAGAAGGCGACGGCAAATAAAAGGAGGGCTAAGATTGAGCGGAATAAAGTCCAGCGAAGTTCTTCCAGGTGGTCCCAGAACGACATCTCATCTTGTTGCATCTTGCCTTATTTCTTTTCCGGGAGGTCTTGGTTGTTAATATCGTCTTCAAGTCCTTTCACGCCATCTTTGAAACTCTTGATTCCTTTGCCGATGCCTTTCATCAGTTCGGGTATCTTTTTCCCGCCGAAAAGTAACAGGACAATGATGGCAATAATGATGATTTCGCCGGTTCCCAGGTTGGGAAGAAATAATAAGTGATTCATAAGTTCATGTATTGTTTAATTGTTTGTACTATGTTGCATTGACGGGGGCAAATATAGTATTTGTAACCCTATGTAATTCAACAATTCAAAATTTATTACCTTTGCCCGGTCTTAAAAATCTGAAATTAGAAATAGATTAGAAAATGAAACGAGCATGTAAAAACTATTTACGCCAAAGGCGATAAATAATAACGTACTGCGAGTTCCATACCCACATTAATTAAATAGTTTATTCGTATGAAAGTTTATGTATTCCCGGGGCAGGGCGCCCAGTTTACAGGAATGGGGAAAGAGCTGTATGAAAACAATCCTCTCGCCCGTGAATTGTTTGAAAAGGCGAACGATGTATTGGGATTCCGCATCACCGACCTGATGTTTGAAGGTACGGACGAAGATCTGAAACAGACTAAAGTAACGCAGCCCGCCATCTTTTTACATTCGGTGATACTGGCAAGAACACTTGGCGAACAATTCCGCCCCGATATGGCTGCCGGTCACTCCCTTGGTGAGTTCTCCGCACTGGTGGCCGCAGGGGCTCTCTCCTTTGAAGACGGGTTAAGACTGGTGTCTCAACGCGCCGGGGCGATGCAGAAAGCCTGCGAAACCGCCCCACAGGCAATGGCGGCGGTACTGGGGCTGGCCGACGCCAAAGTAGAAGAAATATGCGCCGCAATAACCGGCGAAGTCGTTGTGCCGGCTAATTATAACTGCCCCGGACAGGTCGTCATATCAGGTACGGCAGCGGGTGTGGACATGGCCTGCGAACAATTGTCCGCCGCCGGAGCCAGGCGGGCGTTGAAGCTGAAGGTAGGCGGCGCTTTCCACTCTCCACTGATGGAACCGGCGCGCGAAGAGCTGGCCAAAGCAATCGAAAAAGCCGTAATCACCCGTCCCGTATGCCCCGTTTACCAAAACGTAGACGCACGCCCTCAAACAGATCCGGAGACAATAAAAGCCAACCTGATAGCCCAACTCACCTCTCCGGTGCGCTGGACTCAGATAGTAGAAAACATGATAATCAACGGCGCCACCCATTTCGTAGAACTCGGCCCCGGAGCCGTCCTTCAGGGCCTTATAAAGAAGGTCAACGGCGGAGTAGTCGCCGAAGGTCTGCAATAATCATTTGCTGTTTAATATCCATTTCAGGGGTATCTGCTTCTCCGCAGCCAGGCGGCAGGCGTCATCGTATTCCACATTTTGGCGTACGACGCCGTTATAGCATATTTCCTTGGCCTTTACATCGCCGTATGGAGTAGTAACGGTCACAATCCTGCGTGGCAGGCATGTTCTTGCTGCAACGTATTTGCGCACTCCTATTGTAGATGTTTCGGTGAACAGTATATGCTCCATTGCCGCCGCCGCCGATTCGTCGCAAATGACGCTCAGCAGCGTTGCCGGGCGGCATTTCTTCATGTACACCGGCGTAAAGAACACATCCCTGGCGCCGGCCTCCAGAAGTTTACCCATAACGTAGCCAAGCGTTTCCGGCGTGGTGTCGTCTACATTAGTCTCTATCACCGTCGCCCATTCCTGCACGGCATCCGCCGCCGTCACGTCCGGAATCTCGCCGCAAACTATACGCAGCAGATTAGGTGCGCCTTCCGTTTCCCTTGTGCCGGCACCGTAGCCGGTTTTCAGTATTCTCATCTCAGGCATCGGCCCGAAGCTTTCGGCCAGTTCGGCCACGATAGCTGCGCCGGTAGGGGTCATAAGCTCTCCCTCTACATCTAACTGCCTGAACTCTGCGCCGCGGGCGGCAAGCGTCTCTACAACGGCGGGGACGGGGACGGGGATCGTCCCGTGCTGGCATTTGACAAAGCCTCGTCCGTCGTGCAAAACGGAAGCGTATATCCTGCCGGGCGAAAGCATATCTATGCAAATAGCCGTCCCCACAATGTCAATGATAGAGTCTACCGCTCCTACTTCGTGGAAATGCACCTCCTCCGGCGTGGTGCCATGCACCCTGGCCTCGGCTACGGCCAGGCGCATAAAGATGCGTATAGCCAGGTCTTTCGCTTTGGGGGATATGTCGCTCCCGGTGATGATCTGTGAAATATCCGCCATTGTGCGGTGCGGATGATGGTGATGATGGTGGTGGGCGTGAAACCATTTATGGGTATGCTCTTCGTCATCAGGTATGACGTCTACGTGCCTGGCGCAGACGCCGTGTTTCGAGACTTCCGACACACTGATCTTCCATCCGTCGAGGCGGAGTTTACGTAATTCACCTGTTAGCTTGTCGGGATCTACGCCCAGGTCTATCAGCGCCGAAAGGGTCATATCGCCGCTTATGCCAGAGAAACAATCGAAATAAAGGGTTTTCATACGAATATATAATTATTAATGTGGACTTTCCCGGTTGTCAAAGGTACATACAAACTGTGAATCCGGCAATCGGGCTGCTCCTTCGCTCCTTACGATGTGATCTTAGTCCGGGATAAGAGCATCTCTTAAGCATACTTAAGAGCGCCTCTTAAGCGTACTTAAGAACACTTCTTAAGCATACTTAAGAACACTTCTTAAGCGTACTTAAGAACACTTCTTAAGCGTACTTAAGAGCGCCTATTAAGCATACTTAAGAACGGCTCTTAAAGGATCATCGGATATTGCATGTACAAGTAACGGGAAAATAATTACATTTGCGCCTCACACAAGCTGTATAATCCCTTAAATATCATGAGTACAATGAAAGAGTATGTAAAAACATTATGCCTCCTTGCCGCCTGCGTTTCAGGTATGTCATTGTCGGCCCAGGAGGCTGCCGAGACGCGCCTGATCGTCCGTGCCGACGACATGGGCTCCTTCCATTCCGCCAACGTGGCGTCTGTGGATTGCTATAAGAACGGTATCGAGACGTCGATAGAACTGATGGTCGTCACGCCCTGGTTCCCCGAAGCGGCGGTGATGCTTCGCCAGAATCCGGGTTTAGACGTAGGGCTGCACCTGGTCATCACCAGCGAGTGGGATAATATGAAATGGCGTCCGCTGACGCAATGCCCCAGCCTGACGGATGAGAACGGATACTTCTACCCAATGATGTCGGCCAACCCTGCTTACCCCGGACAGTCTGTGTCTGAGGTAAAGTGGAAGCTCGACGAAATAGAAAAAGAGTTCCGCGCACAGATAGAGCTGTCCCTGAAGAATGTCCCGCAGATAAGCCATATCACCGGGCATATGTTCTCCACAGGGTTCGCCCCGGAGGTCGTAGCCCTCTGCAAGCGGCTGGCGGCCGAATATAACCTTCCCGCAGTAGACAACACACTGGCCTCCGGGCAATACGGTTTCGCCCACATAGGGTACGACGGGCCTAAGAAGACAGCGGCAGAGAAAGAAGCTTCCTTTATCAGCATGCTGAACAAGCTGGAAGCGGGGAAGACATATATGTTCCTCGACCACCCGGCTTACGATAACGACGAGATGCAGACGGTAGGCCATGTGGGCTATGAGGATGTGGCGGCCGACCGCGAAGGTGTGGTCCGGCTGCTCACCAGCGAAAAGGTGAAACAGGCGATAAAGGAGAAGGGCGTAAAGCTTATCAATTATAACGAACTGATTAAGGCGCTTCCCCGCAGCTCCTTCGCCGCCGAAAAGGTAGACGGCAGGGCCGTTCCCAAATACCTGGAAGAGGTAAAGAAAGCCGGGCAGGATCTGCACAGCCTCATGATATTGCGGCATGGCAGGGTGGTGTCTGAGCAATGGATGGGCGAGGGCAATGCTGCAAACGTTCCCCACGCCCTACACTCGGTGAGCAAGACCTTTACGGCTACGGCTGTGGGCTTTGCCGTGGCCGAAGGCCGGCTGAAGGTGACCGACAAGGTTATCTCCTTTTTCCCCGACAAGCTGCCCGCACAGGTGAGCGATAACCTAAAAGCGCTTGAGGTGCGGCACCTGCTCACCATGTCGTCGGGTCATGACGTGGAGCCGGGTAACATACGCAACGCCGGTGGGGCGGACTGGGTGCAGGGTTTTCTGGCCGCTCCTTTTGTGCACGAGCCGGGGACGTTCTTTGTCTACAACAGTCTGGGCACATACGTGCTGTCTGCCATCGTGCAGAAGGTGACGGGCGAGAAGGTCATAGATTACCTCTATCCCCGGCTGTTCCGTCCGCTTGGGATCGTAGGGGCCGTGTGGGACGAGAGTCCGCAGGGCATCAATACCGGCGGCTGGGGATTGTACCTCAAGACGGAAGACCTTGCAAAGATGGGGCAGTTCATCCTCAGCAAAGGATTGTGGAACGGCAAACAACTGCTCCCGCAGGCCTGGTTTGACGAAGCAACCACTTCGCACATAGCCTCCCTCCCGGCCGGACGGCGGCCGGAGCAGGTAAACTCCAGGACAAAAGAGAAAGACTGGTTACAGGGCTATGGCTATCAGATGTGGCGCAGCCGTCATAACTCCTTCAGGGCCGACGGGGCCAACGGGCAGTATATACTCATCCTGCCCGAAAAAGATGCCGTAATAGTCACTACAGCCAATATACGCGACATGCAGGACGAGCTCAACCTGATATGGAAGTACCTACTTCCGGCGCTTAAATAATACATCTGATGAGAAGATATGCGATCAGACACAAAGGGATAACGGTATGGCTGCTGGCGGCCATACTGGCTTTCCCTTTGACCATGAAGTCGGCCCATATCCATCATTGTGAGGGCTCTCACGCCGCGGCAGCCGCCTCGCATGATTGCAACGACTGCCTTATCTGCCAGTTTGAACTATACGCTTACACCGAAACCAGCCTTCTGAAACTTACGCCCCAGCTAACCCCGGGACATTTCATCCCTGCTCCCGAGCGGGAGAAAACCTATACCTTACCGTACCTTCCCCATTCTCCGCGCGCCCCGCCCTGTCAGGGCCACAGGCCCACACCTTAACGGGCCGTTATTATTTATTTAACACAAACGTAATACTACATCAGACATGTTTGCAAAAAGATTTTTGCCGGCAGTGTTCCTGTGTGGGTGCGTATGGTTGCCTGCGGGTGCGCAGCAGCAGGAGGCGGATTCTGTGTCGAAGACCGTCAGCCTTGACGGCGTGGTCGTAAGCGCCGGATCGTACCATAAGGCTGCGGAGCGCGCTTCGTCGCTGCCTCTGGAGATCGCAGACGAGCGGTTCTTAAGACAGCATTTCACAGGCAACATCACGCAAACGCTCGAACATCTGCCCGGCGTACATTCGATGGACATCGGACAGGGTTTCTCCAAGCCGGTGATACGCGGAATGGGATTCAACCGTATATCGGTGGCCGAGAACGGCATCAAGCAGGAAGGCCAGCAGTGGGGAGCCGATCACGGTCTGGAGATAGATGCCTTCGGCGTCGGACGGATAACCGTGCGCAAAGGCCCTGCCTCACTCCTCTACGGTAGCGACGCGATGGGCGGGGCGATAGAGATAAGCCAGTCGCCGCCTCCGGAGGATAACAGGGTCTTCGGCGAGGCGGTCGTCATGGGCAGGTCGGTCAACGACGCCCTCGGAGGCTCCCTCATGCTGGGCATAAGGCATGATGGCTGGTACGCCCGGCTGAGGTACACGGAGCAGCGTTTCGCCGACTACCGTCTGCCGGCCGATACGGTCGTCTACCTCTCGCAGCGCATGCCTGTCGAAGGCCGGAGGCTGAAGAACACCGCCGGCTTCGAGCGCGACGCCTCCCTGTATGCCGGGTATAAGACTGGGGCCTACGCCTCGTCTTACACCCTCAGCAGGACGTTTCAGAAGACCGGCTTCTTCCCCGGGGCGCACGGCATACCAGACGCCTCGCGCCTTGCCGACGACGGCGACGCCCGCAACATCGACCTGCCTTACAGCCTGGTGGAGCATCTGAAGGCTGCCTCACGGCAGCAGTATGTCTTTGGCGACGGACGCGCGACGGCGTGGATCGACCTTGGATACCAGCGTAACGACCGCGAGGAGTGGAGCCTCTTCCACACCCATTACACCGGGCAGAAGGCGCCTGAGAAGGATCCCGACCGTGAGCTGGCTTTCACGCTCGACACTTATAGCGCGTCGGCCAGACTGAGGCTTTTCAGCCCCGGCAGCCGTTGGGAACATACGGCCGGCTGGGACGTTCAGGCGCAGCGTAACCGCGTAGGCGGATACTCCTTCCTGCTGCCATCGTACGACCGCTTCACCGCGGGGGCGCTCTGGCTGACGTCGTACCACCCTTCGCCGGAATTGAGCATCAGCGCCGGCATACGCTATGACTACGGGCGGATTCGCAGCGATGCTTACACGGACCCTTACCTCATGGCTTATCTGACGGGACGGGGCTATACGGGCGAGGCCCTGGAGTCTTACCGCTGGCGCAGCTATCCGGTCAGCCGCCGCTTCGGAGACTTCTCCGGCTCGGTTGGCTTCGTCTGGACGCCCGGCGGTGGCGCCCACCAGTTCAAGTCCAATATCGGCCGGAGTTTCCGCCTGCCGGGAGCGGCCGAACTGGCTTCCAACGGCGTTCATCACGGGGCCTTCCGCCACGAGCAGGGCTCTCCCATGTTGTCGTCGGAGCAGGGCTGGCAGTTAGACGCCGGCTACACCTACGAGTCGGCGAGCGTCAGGCTGTCGGTCTCACCCTTCTTTGCCTGGTTCAGCAACTACATATACCTCAGGCCCACCGGCGAATGGTCGGCTCTGCCTCATGCGGGGCAGATATACCGCTACACGGGAGCGGAGGCGGTCTTTGCCGGGGCCGAAGCCTCGTTGCGGGTTGGCCTCACCAGCCATCTGGCATGGGAGCTTACGGCCGAGTACGTATATACATATAATGTAGACGAGCGCGTCGCGCTTAGCTTCTCTCCCCCGGCCGGCGTACGCAATACACTGTCGTGGACGGGCGGCGGCTTCAGCGTCTCGGCGGAGTTGCAGAGCGTAGCCTCACAGCGGCGCGTAGCCCGTAACGAAGAAGCCACGCCGGGCGTTCACCTGATACATGCACAGGCGGATTACTCCGCCCGGCTGGGCCGTACCAGGGTCGGGTTAACGCTCTCGGTGCATAACATGCTGAATACGGCATTTCTCAATCACCTTAGTTTTTACCGTAAGGCGGAGATCCCCGAACCTGGGCGAAACATCAGCCTTATCATTAAATTACCCTTTTAAATACACATTAAAATGAAAACAATTAATAGCATATCTGTTCTTTGCCTCTGTGCAGCCTTTTTATTACCCTGCGCCGTCTCGTGTGAGAGTAGTGGCGATACCGCCAAACCGGTCATCAACCTGATAGAGCCCGCCGAGGGTGACATCCTTGTGATAGGTGAGAGCGTTCACTTTGAGATGGAGGTGTCTGACGATGATGCCCTGCGCGAATACAAGGTAGAGATTCATAACAACTTCGACGGGCATCAGCACCAGGCGTCCGTACGTTCCGGCGAAGAGGAGTCTGTTCCTTTTTACTTTGAGCGGACATGGAGCGATATATCGGGCAAGAAGAACGCTACGGTGCATCATCATGACATCCTTATCTCTTCCAACGCCACGCCGGGAAGCTACCACCTTGAGGTTTTCCTGACGGATGCTTCCGGCAACGAGGCATACCTGGTACGTAACGTAGAGCTGGCCTACGAAGGCGGCGACCACGACCACGATCACGACCAGGCAGGTTTGTTCTAAGCATTTGATGCTTATCTGTTAAATCTGCGTTATCTGCGTGCTGAGGCGCCACGGGTACGTCTCACATGGCAAAAAGCAGCGGGCGTCTTTCCCCGGATTTACCCGGTGTGAAAGACACCCGCTTTCCTGTTTTCGCCAATGGGACACCCTGCGAATTTTTGAGCACAACGGCATAGAGTTTCCGCTGTCTTTGATCCATATTCAGTAGGAACTCTTTCGTTTTTCCTGAAGACGGCAGCATTACTTTTATCTGATACATTCTTTTGGTTAATTATCCTGCTATGTTTACGCTTCGCTGCCGGTAAGCGGTACGGACTGTGGTTTATCCCATGTTAAAAGCAAAGAACCCGGAGTCTTATAAAATTTAAAGACAGAATATAAAATAAAGCGGGCAACTTTGCGACTGGCTATTTTGCTTATCTTTATTCCCGCAAGAATTTTAAGATATGATACGGAAAACAGACACACGGGCGACGTTCCAGACAATCGGAATGCGTTGCGCAAAGCCCGTATCCGGACTGCAAAAATGTCATAGACAGCAGGAACGTTTTATGTAATAATATAGATTTTAAACTGTTGAAGGAATGAGTATGGATATTAACTGCCTGCTTTTTGATCAATTTGAAACCCTTGATCTTTTTGGGCCTGTGGAAGTATTTGGAGGGCTTGAAGAGTATACTGTAAAATATTTTTCAATGAACGGCGGCATTATTCACAGTGTACATAATGCGCCGGTAGTGACAGAGAATGTAAGCAGCATGGATTTATCGGGGATTTTACTTGTCCCGGGCGGCAGGGCCACCAGAATTTTGGTTGACGATCCTGATTTTATCAGCCGGCTGAAAAATATCGCGGAAAAATCTGCATGGTGCCTGATGGTATGTACCGGGTCGGGGCTGATTGCCCGTACCGGGCTTTTAGACGGACACTGCGCGACATCAAACAAGATAGCGTTCGAATGGGCGAAAAGTACCGGCAAAAATGTAAACTGGATATACAAAGCCCGCTGGGTTGTGGACAGAAAATATTATACATCGTCCGGTGTTTCTGCCGGAATTGACATGAGCCTTGGGTTTATGGCAGACCGGCTTGGAGAGGAGCGGGCAAAAACAAAAGCAAAATTAATTGAATATGAATGGAACATGGATAAAGACCATGATCCGTTTGCAATATAGAAAATGTAAAACAGGTCTCCTCGTGGAATCGGGCCATTTCCTTGTGTATTTCCGGCTTTCACCGGAGCCGTTTAACAAATCGCTCCTGTAGCCTGAAAAAATCTGTTCTTTCTTTTTCTCCGTCTGCACTTATCAGCATCGAGTATTTGCGGTACGACTCGATCCACTTTTTATGTTCCCTGCAGACCAAAGGGTCTGACGAAACGAGCGAATTCAAATGGTATATCTCTATATATGAATGCTTGAATGTTGTGCCTTGCACATATGTGTAGTTTACATTGAAGGTCAGATGTGACAGGTACAGCCATAAGCTCAATGTATTATTGAGCGCGACGGCCTGGAATTTGAAGAAATGGATGCAAAAAGCCATTTTCCGGCTCTTGGAAAAATGGCTTGATAGAGTTTTTGCATATCATATGAAATCTTATGAGTATAGCAAATCATCATTGATTGTCCTTTGATGATTCTATTGTTCCATACGTATCCGGTTTCACTACTTACGTGTTTGATTTCACCACATACGTGTGTGTTTTTATCATGTACGTTGTCCGGACGGTTTTTTATTGTGTGTGGGAATTGTTTGGCACATAGGTGCTGAACTGATAATAATGCCACGCCGGGACAAAAGAATATCATGCATCTTACATATCTTTGTGCGAAAACTTAAAAAAACAATTTTAAGAAATGAATGATATTAAATTAATGAACCGGGCCGCCGACAACATACGCATCCTGGCGGCATCGATGGTAGAAAAAGCCAGCTCAGGACATCCGGGAGGAGCTATGGGAGGAGCCGACTTTATAAATGTTTTGTTTTCGGAGTTCCTGATTTTCGACCCCTGCAACCCTCAGTGGGAAGGCAGAGACCGCTTCTTCCTCGACCCCGGGCACATGTCGCCCATGCTGTATGCCGTCCTGGCCCTCACCGGTAAGTATAGTATGCAGGAACTCGCCGCTTTCCGGCAATGGGGAAGCCCTACGCCGGGACATCCGGAGCTGGACCGCAGGCGCGGAGTGGAAAACACCTCCGGCCCGCTCGGACAGGGGCATACCTATGCCGTGGGAGCCGCCATCGCCGCCAAGTTCCTCAAAGCCCGCCTGGGCGAACCAATGGGACAGACTATCTACTCATACATATCCGACGGCGGCATACAGGAAGAAATATCGCAGGGGGCCGGGCGTATAGCCGGAACGCTGGGATTGGACAACCTCATTATGTTTTACGACTCCAACAACATACAGCTTTCCACCAAAGTTGAGGAAGTATCTTCCGAAAATGTGGCGGCGAAATACGAAGCCTGGGGGTGGAACGTCATATCAATAAACGGTAACGACGCCATTGAGATACGCCGCGCCCTGAATGAAGCAAAAGCCCAACATGAACGTCCTACAATCATCATAGGCGCAACCATTATGGGTAAAGGAGCCCTGGCAGCCGACCGTAGTTCGTATGAGAACAAGGTATCCACCCACGGACAACCACTGTCGGCAGCCGGAGCATCATTTACCGAAACCGTCAGATCGCTCGGAGGCGACCCCGGCGACCCCTTCTGCATATTCCCCGACGTGGCCGGGTTATACGCCCGCCGCGCCGCCGAACTCAAAGAAATCACAGCCGGCCGCTACGCATCTCAGGCAGTCTGGGCAAAAGCTAATCCATCCCTGGCCGGAAAGATGGAACAATGGTTCTCGGGAAAAGCCCCCGTCATAGACTGGGAAGCGATAGATCAGAAGCCGGGACAGGCTACCCGCGCCGCCTCCGCCACCGTGCTGGGCGTACTGGCCGGGAAGGTTGAAAATATGATATGCGCCTCGGCAGACCTCTCAAACTCAGACAAGACAGACGGATTCCTCCGCCGGACGCACGCCTTCCGTAACGGAGACTTCAGCGGAGCCTTCCTGCAAGCCGGCGTGTCGGAGCTTACAATGGCGTGCCTGTGCATAGGCATGACGCTCCACGGAGGAGTCATAGCCGCCTGTGGAACCTTTTTTGTCTTCTCAGACTATATGAAGCCGGCCGTTCGCATGGCCGCCCTTATGGAACTGCCGGTCAGGTTCATCTGGTCGCATGACGCCTTTCGCGTAGGCGAAGACGGCCCGACGCACGAACCCGTGGAACAGGAAGCGCAGATACGCCTTATGGAGAAACTTAAGAACCACAAAGGGCAAAACTCCCTTCTGGCCCTCCGCCCGGCAGACGTCGCAGAGACAACAGTAGCATGGAAGCTTGCGATGGAAAACACCGCCACGCCGACAGCCCTTATACTTTCGCGTCAGAACATACCCGACCTGCCCGCCGCGGGAAGCCGTTATGAAGAAGCCCTCCGGTCGGCACGGGGCGCCTATGTCGTAAATGCCGACCCCGACCCCGACGTTATACTGATCGCCTCCGGGTCTGAAGTCTCTACTCTGGTAGAAGGCGGGAACCTGCTGCGTAAGAGCGGCGTCAGGGTAAGCATATTATCGGTCCCGTCCGAAGGACTGTTCCGCAGCCAGAGCCGCGAGTATCAGGAATCTGTCATACCGGTGGGGAAAAGGGTGTTCGGACTTACAGCCGGTCTGCCCGTAACCCTCGAAGGACTAGCCGGCGCATGCGGACGGGTATGGGGTCTGGAATCTTTCGGTTTCTCAGCTCCATATAAAACGCTCGACGAAAAACTCGGGTTTACGGCCGATAACGTCTTCCGGCAGGTGACAGAGTGGCTCGGCAGGGAAGTAATATCTTAAATAAACAACCAGACATATGAATAAAACGTATTTGGCAGTAACCCTGCTAAGCCTCCTTATGATGGGAGGATGCGGCGAAATCGCCCGGAAGCACTTTATCTCTGACCAGGACGTGCGCGAGCAAATTTCCGAAGACTTTGACCTTAAACGCGCCACGCTGTCCGGGGGCGACCTGTTTGCCGTCTTCAATAACGGGACGCTGTCGCCTGCCGAACGTGAAGCCCTCACTTTTCTTTACGCCTACATGCCTATTGGAGACGTGACCGACTACGACGGCGACTTTTACCTCCGTAACGTACGCTCATCCTTCAGCGCAAAGCGTGAAATGCCCTGGGGGGACTACATACCCGAAACGATATTCCGCCACTTCGTACTACCTGTCAGGGTAAATAACGAAAACCTTGACGAGAGCCGGATGCTCTTTTACGAAGAACTCAAAAACAGGGTCAAAGGCTTGTCCATGCAACAGGCCGTACTCGAAGTAAACCACTGGTGCCACGAAAAAGTAATATACACCCCCTCCGACGCCCGCACCAGTTCGCCGCTGGCCTCACTCAGGACAGCCTACGGCCGGTGTGGCGAAGAGTCGGTTTTTACCGTCGCCGCCCTGCGCTCGGTAGGCATACCGGCCCGCCAGGTCTACACCCCGCGCTGGGCGCATACTGACGACAACCATGCCTGGGTAGAGGCATGGGTCGACGGACGGTGGCGGTTCATGGGCGCATGCGAGCCTGAACCCGTACTTGATATGGCGTGGTTCAACGCCCCGGCGTACAGGGGTATGCTGATGCACACCAAAGTCTTCGGACGTTATAGTGGCCCCGAAGAGACGATGGAGCAGACCGGGTGTTACACCGAGATCAACGTAATAGACAACTACGCCCCATCCGGCCCGGTAACTATCGTCGTCACCGGCCTCGATGGCCGCCCCGTACCCGGAGCGACTGTAGAGTTCAAGATATACAATTACGCCGAGTTCTACACTGTCTCGCGCGAAACGACCGACAGTGAAGGACAAGCCTCTCTGTCAGCCGGACTGGGCGACATGCTCGTATGGGCTTCGCACGACGGACGCTTCGGACTGGCCAGGGTCTCATTTGGCAAAGACAAGACCGTAGGCATCACTCTCGACAAGACCCCCGGCGACGCCGTAGACCTGCCCCTTGACATAATTCCGCCTCCTGACGGCTCAATACCCGTCTCCGTCACCGAAGAGCAAAAGAAGGAAAACGCCATCCGCCTGTCAGAAGAAGACTCCATCCGCAACCGCTACACCTCTTCCTTCTACACCGCTGAAAAATCGTCCGCGCTGGCCGCAACCCTTAAACTTGACGCCGCAAGGCTCGGGCGCATCATGACAGCCAGCCGGGGCAACTGGCATGAGCTGGAGCATTTCCTTGAACACGCCGCCGACAAGGCCGTCGCCCTCGCCCTCCTCGAAGCCGTCTCGGCCAAAGACCTTAGAGACACTCCCTCCTCCGTCCTTGAAGACCACCTTGGGAATACTGTCGCAGGAGACTCCTCAGACCCTGTGTTCGTAAACTATCTGCTCAATCCGCGCGTAGCCAACGAACTGCTCTCTCCCTACAGGTCGCGCTTCGCCGCCGGCATTCCGCAAGACCTGCGCGACGCCCTTGCCGCCGATCCGCAGGCTCTGTCACAATGGGTGAGCGATAATATAACTATTGATGACGACCTCAATCCGCAACGCATACCCATTCTGCCCTCCGGCGTATGGCGTGCGCGTGTGGCCGACGAGCATTCGCGCAATATATTCTACGTCGCCCTCGCACGCTCTCTTGGCTACCCTTCGAGGATAGAAGCCATAGGGGGTAAGGTGCAAAGACTATCCGCCGACCGCAGCCGCTGGATAGACGTAGACTTTGAACGCCCCGATGCACAGCCCGTGGCTGAAGGCAGCATAACAGCCCCCTACTATCCTACCCGCGAACTGCCGGACCCGAAGTATTACAGCCACTTCACCATCGCAAAGATACGCCCTGATGGCACGCTCAGGACGCTTAACTTTGAAAGCGAAGCGCAGGTGGACATGGGTCTCGGAGACACATGGAGCGCCCTCCTGAAGCGACCCCTCGGCATGGACGAAGGTCACTACATCCTCGTCACCGGCACGCGCATGGCCCGGGGTAACGTACTGGCCAATATCACCTCGTTTAACGTTGACCCTGGCCGTAACACGCGCCTGGAACTACGTATGCGTCAGGATGCTTCCGACATACAGGTGCTGGGCTCGATAGATGCCGAAGCCACCTTCAGGCTTGCCTCCGACGGCTCGGAGTCAAGCATCCTCAACACCACGGGCCGCGGGTACTTCGCCATCGGCATCCTCGCTCCCGGCGAAGAGCCTTCCAACCATGCCCTGCGTTCGTTGGTCTCCTCGGCGCCTGCGCTTGAAGAATGGGGCCGCCGTATTATACTGCTTTTCCCCGGACGGGAGGAGTGGGAACGCTTCAATCCGCAGGAATTTGAAGGCCTGCCCGAGAGCGTCGTTTACGGCATCGACCACGAAGGCCGTATATCCGCAATGCTTGCCTCGGCCCTCAACCTGTCGACGCCGCCCCGCCTGCCGGTTTTCATCATAGCCGACACCTTCGGCCGCGTAGTCTTCATCTCCGAAGGTTACACCATCGGACTTGCCGACAGCATGCTGCAAACGATACCCAGGCTATAAATCCAAGCTCCAACGGGGCGTTCTGCATGCCTTACCGCCCCACTCCGGCGCTAATGACTTAAAGACTGCACGACAAGAGGCAATGGCGGCAAAAAAGCAGCGGGCGTCTTTCCCCGGATTCACCCGGAGGAAAAGACGTCCGCTTCGGAAAGTGCAAATATTCACATGCAAAGGTAAGGCCTTGGTATTACTTCAAATTGGTTTTTATATTATTGTTGGATGCAACGTACCGGTAAAGCCCAGTACCGGTTATGCCTGTTACCCTTCCAACAGCCTTACGCCGCCATCTGCGCCCACTACTAATGGCGCTGTTCCTTCGGGATTATGGACGTATCCCAACTTTAACGGATACCGTTACATCTATGTCAGCCAGTCCATACGGACGAATGGCAGTCGGGGTGGATGGACGGCGCCGGTTATCTACTCCCTTAAGCCCGATCCGGGTGATCCGGGGTCGGCGATCGTATGCCGTGGTCTCTTTGCTTCGGCTGTCTATTACAATAATGGCGCCCGCAGGGATGTGGCGCAGTACAACGGCACGTATTACATCTACAAAGGCGCTGACGGCGCAACCGTCAGCAGTTGGAACCCGGCAAACCGGGAATCTTTCGGCGCACAGTTCAGCAGCGTGGCTACCGACATCCTTCTGGCTCCTAATGCCAACATCGGCGGGTGGGTGATTAAAACGAACGGCTGGAAAGTCAGTCGGGAGGGATGTATCTCGACGGAAGGACAGGAGACGTGCAAATATCCGGAGGAATTTCAAACGAGTTTGGCAGCATGAAAACAGGAGGCTGTCCGGTAAAAATATGTACTCTTACTCATGTGATACTTTTGTTGACTTCGTCAATGCGCCACCCAAATCATTTCACCTCATCAACGAGGTCGAATAATGACTGTATTTCCCGAATAATGGGATGGGTGGGAATAACGGCATTTGAGCCTGTCTTTACTGTTTTCATCCGAATATGCTTTCCTATATTCATTTCATTCAACCGCCAAAATCTGATACTCTTAATCCTGTATACGCCCCGATTAAAAATCGGTCTCTTACCGTCAACATGCTTTTTATTTTTTGTTGAACGTGAAATTCGGATAAGTCGGGGAAGTGTTCCAATATAAGCTCCGGGGTAATATCAAGGTGATGTATATTTAGTCGCACCTGAAGAATTAGCTTTATTTACGACTAGATGTTATGCGACCTGGAAACTAAAATTTATCCTGTAAGTAAAAACTCTATCAATCCATTTTTCCAAGAGCCAGGAAAT
>JAISBL010000109.1 GCA_031266215.1 Tannerellaceae bacterium | reverse complement strand
TAAGTTTCATCTCTCAAGGGATAGGTTTCACCTCTCAAGGGATGGGTTTCACCTCTCGTGGGATGGGTTTCATCTCTCGAGGGATAGGTTCCATCTCTCGAGGGATAAGTTTCATCTCTCAAGGGATAGGTTTCATCTCTCGAGGGATAAGTTTCATCTCTCAAGGGATAGGTTTCATCTCACGTGGGATAGGTTTGTTTTCTCGTAAAATATGAAATATTTCTTGCATTTTTTCTATGAGTTACTCAAAATACAATATCCATTCCAATACGTTTTGCGTCAAAATCGGAGAGAATACTAATGTAAGAGCATATAGATAAAAGCAAGAGGCTGAACCCTGCAATGGATCCAGCCTCAATTATTACTTCAATTATCTATTGGTCTTATATATAAGTTTATTGTTGGGTGCAGCGTACGGGCATAACCGTACCCCGCGTAAACCAATCTCTCGATGGATGGGTTCCATCCCACGTGGGATAGATTTCATCTCTCCAGGGATGGGTTTGTTTTTTCACTTAATAAATGCGTTGGCCCTGTGTAAAAACCGCCCACTGGGCGGCCGCGCCTGCGGCATTATTGCGGCAGATAGCTAATGGCTAAAACGTTCGCTCGTAGTAGTGGATGTTGAGGAAGCGATTGTTTTTGAAGGCGGCTTTGCGGAGGATGCCCGCGCGGCGGAATCCGGCTTTCTCAAGTACGCGGGCGGATGAGGGGTTGTTCTCGTAGACGAGGGCGAAGAGGCGGACGATGTTGGTGCTTGATATGAGGTATTCTGCAAAGGCGTTTACTACCTGGGTGACGATGCCTCTGTTCCAGTAGCTTTCGCCTATCCAGTATCCTATCTCGGCGCTGAAGCGTTCTACGTCCCTGCCGGGCGTCAGGCCTATCCCTCCTACGGCGTTGCCGTCTACTACTATGGCGAAATCGGTAAGGGGCCATTGGCCGGAGACGCGACCGATGTATTCGCGTGCGTCTTCTTCACGGTATGGATGGGGGAAGCTGTCGTGCAGGTTGTTCCATATCTTTACGTTGTTTGCCTCGGCAGCCAGCGACTGGGCGTCTTCGGCCTGCCAGGGCCGTATGATGAAGTTTTCTCTCCGGATGGATAGCATGCGGGCCGGAGAGTTATGGTGTTGTAAGACACAGGGCCTTGCAGGCGGCGCGGTTTATCTTGCCGTTACCTGCCAGGGGGATTGCTGTTACCTGCCGCACATGGCGTGGGCGTTCATAAGGGCTGAGCCGGGCGGCTGCTATGGCTTCTTCTACCTGCTGAGTGGTATGGCCTGCCTGCTGTACTAGGAGCACGACGGCCTCGCCGAGCCGGGGGTCGGGTTGTGAGGTGATGGCGAAGGTGGCGGCTGGCATGAAGGGGCGGAGTTTTTCTTCCAGCGTCTCGGCCTGTATCTTGATGCCTCCGCTGTTGATGACGTTGTCTTTGCGGCCGAGGATACGGAAACGTCCGTCGGGAAGCAGTTCGGCCATGTCGTTTGTCCTGAGCGGAGACTCTGTGGCGAACGGAGCGTTTACGACCAGCGCGCCATCTTCGGCTAACGTGAGACTTACACCCGGCAGCGGACAGTAGTACTGCGTGGCCTCCGGGCCGTTGATGCGTCGCAGGCCGACGTGTGAGAGTGTCTCCGTCATTGCGTAGGTAGAGTATATTGCGCCGGGGAAGCCTTGCAATTCCCGCTCCAGGTCAGGGTCGATGCCGCCGCCGCCGATGAGGAGTATATCTATCTGTCCGAGGCGTTTCCTCTCTGTGGGCGTCGCCAGCGAGTTGTATACCTGTAACGGCAGCATGGCGGCGAAGCGGAAGCGCCCTGAGGTCTCTTTCAGCGGATGCCCCGACGGCCGGCATACCGTCAGGCGTAGCCCCGCCACGATGGTGCGGGCCACCATCATGATGGCTCCGATGTATTGTAGGGGCATGCAGAGGAGTGCCCTGTCTCCGGCTTTCAGTCCGAGTACGCGGCAGGTGGCGAGGGCGCTCTGTACTACCTTGTCCTGCCGCAGGCGTATGGTACGTGGCCGGGCGGTTGCGCCGGAGGTTGTCACCTGTCCGGCCCAGCCGTTTTCCCATAGCGGGGGCTGACTTTCCTTCCACCATAGCCCTGGCGGGTCAGGGTGCAGGGGCAGGGGAGGGTTGTTGGTAAACAGTCCGCCGGTCCCGAGGCCCTGTGGCAGGGGGTTACCGAGCGTGGCGCACCATTGGGCGATGGCGTTCAGACCGACGTTGGACTCCAGCGCCGAGGTGATCCACCATCCTGTCCGGCGGAGGCGCGCTTCTTCTATCCACTCCAGGCATCCGCTGATGCCGCCGTGGAGCGAGGGTTTGAGTATGATGTACTGCGGGCGGACGGCTTCGAGGAGGCGCTGCTTGTCTTCCCGGCGGTTACAACCGATGAGTTCTTCGTCCAGCGCAACAGGTATGGGCGATTGGTCGGCCAGGCGGGCCATCTCGTCCCACTGTCCGGCGCGTATGGGTTGCTCTATGGAATGTATACCGAACTCGGACAGCCGGAAGAGTTTCTCCATCGCCTGCGCGGGCTCAAAGGCCCCGTTGGCATCAAGGCGCAGCTCTGCTTCGCCGGGAGAGAAGCGCCTGCGTATGTGACGCAGCAGCGACAGTTCGTCTTCAAAGTCAATGGCCCCGATCTTCAGCTTGATGCACCGGAAGCCTTCCCGGAGTTTGTCTTCCACCTGCCTTAACATGTCTTCATATCCGGCCATCCAGACAAGCCTGTTGATGGGTATGCCGGCCTCGCCGCGCGAGAAGGGCGTGTCCCATAGCCTGAAGCTGCCGGTATCGAGATGCCTGAAGGCCGTCTCCAGTCCGAACAGTATGGAAGGGTAGGGGCGCAGGGCTTCGACGTCGATGCACCCGGCCTTTTCCGTCCTGCGGCAGGTGGCGGCAAGTATCCTTTCATATCCCGGCAGGGCGTCGCAACTCAGGCGGGGTAGGGGAGAGCACTCGCCTACCCCCCATCTGCCGTGAGAAAAGACCGTCACGTACCACGTATCCCGTGTTGTGTATGTGCCTCGCGAAGTCCCGGCCGGCTGTCTGAAGCAGAGTCGGTGACGTATGGTTGATAGCTGGTAGTGGGAAGGCATAAATTCGTTATGTTCAAAGAGGAGGACAAGTTTACGAAAAAAATCAGCTCGCCCCAAACAGTCAGGCCCATACGGCAGGGCTGACGCATTTAATACTCCGGTAATTTCTGTCAGTATTCCGTTTGTTACCGGCGGAATAGTCACAATAATGCGAGCACATATTTACGTTTATTTTTATTCTGTTTCCTTTCTCTTATAATCCCTTATCCCGAGGGTTGTGAAGAGCTCACACGCTACTGTGTGAAGAATACACACGCCCTGTGTGGATAGTCCCACACGCTACTGTATTAGATTCTCACAAGGTACCCTGTTAGCACTTCACAGTTATGCTTGTTAGCTCTTCACAGTTATGACTGTTAGCACTTCACAGATATGTCTGTTGTATGCTTGTTGATTCCCCACAAGGCACCTTGTTGACCCTCCAACCTGAGAGATAAGGCGGCGCTCCTGTAAAACGACCAATACGCTTGCGTGATGGCCTTCGGTGTGTGCTGACGCCATACCAATAAGGCCTACGGCGTCATCACACACCGGAAACCTTCACCCGGACGGCGTCACGGGCGCGTTTTACATAGGCGTATCAGGTTATGCAAAGAGCGATGCCGGTTTTTCTTATGTCGAACTCAGATTCTTAAATGCGTCTGCCCTGGGCTCATACGGCGCGGCAAGGAAGATAATGCATATCTTCGCGACGTGACAAGGAAGATAATACATATCGACATGGATGCCTTTTATGCCTCTATCGAGCAGCGCGATTTCCCTCAATATCGCGGCAAACCGCTGGCTGTGGGGTATGCCGAAGCGCGTGGCGTGGTGTCGGCCGCCAGCTACGAGGCCAGGCGTTACGGTGTCCGGTCGGCCATGCCGTCTAAGATGGCTTTGCGCAAATGTCCGCACCTTATATTTGTCGCTCCCCGCTTCGATGTCTACAAGGAGGTGTCTGAACAGATCATGGATATATTCCTTGAATATACTCCCCTTGTCGAACCTCTGTCTTTAGACGAGGCTTTCCTGGATGTTACGGAGAATCTGAAAAACGTCGCCTCCGCCACTCTTATAGCAAAAGAGATAAAAGCGCTTGTCAGGGAAAGGACAGGGTTGACGGCTTCCGCCGGCGTCTCTTTCAACAAGTTCCTTGCCAAGATCGCCTCAGACTACAAGAAGCCCGACGGCCTTTTTGTCATCCGCCCGAAAGATGCCGGGAGTTTTGTGGAATCCCTTGAAATAGAACGTTTCTTTGGCGTTGGCAGGGTTACGGCTAAGAAGATGCATCAGTTGGGTATCCATAACGGGGCCGACCTTAAGCTGTTCAGCGAAGAACGCCTTGTGCGCCACTTCGGCAAAGCCGGGCATGCCTATTATGAAAACGCCCGCGCTACGGATAACCGCGAGGTTAATCCCCACCGCATCCGTAAATCGGTCGGAGCCGAAAATACGTTTGATACAGACCTGGAGGTTTCAACAAAGATGACGCTCGAACTTTATCATATCGCCCGAAGAGTGTGGGAGCGTATAGAGGAGGATAAATTCTACGGGCGAACCATTACGCTCAAGGTTAAGTATATGGACTTTGAGATCATCACACGGCGTAAGACCCTGCCTTTTCCGATCAATGACTTCCGCCTTTTTTGGGATACGGCAAAGGAGATGCTTGGCGTTGTTGATACCAGCGAGAAAAAAGTACGCCTGATGGGATTAAGCATCAGTCATAATGAAAATGCTCAACTCCCGCCAGGCGGTATCCAATTAAAACTGAAATTTAAAGACTAGATAGCAATCGAAACCATGATTACTACCAAAAGTGAAAGGATGGCGTATAATTCGGGGAATACGGCCATCACCATCGTAGCGGCAAACACATTGTGCCCGGCTCCGACGGCAGTAATACCATTGGCGCAAACCTGCGCCTGACGAATTGATGAATAAATACCGGAAATCCCCATCATTATCCCGGAACAGAGGATAGCACAAGATTGCAACATCGTAATGCCTTCAACCAAAAAACCGGCCAACATTATATAACCGACAAAGCCGTACAGCCCCTGGGAGCTGGGCAAAGCGCTGAGTCCGATATACGTACCCAGAGCGTTAGGGTTTTTCTTCATCGCGCCAACTACTGCATTTCCACAAATTGTTACTCCCAAAGCGCTGGCAACAAACGTACCTCCCGTCAGCACAGCGATACCGATATAAGCTAATAAAATTTCCATAACTTAACTGTTTAAATTTATTTACTGTATTATTGTTTTTATCTCTTTTATACTTTTTTGAATGGTAAATACTCTATTCCTCCTCCTTCAAACTCAGAGTTTTTAAAGTATTCTACGAAAATGAGACGCACCGGATGCACCAGCGAACTGATGGTACATAGCCCGATATTCAGCCCGTGCCCTATAAGAAGGATGATCAGCATAAGAGGGATGCGGACTACAATCGGCAGGCCGGATGTCATATCCACTCCCAACATATTGAACACTCCTCCAAGGATACCTCCCGTCAGGCCTATTGCGTACAAACGGATATACGACAAGGTGTCTCCCAACATACCGGAAGCCATATTGTAAGTATTCCAAAGACCTGAGCCGAAATTTATGATAATGTTCTTACCGGGCGAATTGTACAGGAATGCAAACAAAGCGCCTGTGGCTGCTACGGCGTAGCAGACGTACGTTACTGACTGGGGAAGTTGCACGTCAAGCATCGGCAGTCCGAATACCATCAATAAGGATATTATTATGAATACCCATGCGAAAGGTGCGATACTGTGTTTTATACCTTTCTGCATTTTTGTTTTATAAGCGGCGACGCATTTGCCGAAGACAATATGCACCAGACCGACAATAATGGATATCTTCATCAGGTTGGCGCTGCTCAGGAAGTAGTCTTTCACAGCTTTGAAGGCGGGTATATCCACCAGAGCTATACCAAAGAACGATCCGGTAAGTATTCCGATTACAATAGTTGTTCCTCCAAGATACTGGAAAAGCGAAAGTATCGGCTTTATATCCGGACTTACTTTCTTTTTCAGGAAGGTGCAGGCAAGAAGCACCAGCAAACCGTAGCCTCCGTCCCCGAAACAAAGTCCGAAAAATAGCATGAAGAACGGCGCAAGCAACGGCGTAGGGTCTAACTCCGTATAGTTGGGAAGCGAGAACATCCGCGTAATAGGTTCAAACAAGCGCGAGTAGCGGTTGTTCTTCAGCTTGATGGGAACCCTGTCGCCTTCCTCCACTTCCAGCTCCCGGAAGAAATATCCCTGACTGTCAAGCTCTGCCTCCAGGCTTTGCGTCTGGTCTTTGGTTGTCCAGCCTTCCAGGAACATCAGCCTGTTGTCAGCCTGCCGTTCGGTTTGAACCTGCACGTTGGCATAGCTGAACTCGTTCTGCAGGTTCCTGTAGAAAGCATCCAGAGTATTGTATTCCGAAGCGGCTATCTGTTTAAGCCTGCCGTCTGTCTGTTCTATATTGTCTTCCAGCTGCTGGCAGGCCGCCTGAAGTACTTCCAGCCCCCTGTCGGGCATTTTCGGACGTTCGGCTTCTATCTCAACCGGTTCATTTTCTTTCGTCACCGTAACAAAATAGCTGATGGACTGTACATTGTTTACCAGGAACGCATTGTACTCATCCGCCCATTTCGGTTCGAAGCGGGCTGTCGGACAGTTGAAGAAGGATACCACATAGCCGGCCTCTTTGAGGTTGTTGATCGTTGTGTAGCTAAAGTCCCCCCAAAGCTCCATATAGGCTATATCTTTGGCCAGTACCTGCTTTTCAGCCAATAGCTGAACTTTCTTTTCCTGAAGTGATTCTATTTTCTCTACCCATGACAAGCCTTCTGCCTTTGAAATGCTTTTCGCCGGCATAAGGGTAGTTTCCTTATCACTTTCATTCAGCTTCCTGAGAAAAGCCAATGTCTCCTCCACCCGCTTCCGGCCGGCCAGCAGCTCCTGAAGTTCGGCACAGCCTGCAATGGGCTTCGTTTCCTTCACGTGCACTACGCCCAGATCGCGCAGGGTATTGAGAAACATGTCATATTCTTTATGATACACCATAAAGGCGTATTTCTGCATGGGTACAATCATTGGGCTGCCTCCTGTTCTTTTACTTTACGTCTCTCCTGATTGGTGCGCATGATCTTCTGGGAAGCTTTGGACAGACTTTGTTCGTCTTCCATATACCGCTTCACCTTCCGTATAGCGTCCTTATAACCGGGAATCTGTACTTTCTCGAAGAGGTTTACCTTCTGGGTAGTCTTCTTCCTTGCATGCTCCAACAACTCCAGCTTCATGTGTGAAAATTCGGCTTCTATGCCGGTACGCGCCAGCCCTTTCAGCAATTCGATCCCGTCAGTTACCCATAACGGGGTGCTGAACAGGCTGAAAGGTTTGATTTCAAAGTCTATCCCCTGCAATACGGGGACTACCACGCCGGCGATTTTCTTTGTAGAAAACTCTACGTCTTTGACATTTATCAGACCGGGTGTAAACTCGTTCCACAGGGCTACCATGTTTTCATAGCCGCGTATCTCATTCTCAAGCTGGAGTTCCAATTTTGTCGCTTCATCCTTGGTGCGTGTAACCTCCATACGTAATGCGCTCTCTTTGCTTTTGATGGTGGGCAGCGAGCGTTCGCGTATCTTCAGTTGCTTTTCCAATGCCTGAAGCGATGTCTTATTATATTGAAACCTGATTGCCATTTCTTACTTTATCCAGTATTTATCCACTAATTCCTGCTTGATATTGACCTCGGCGGGAGTAAAATATTTAGCGAAAAGATTCCATGCGACGTCAAGCATCTCGGTTGTATTGAGGTTTACGTCAATGGCAAGCAGTTTGCCTGAATAATCTTTGGCGAAGGCCAACGCCCGGTTGTCGTAGTCGGTCAGGTCGAAGCCGTTTTCCAGCTTGGTTTTTGCATTCGCCGCATCGGCATACAGACGGACGGCGGCATTCATCACCTGCGGATGGTCCTGACGTGTCTTTTTGCCGGTTACAAGCTGTTTCAGACGGCTCAGCGAGCGGAAGGGGTCAACGATTACCTTGCCGATGTCACTGTCGCGGCGGAGATACAACTGTCCTTCGGTAATGTATCCTGTATTATCCGGTACGGCATGCGTTATATCGCCTCCCGAAAGAGTTGTGACTGCAATAATGGTTATCGAACCTCCGTCGGGGAACTGCACGGCTTTTTCGTATATCTTCGCCAGGTCGGAATAGATAGAGCCGGGCATGGAGTCCTTGGACGGGATCTGATCCATACGGTTGGATACGATGGCCAGTGCGTCGGCATAGTTGGTCATATCGGTAAGCAGAACCAGCACCTTCTCATTTTTCTGTACTGCAAAATATTCGGCTGCCGTAAGCGCCATATCGGGGATGAGCAGACGTTCCACGGATGGGTTTTCGGTGGTATTGATAAAGCTCACGATGCGGTCAAGGGCACCGGCGTTGCTGAATGTGTTTTTAAAGAACAGGTAGTCATCGTTTGTCATACCCATACCGCCGAGGATGATCTTATCCGATTCGGCGCGCAGGGCAACGAGGGCCATCACCTGGTTGAAAGGCTGGTCGGGGTCTGCAAAGAACGGGATCTTCTGCCCTGTAACCAGCGTATTGTTCAGGTCGATACCGGCTATACCGGTAGCGATAAGTTCGGAGGGCTGTTCGCGCCTTACCGGATTCACCGACGGGCCTCCGATCTCTACCTCTTTGCCGTCGATTTCAGGGCCTCCGTCTATCGGCTCGCCGTATGCGTTGAAGAAACGGCTGGCCAGTTGTTCGCCTACTTTCAGCGTAGGCGCCTTACCCATAAATACGACTTCTGCATTGGTGGGGATGCCCTCTGTCCCGGAAAAGACCTGCAACGTTACTTCGTCGCCGATGATTTTTACTACCTGAGCCAGTTTCCCGTTTACCGATGCCAATTCGTCGTATCCCACGCCTGTCGCTTTGAGCGAGCAGGTGGCTTTAGTGATCTGGGTAATCTTTGTGTATATCTTTTGAAATGCTTTTGTTGCCATAACTTATATCCTCTTTAATTTTCTTTTCGCTCTTTCAGGAGTTTGTCTAACTGCTCGTTGAACTTATAGAACTGTTCGCTTTTATAGGCTGAATAGTTCATCTGTTTGAAAACGTTGATCAGATTTTTGAAGAAGTCCGTTACCTCGATAAAAGTATCAAACTTAAATTCGGCGTGGCAGATGCTTACCACCTTGTCGAGCATAAATTCCTGACGTTCCAGCGGCGTTACGGCGTCTATTTCGTCGAAGGCGTCCTGCTGGAGGATTACAAAGTCTATCAGCTCCGACTTCCAGAAAGTGATATGATAATCCACCGGCACACCGTCGTCTCCCAGGATGTTGATCTGTTCGGATATTTCCTTGCCGCGCAACATGCGGGTTTTTATTTCGTTTACCTTTTCGATCCATGCGGGAGATATATGCTTTGATATATAGTCCTGAAACTCCGGATATTCAAGATACTTGGAGTAGCTGTCGATGGGGTTGATGGCGGGATAGCGTTTGCGGTCGGCCCGCTCCTGTTCAAGTGCGTAGAAACAGCGCGCCACCTTCTTCGTGTTTTCCGTAACCGGTTCTTTAAGATTACCGCCGGCGGGCGACACCGTGCCTATGAAGGTGACGGAACCTGTCGCTCCGTTGGCGAGCTCCACGTATCCGGCGCGGGCATAGAAGTTGGCGATTATGGCAGACAGGTCCATCGGGAAGGCGTCCGGTCCGGGAAGCTCTTCAAGACGGTTAGACATCTCGCGCAAAGCCTGCGCCCAGCGGGAGGTTGAGTCGGCCATCAGAAGCACTTTCAGTCCCATACTGCGATAATACTCGGCTATCGTCATCGCCGTATATACCGAGGCTTCGCGGGCTGCTACGGGCATATTAGACGTATTGGCGATTATAATGGTACGTTCCATAAGTTTGCGCCCCGTATGCGGGTCGATCAGGTGAGGAAATTCGGCGAAGATTTCCACTACTTCGTTTGCGCGCTCCCCGCAGGCTGCAATGATAACGATATCGGCTTCAGCCTGTTTGGATATTGCATGCTGCATCACTGTTTTACCTGTTCCGAAAGGGCCGGGGATAAATCCTGTACCGCCTTCTACTATCGGGTTCACGGTATCGATGGTGCGAACGCCTGTTTCGAGCAGTTTGTACGGGCGGGGTTTCACTTCGTAGCAGGTAATGGCTTTCTTGACGGGCCATTTCTGCGTCATTGTCAATACTGTGTCTTTGCCGTCTTCGCCGGTAATTGTGGCGATGGTGTCATTGATGGTATACTCTCCTTCTGCTGCGAGGCTCCTGATGGTGTATGTTCCTTCAAGTACGAAGGGTACCATGATTTTATGCGGCTGATAGTTTTCGTCCACTTCGCCGAGCCAACTTCCGGCTTTTACCTTATCGCCTGTGTTTGCCAGTGGTTTAAAGGCCCACTTCTGTTCGCTGTTAAGGGGAAAGGTGTATTCTCCCCGTTTCAGGAAGACGCCTTCCATTTTGTCCAGGTCGTTTTGCAGACCATCATAATTGCGTGACAGCATACCGGGGCCCAGTGTTACTTCGAGCATGTGCCCTTCAAATTCGGCTTCGTCGCCTACCCGCATACCGCGCGTGCTTTCGAAGACCTGTACAAATGCATTCTGTCCGATAACTTTGATAACCTCCGACATCAGCTTTACGCCCCCGACGGAAATGTAACAAATTTCATTCTGAGAAACCGGCCCGTCTACCTCCAGGGTCACCAGGTTGGACACGATTCCTTTTACGATTCCTTTCGTAGCCATACTTATTTTTTATTGTTTCTTTTAAATTCTTCCAGCACATTATCGCTGCCTTTCTTCATTGAGCCTATCAGTTCCCGGAAACTGCGTTCGCCGGCGGCTTTGTCGAGTGTCGCCCAGCGTTCCATCATTTCCAGTTTCAGGAGGTATACGAGCACGCTTTCTATGTCGAACGTTTTGTAGACTGTCGCTTCTTCCAGCCATTCCCATTTGAGCTGGTCTACCTTTTTTTCCCGCAGCAGGAGGTCGTTTTCTTCTGCTATACGCAAGACTGCCGGGAGGTATTCAAGCGTGTCTCCAAGGTCGAAATCGCGCGCATTGGATGTGCGTACCCTGCGGGCTGTTTCGCTCTCGCCGACAACGTAGGATGCTTTGTCCAGTTTGTATTTACGGCAGGCCAGCGCTATCAGTATATTCTTGATATTGAGGTTCAGCTCAAACCATCCGGCCACGAATGCATTCCTGCTTTTCATGGCATAGGCGTAGTAAAGGGCCGAGAGGTAGTCTTCCCAGGGTATCGACGGTGTTTCTTCTTTTTCCTGCGCTTCCATAAAAGCCCGTGCAAATGTCTCGAAATAAGGAGGGAAACGTCTGTTCCTGTTTATGAAGGGTTTTTCTTCCTCCTTTTCCCTTTTCAGGCCTTTGAACAGTTCGTTAAACTCTTCATTCGTGAATCTTCCCCTTGTGTCCGGATCATAGTCCGGGTGCTGTATTTGCTCAAGCAGGTTATCATTATCGAACCTGAGTGTAAACAGATTAAGCAAATGGGTATCTACATCAGACAGATAGTTGCCGAGTTCGTCTTTAAACCCGGAGACCGTGTAAGGTAGTTTACTATCGTCGAATGAGATATTGGGAAGTCCTGCAATTAAGTAATAGTATTTACTCATGATCAGAACAACAATTCTACTAACTGCGGGCGCAGGAAGTCTTTAAAGAAAGATACGAACTCGTCTTCGCCAAAAGTTACTTTATATGAACCGTCAGCCGGGACGATTGTGAATGAGGTGGCTTTTCCGTTGATCTTCTCTATTCTGACACCCTTGTTGAGCAAATCTTTTGCATTGGATTCGAAATATCTGACAAGAGCTTCCGCTTCAGGAGCCTGAATGGTTAACCCTTCATTTTTAACCCATTCTGCGGCTATGGTCAGGATGACCTTCTGTATGTAGCCTTTATCGAGTACCGCCGCCTGAACGTTGGAAGATGCTATTTCTCCCGTAATCAGGTTGGCCACTTCGCTTTTCAACGCTTCAACGGCCTGCGCCGCATACAATTTCAACTCGGCTTTCGTATTCTTTTCCAATTCGGCGACCTTTTTTTCGGCGGCGGCGATAATGCGTTTAGCTTCTGCTCCCGCTTCATTTACAATGGTCAGCTTTTGTTGGTTAGCTTCTGAGATTATCCGACCGGCCTCTTCATTACCTTTTTCTACTCCCTCGCGATAGATTTTGTCGGTAAGTTCCTGAATTTTCGTATCCATTTCTGTATTTAATATATAAAATATGATTATAATGATCCCATGTTTCAGTTATTTCCATGTTTCCGGCCACAAAGTTATCCCTTTTCCTGAATCAGCATATAAATAAATGTGAAATGACGTAAAAAAACCATGTTTTGATTTAATCTGTCACTATACGCAGCGCTATTTCCCAAGTGTTTTTGTTATTTATTCCAGACTATGATACAGATACGCTACGGTCAGTAACGTTTACATACGGTTTAAGATGAAATGCGTCCGTCAGCGTAGACTTTCCACAGGCTTCCCGGCCGGTTCCATTTGGATTAAGGCTATTTCAGAGCGGATTTACTCCGTTTCCGTGCGGAATTGCTTCATTTCCTCGTGGAATTAGTCCATTTACTTTAGAGCCTGTTTAAACATCAAAATATATCGGGAATATGCCTGATCTGTGTCATCCAGGCGCCTTTGATATACATCAAACAGACTGTAATTCAGGCAAACGTATCCGTTAACCGGCAAAAATGTGGCCAACTTTCGACGATATGTGAACACATTTCGACGATATTTGCGCACATTTCAATGATATGTGAACATATTTCGATGATAATTGCGCACATTTCGACGATATGTGAACACATTTCGATGATATTTGGGCACATTTTCTTTAGGAGTTAAGTGATTTCCCTGTGGAGTCGGAGCATTTCTCTGTGGATTTTGACGAGTTTTGGGCAGCTTAGATTTTATTCCTCCAAATTATTACCTTTGAGGCCGGAATAAAAAACAAATGAACCATGAGAAGCTTTGCAAGTGACAATAATTCCGGCGTGCACCCACTGATAATGGATGCTATTGTGAGAGCAAACCACGACCATGCGGTGGGATATGGAGACGATCCGTACACAAAGGCCGCAACCGACAAATTAAAAGAAGTCTTCGGAGAAGAAGCCGATCCGTTTTTTGTATTCAACGGAACAGGCGCCAACTCGGTGGCCCTGCAGGCTGTAACCCGCTCTTTTCATTCCATTTTATGTACCCGGACAGCTCATATATATGTTGACGAGTGCGGAGCGCCTGCCCGTATGAGCGGCTGTACGGTGATAGCGATACCGTCGGAAGATGGTAAACTGACGCCGGAACTTATCGGTCAGCACCTGCACAACTTCGGCGTATGCCATCACGCCCAGCCTAAAGTAGTCTATATATCACAGGTTTCGGAGTTGGGAACGGTATATACCGCGAACGAGATAAGCGATATTGCCGGCCTGCTGCACGATAACCATATGTACCTTCACATGGACGGCGCGCGGCTGGCCAATGCCTGCGCCTGCCTGGATTGTACCATGAAGGAACTGACGGTGGATGCCGGCATAGACGTCCTGAGCTTCGGGGGAACCAAAAACGGGATGATGATGGGCGAAGCCATCATTTCTTTCCGTCCCGAAATAACCGCAACCCTGCCATACTTCCGCAAGCAGTCAACACAGTTATCATCTAAGATGCGCTTCCTCTCCGCCCAGTTTATGCCTTATCTGGAGAACGACCTATGGCTGCACAACGCCACATCGGCCAACCAAAAGGCCGCACGCCTGGCAGGCATCCTGAAGTCATATCCCGAAATACGGTTTACACAAAAACCCGAATCCAACCAGCTCTTCTTCACCATGCCGGCTGAAGCGGCAAAGAAGCTGTCGGAAAAGTATTTCTTCTACTACTGGAACGAAGCCGTCAGCGAAGTACGCCTTGTCACGTCATGGGATACCACAGACGAAGACATTGACAACCTTGGCGGAACACTTAAAGAAATATTCGGCCGCACGCCTGGCTCCGGCGCCAACTGTGACCGATAATATATATTTTTGACGCCTGTAACAATGATATACATATAAATATTTCAAATTCAAATGAAGAAGTTATTTATTACTTTACTGACCGCTATCTGCCTTTTGTCATGCGAAGGGCCGGCAGGGCCAATGGGGCCTGCGGCTGAACAGACACAGTGGAAATATGTTTACTACACGGTAGAAGACCGGCATTGGAATTTAGTTGGTCAGATCGGCGACCTGAACTCATTCTATGAATTCAGCTTTGAAGAACCGTCTCTTACGGATTTTATTTATTCGGAAGGCGTCGTTATGGGATACGCCGTAGACAACCCCCAGACGCGGGACGAGATACTGCGCCCCCTGCCCGACACGTGGCCGGTGGGAGAAGATACCAATCTCTGGACCGAATCCGTAACTTTTGCCTACAAACCGGGGCTGGTTACTTTCTACGTGGGGTACAGCGACTTTGCAACCAACGTCAGACCGCCTACAATGACATTTAAAATCATGATGATCTGGTAAGCTATGCAAGAACAAAACCTGAAGTTTGAAATGGTGGGCAAAACCCTTTACGGGTTGGAAGAAATATTGGCAGGAGAGCTGACAGCCCTCGGGGCAGACGAAGTACAACCGGGAAGGCGGATGGTCTCCTTTACAGGAGACAGGGCGCTTCTGTACAAAGCCAATATTTATTGCCGCACCGCATTACGTATACTGATGCCAATCTGCCACTTCAAAGCCAGAGACGCCGAAGGAGTATACCGCAAAACAAAGGAAATAGCATGGGAAGACTACATGTCACTGGATAAAACCTTCGCCATTGATTCGGTAATACATTCCGAAGATTTCAACCACTCCAAGTTCGTAGCCTATAAAACGAAAGACGCCATTGTAGACTATTTTACCGAGAAATACGGGAAACGCCCTTCTGTCAGGATCAACAACCCCGACCTGTATATACATATACATATATCGCATAACGACTGCACGCTCTCTATCGACAGCTCCGGCGAGAGCCTGCACAAGCGCGGATACCGCCTCGATCCGTCGGAAGCTCCGCTGAACGAAGTCCTTGCCGCCGGGATGATACTGAAAACCGGATGGCGTGGCGAATCCAACTTCGTTGACCCCATGTGCGGGTCGGGCACCCTGCTGATCGAGGCCGCCATGATAGCCCTCAACATTCCCCCCGGCATCTACCGCAGGGAGTTCGCCTTCGAGAAATGGATAGACTTCGACCGCGAACTCTTTGACCGCATCTATAACGACGAAGACGACGAACGCCCGTTCGCCTTCAAATGCTACGGCAGCGACATCTCGCCCGCAGCCATTGAAGCGGCGGATAAAAACATACGGCAGGCAGGACTTCAAAAGTATATCGAACTTAAGGTGCTGCCTTTCCAGCAATACAACGAAGCGCCCCAGCCGGGTATCATGGTGACAAATCCCCCTTACGGCGAACGCATCTCTGCGCGCGACCTTTCAGGGCTTTACTCCATGATAGGAGAACGGATGAAACACGCTTTCATGGGTTACAATGTCTGGATACTGAGCTACCGTGAAGAATGCTTTGAAAAGATAGCCCTCCGCCCCGGCGAAAAGGTCAAACTGATGAACGGCTCCCTTGAATGCGAATACCGCCGGTACGAAATGTTTGAGGGCAAAAACAAAGAATACAAGAAGTCGCTGAACGAAGGCGAAGCGAAGCCGCATAAAGAAAAACGCCATGCCGATACCGGAAAAGACACCTCCCGCCGCCCTCCGAAACACTTTGCCGGCGACGGCTTAGATGACAGCGAAGACTATAACGCCTTCCGCGGCCGCAAACCAGCCCCAAAAACATTCAGAAAGAAACGGTTTGATAACTGAAAACACTCCCACATCTATATGAATATATTACTCTTAGGCTCCGGCGGACGGGAACACGCCCTGGCCAGGAAAATCAGACAAAGCGAGAAGACAGCCAGCCTCTTTATCGCACCCGGCAACTCAGGCACGGCCTGTGAAGGAACCAATGTAGACATTGACGTCAACGACTTTGAAGCGCTGAAGGCCTTCGCTCTCGCAAACAACGTTCAGATGGTCGTCCCGGGGCCTGAAGACCCACTGGTAAAAGGCATTTACGACTTTTTCGGCGGCGACCCCGAACTGAAAGACATACCCGTCATCGGCCCCAGCCGCCGGGGCGCCATGATGGAAGGCAGCAAAGACTTTGCCAAGGCTTTTATGATGCGCCACCGGATACCCACCGCCCGGTATAAAAGCGTCACGGCCGGAACCATTGGCGAAGGGTACGGCTTCCTCGACACGCTACGCGCCCCATACGTACTAAAAGCAGACGGACTGGCGGCCGGCAAGGGCGTCCTGATAATCGACAGTCCCGGGGAAGCTAAAAGCGAACTTGCCTCGATGCTGGCAGGCAGGTTTGGAGACGCCGGGCGAACGGTCGTCATCGAAGAATTTCTCGACGGCGTAGAGTGCTCTGTCTTTGCGCTCACCGACGGGACGAACTATAAGATACTTCCCGTGGCCAAAGATTACAAACGCATTGGCGAAGGAAACACCGGACTGAATACCGGCGGCATGGGCGCCGTATCACCCGTGCCCTTCGCCGGCAAAGCCTTTATGGAGAAGGTCGAAAGCCGCATCATCCGCCCTACCGTAGAAGGGCTCAGGACAGAAGGCATAGACTATAAGGGCTTCATCTTCTTCGGACTGATCAACGTCAAAGGCGAACCTTTCGTTATCGAGTACAACTGCCGTATGGGCGATCCGGAGACAGAAGTAGTGATGCTCCGCATACAAAACGACCTTGTCACACTGCTCGAAGGAGTGGCATCGGGACGCCTAGGCGAACTGACCCTGACCGAAGACCCACGCGCGGCTGCCACCGTGATGCTGGTCAGCGGCGGCTATCCCGGAGCATACGAAAAAGGCAGACCCATCACCGGCCTGGCAGGCCACATACCCGCAGATACGGTCATCTTCCACGCCGGCGCAAGGGCATCGGGCCGGGAAGTGTTTACCTGCGGCGGGCGCGTACTGGCAGTCAGTTCCTACGGCGCCGGCATTAATGAAGCGCTGGCGCAATCCTACCGCGTAATTGCCGGACTGCACTTCGACAAGATGTATTATCGCACCGATATAGGTTTTGACCTGCAGTACGATGAAGGCCAGGCGGACAGGCTATGACAGGCAATACACCGTAGACAGCCCCATCAACTACACCATACTGCTGGGAGCGTCTCTCCTTTTCTGGATGATCGGTTACAAAACCGCGGCAGACTATCCCGTGCAGATCGGCGGCGATATTGCGGCAACCCCGATATACGAACTCATCTACCTGGCGATGCCCGGCAAAGCTGTCGCCTGTCTGATTGGCATACTGCTTACTCTGGCAGGCGCCTTCCTTCTGCACCGCGCCAATTACCTGATGATTATCATCCGCGAGAAGACCGTAATGCCCTTCCTGTTCTACGTCCTCTTCATCAGCAGCAACCCCGGAGGCTACCCGTTAAACACCACCACGTCCGGCATGTTCTGTCTTATGCTGGCATTTTACCGGCTGCTCACCTCATACAATGAAATCGGGGCGATAAGGAAAGCATTCAACATCGGCCTCTTCACCGGCCTTGCCAGCCTGCTATGGGTACACGCGCTCTGGTTCATCCCGTTATTATGGTGGGGGATGTACAGTTTTAAAGCGCTTACATTACGCACCTTACTGTCATCTATTATCGGCATAGCCGTCAACTACTGGTTCCTGCTGGGATGGTGTGTAATACAGCACAACTTCACGATCTTCAGCCTGATCTTCGCCCCGCTTATGGAAATCGGACCTGCGAGCGAGATCACTGCCAATCTGCAGCCGGCTGACTGGATAAACATAACCTATATCGCCTTCCTGTCCATGATAGCCATTATCAACATCCTCCTGCACGAACACGACGACAATCTGCGCACCCGCCGGTACCTGTCGTTCCTGATCGTATTCCTGATCGTCTCCGCCGGCCTTCTCGTTCTGTACAACCGGCATCCGTATGAATTTCTCAACGCAGCCTGCATACCGGCCTCTATTCTTTCGGCGCACTTCTTCACCGTACAAAAAGGCAGGAAGACACTATGGCTATACTACATCCTCACGATCCCCTTCATCATCATTTCCCTGCTACAGTCACTGTGGATTTCCTCATTGAATATGGTTATTTAGGAGTCTTTGCCGCCTCCTTCCTTGCAGCCACGGTACTACCCTTCAGCAGCGAAGTAGTGCTTACCGGCGTCCTTCTGGCCGGAGCCTCCCCCTGGCCGTGCATGATAGCAGCTTCGGCAGGCAACTCCCTCGGAGGAATGACCTGCTACTGGATAGGCATGCTCGGAAAGATGGAATGGATAGAGAAATACCTGAAGCTGGACACCGCAAAACTCCTCCGTATACAATCATGGATGAAAGGCAGGGGCGCATGGATGGCCTTCTTCGTCTTTCTGCCCGGCGTAGGCGACTTCATTGCCGTCGCCCTGGGATTCCTGCGGGCGAACGTATGGATAGTAGCCCTGTCCATGACAGCCGGCAAGACCCTCCGCTACTGGATATGGATAGAATTCATTTTCAAAGTGCAATCAATACTCTGACCAGCCGCCGCGGACGCATTAAACATACCTGCCCATTATCCCAAAATGTCCATTAGAAGCACCTAAGTGTAATCTCCTCCATCCGACTGTCAACAGAAAAGAGGCCGGCATGTAAGAAACGTAGGCTCATTGGATTTAATAAAACCGGGAAATTCAAGGTAAACTTTCTAATGGACATTTTGGGTTTATAATAGACAAATTGTAAGCTACATGTGTGGTGAGGTATATTTTGTATCTTCGCGCCTAAATTTGATCATAAATGGCTAAAGTAAAAACAGTATATGTCTGTTCTCAATGCGGAGCTGATTCTCCTAAATGGGTAGGCAAATGCCCTAACTGCGGCGAATGGAATACTTATGTGGAGGAAGTGATAGCGAAGGATTCGTCTGCAAAACATCTTATTCCGGGGATCACAGATAAAGAAAAGATACGTCCGGTGCTGTTGCGAGATATTTCGGCAGTGGAAGAATCCCGTATAGATATGGTAGATGGAGAGCTGAATCGTGTTTTGGGTGGCGGTTTGGTAAAAGGCTCTCTTGTATTGATAGGTGGAGAACCAGGGATTGGAAAGTCTACATTAGTGTTGCAAACAGTTCTGAGTTTAAAGGAATTAAAGATACTATATGTGTCCGGTGAAGAGAGTGAGAGGCAACTGAAGCTGCGTGCCGACCGTTTAAAACACGAAAACTCTGAATGCTATATCCTTAGTGAAACCAATCTGGAGCATATTTTTGTACAAGCCCAGAACATACAGCCTGATCTGATGATTATTGATTCTATTCAAACTATTTATACAGAGTCGATTGAATCCTCTCCCGGCAGTGTTTCGCAAGTGCGCGAGTGTAGTGCTGCAATTCTTAAATATGCAAAAGAGAGTGACACGCCTGTCTTTCTGATAGGACATATAAATAAGGAAGGCAGCATTGCCGGTCCGAAAGTGCTGGAACATATTGTAGATACAGTCCTTCAATTTGAAGGTGATCAGCATTATATGTACCGTATCCTGCGAAGTGTGAAAAACCGTTTTGGAAGTACCTCTGAGTTAGGCATCTATGAGATGAGGCAGGATGGTTTGCGGGAAGTAAGCAATCCTTCGGAACTACTTCTTACACAGAACCATGAAGGGTTGAGCGGTGTAGCGATAGCTGCGGCAATAGAAGGCATTCGTCCTTTTCTTATCGAGACGCAATCGTTAGTTAGTTCAGCCGTTTTCCCCACACCGCAACGTAGTGCTACCGGCTTCGATCTAAGGCGAATGAATATGCTTCTTGCCGTACTGGAAAAGCGTGCCGGATTCAAATTAATTCAAAAAGATGTGTTTTTCAATATCGCCGGTGGTCTTAAAGTGAATGATCCGGCTATTGACCTGGCTGTTATCAGTGCGATTTTGTCTTCCAGTCTGGATATAAGTATTGAGCGAAATATTTGTTTAGCAGGAGAAGTAGGTTTATCTGGCGAGATACGCCCGGTAAATCGTATTGAACAGCGTATTCAGGAAGCTGAAAAATTAGGATTTACCCGTATACTCATCCCTTATAACAACCTGAAAGGCTTTGATATGTCGAAATGCAAAATAAGGATAGTCCAGGTAAGGAAAGTGGAAGAGGCCTTCAAACAATTATTTAGCTGATAAGATAAAGGCGAGTTGCGATCTGTTTTTTTACTTGTCGATCGCTGGTTAAAAGAATGATAAAAGAAATAGAATTACGCATATGGCCAAGTATGGCTGCTAACGAGCAATCTTTGAAGCAGTTATCCGCACAGGAAACAGGTTTTAACCCATCCGATATAAAAGCGGTTAGAGTGTTGAAACGTTCCATTGACGCACGACAGCGCACGATATATGTCAATCTGAAACTTCGTATATTCATCAATGAAGACCCTGATGAGCCTGAGTATCGTCCCATAACATACAGAGATGTCTCTAAAGGCAAGCCTGTCATTGTGGCAGGAGCAGGTCCTGCCGGCCTATTCGCTGCCCTGCGTTTGATAGAGTTGGGGCTACGGCCTGTCGTACTTGAACGAGGTAAAAATGTACACGAACGCAAGAAAGATATAGCTTTGATCAGTCGGCAACATATTGTGAACAGCGAATCAAATTATAGCTTCGGAGAGGGTGGGGCAGGGGCTTATTCGGATGGAAAGCTTTACACGCGCAGTAAAAAACGAGGCTCGGTAGAGAAGATTTTAAACGTTTTTTGTCAACATGGTGCCTCTATTTCCATTTTATCAGATGTCCATCCACATATAGGGACTGATAAATTGCCCCATATAATTGAAAATATGCGTATGCAGATTATTGATTGCGGAGGAGAATTCCATTTTGAGACTCGTGTGGATTCATTTATAATCAGTGACAATAAGCTTTCCGGCGTCAAAGCCCAGACTGGTGAATCTTTTATAGGACCTGTTATTCTTGCAACAGGCCATTCGGCACGTGATGTATATTATTATCTGCGCGAACGTAATATCCCTATTGAAGCGAAAGGCATTGCCGTAGGAATGCGTTTGGAACACCCTCAGAAACTGATAGATAGGATTCAATATCATCAGGAAAACGGCAGAGGTGATTATTTGCCGGCAGCGGAGTATAATTTTGTAACACAGGTAAATAGACGTGGGGTTTATTCTTTCTGTATGTGCCCCGGAGGCTTTGTTGTTCCGGCGGCAAGCGGAGAAAAGCAGGTTGTAGTGAACGGCATGTCGTCTTCCGGCAGAGGGTCGCAGTGGGCTAATGCCGGTATGGTCGTTGAAGTACACCCTGAAGATTTCCCCGAATTTGAAACGCATAAAGGATTAGCGTTAATGAAATTTCAGGAACAGCTAGAAGAGCTGGCATGGCTGAATGGTGGTATGAGGCAAACAGCCCCGGCGCAGCGGATGACTGATTTTGTGCAAAAGAGAAATTCATCCAGCCTACCTGTATCTTCCTATACTCCGGGACTGATTACCTCGCCTATGCATCTTTGGATGCCTGAGTTTATAACCTCCCGGCTCAGAGAAGGTCTGCGTCATTTTGGCAGTATATCTAAAGGTTTCCTTACAAGTGAGGCGCAACTGATAGGAGTGGAAACGCGCACCTCGTCCCCTATTCGTATTTTGCGTGATAAGAATACCTTCCGGCATGTGACAATTGAAGGACTTTACCCCTGCGGCGAAGGCGCCGGGTATGCCGGCGGAATTGTATCGGCTGCTATCGACGGCGAACGCTGCGCCGAAGCAGTCGCTTCATTGTTTTAACTCTTCCAGCAGAAAGGCGCGTTCCAAAGAAAAAGACCGGTCGTTCACCTGAACATATTCTAACATCTCTTTGGACTTGAGACGCAGCTCTTTTTGTTTTTCGGTGTTTAAGAAGGCGTCTTCAATCATTACTTTGGCGGCTAACTCCATCCGTTGCAGCCCTGCACCGTCTTCTTCGTCCAGATGCCGGCGTATATCTTGCGGAGACATACTCATCAGAAAGCCGGGATCTATTTTTAGCGAGTTATATACACCTTGTATCAATGCCGGACTTTTACGTGCTGCGTCAGTGTCTCGTTGACTGATTATCTGGGCAATAACCTTTCCCAATTCCTCTATTTGCACCATTATAAAATCTCTTTTCAGCATGTGTTTGGGTTTTATTGTTCTATTACTATATGTATGATGCGGATGTCTTTCCTGGGTCGGTCGTAGGCATCTTTGGGTTGGGAGGCTATTTTGTCTAAGACATCGAACCCCTCGGTAAGTTCGCCGAAGATGGTGTATTGCCCATCAAGGTGATGACTTCCGCCAACAGTGGTGTATGCCTGAACCTGTTCGCCGGAGAATAGCAGATGTCCCGGAGTGGTACGGATAACGGAATCTGCCTTTGCATTGATTTCAACGACCATCTTATTGTATTCCACCGGATCAGTAGTTTTTAACGCTTCCATCTCTTCGCGTACAGGCTGGTAAAACTCATTCATCGCTTTACGTCGTATCGGCAGATTGGCAGCGCGTTGAAGGGTATCTAATTCGCCGGCGCGGTATACTTTCCCCTGTACTATAAAGAATTGCGACATATCAGATTTCTTTTGCGGGTTGATGTCATCATTTTGCCTTGGAGCAACTAATGCTCCTTTTTTGTGAAAGTAATGCTCGCGAAACTCCGGTAGTATCTCTGCGCTTCGATCTCCGAATCCTACCCTTACTCCGGGCGGAGCGTTCTTCGAATCCGGCGCTCCTCCCTGTATAATAAAGTCTTTGATTATGCGGGTGAAGAGCGTGCCGTTGAAATCCCCTTTTGTGGCGCGACTGATAAATGTGCGGGTGTGGTTAGGTACGTCGTGATACAGGCGGACTTTCATTACTCCCATATCAGTAGTGATAACCGCCGTTTTATCCTGTGCTTGTACGCCGGCAGACATAGATAGCCATGCTGTAAATAATAAACAATAGACTTTCCTGATTTGTAGATTCATTGTTTTTACATCTATTTTACTGTGAATACTTTGCAAAAATACTTCTTTGCTTTCTAATAGCTAACCGTTAACGTTCAATTAATTTCAATCCGGCTCAATGCCCTGATTAATAGCAGATAATCAGGACTTACGAATAATATGAAAACAATTGTCTTTTCTTTTAAAAGCAATTGTCTTTTATACAATTGATCCTGGAAGACAAAAAAAGAGACTGCCCCGATAAGTTTATGCAAAACTACGGGACAGTCTCCTGCCGTGCTGTTTTCTTACGATTTATTTTCCGGTAGTCATGATAACTACGCGGTTCCAGTTGTTTTCATTAAACGGCTGGACATCCGAGCCTTTCCATTCAATTGAAATCTGGTCTGAAGAGATTCCATACTTTTCAATCAATTCTTTGGCCACGGCTCTGGCACGTTTCTCGGACAGCGTTAAGTTATAGGTAGAAGTACCTGTTTTCTTATCGGCATATCCGATGACCTTGATCGGAGCTTTGTTTTCCTTCATGAACTCTGCCGTATTGTAGATATTGATCTGTTGATTAGCATCTATCCTGGCGCTGTTCAAACGAAAGTAAACCACGTTTTCGGCATAGTTGTTCACTATTGTAGTAGGAACTACCGACGGGCAATCGGGGCATGAAACCGGACGTCTGCTTAATGCTTCGTTTTCAGAACGGAGCGCATTGATCTGCGAGTTCAGGTCATTCAACAAAGCATAGTCCATAGGTTCGATAACTTCAAAGTCTGTCTTACCCAGTTTGAACGTCAGACCGACCGTTCCCTGTGCAATGAAGTCAGTCAGGTGATATTTGTATATCCTGTTGAAGTCTTCATTAAGGAGCGAGCCTTGAATTTCTACATTCAGATCCACGCGTTTGCTCAGGCGGAAAGCAGTTAAGATACCGCCATTCAGGGTAGGAGATTCCGTTCTCGAAATATCCTGGTTTTTGAGACGCTGCGCATATCCGAGTCCTACCCAGGGAATCAGGCGGAATACTTTCTTTTCGCGATACGGAGCCCACAGATTGGTTACGTCCAATAAGAAGTCTGCATGTGATGCGAAGAAAGTATTTTCCTGCTTAAACAACGTCGGGGCCGTTCTGTCTGCATCATATCCGACAATAGGTCCGCCTGTCAGTTGAACACGGAAAGCGAAGTAAGGATTAAACCATTTACCAAAAGATAGTTGAGGATTGATATTCAGGCGATCTGCGAAAGATGCCTGCCCGTTATCATCTCCAATCAGTATAGACCCTCCGCCGGCGAGAGAGATGAACCAATTATCAACCGCTTTGTTTTTCTTGAAGTTTGTTTTTGCACCTGTTTCAGTGCTAAATCCAATTTGCGGCTGATATTCCTGTGCGGAAACGTTAAATGCTACCCACAGGAAACATAAAGAGAATAGAAATTTAGTTTTCATATACGTACGATTAATTAATAAAACATTTACCTTAATTTCAGCTATAACTATTACAATTAACGGTCAAATAATATGGAGCAAAATTAAAGTTTTTTTCTATCTATACAACATAAAATCACGGAGTTGTTATAATTACTCAAAATAATTCAATATTGTGTATCCTCCTTTTTTCAAATAAGAGTCTTTTTTCATTAGCTTCAGATCGTTGCGCAGCATATCTTCTATTAATGCGCTCAGCGAATACTCCGGCTCCCATCCCAGACGGTTACGCGCCTTCGTGGCGTCGCCTATCAGCAGATCCACTTCGGTAGGGCGGAAGTAGTTCGGGTCAACGCCCACCACCTCTTCTCCTATCCGTTTACGCATGGCGTCGAGGTATTCGACCCCCGCTTTGAGGGCGAACAGTTTTTCATCTATATCGCTCAGAACGGCGGTTTCGGCTACTCCTTCGCCCTGGAATGTAATCCCGGCGCCTATTGCTTCGAAGGACATGCGGATGAAGTCGCGTATGGTTGTGGTAATGCCGGTAGCTATCACATAATCCGAAGGTTCGTCCTGTTGCAGTATGGCGTACATGGCGCGTACATAGTCCTTGGCATGCCCCCAGTCGCGTTTGGCCGAGAGGTTACCCATGTATATCTTTTTCTGCATACCCAGGGCGATGCGCGATATGGCGCGAGTGACTTTACGGGTGACGAACGTTTCGCCCCGCAACGGCGATTCATGATTGAAAAGTATGCCGTTGGAGGCGTGCATGCCGTAAGCTTCCCTGTAATTCACCGTTATCCAGTAGCCGTACAGCTTGGCCACGGCGTAAGGACTGCGTGGATAGAAAGGCGTTGTTTCCTTTTGCGGCGTTTCCTGCACCAGTCCGTACAGTTCAGAGGTCGACGCCTGATATATGCGCGTCTTGTGCGTCAGGCGTAGCAGGCGTACGGCTTCAAGTATGCGAAGGACACCCAGCCCATCGGCATTGGCGGTATACTCCGGTGTGTCGAAGCTAACCTTGACATGGCTCATGGCTGCAAGGTTATATATCTCGTCAGGCTGCGTTTCTCCTATGATACGCGTCAGGTTGAGGCTGTCGGTCAGGTCGCCGTAGTGAAGTATGAAGTTACGGTTCTCGACGTGGGGGTCCTGATACAGGTGATCGATCCTTTCGGTGTTGAACATTGACGAGCGGCGCTTAAGTCCATGCACCATGTATCCTTTCTTTATCAGGTACTCGGCCAGGTATGCCCCGTCCTGACCGGTTATTCCTGTTATCAATGCCACTTTTTTATTATCCATTATCTATCTTCCTCCCCCTTTGCGGTTAATTACTACTTATACTTTGGGTATACCATTTGTAAAGGCGACGGATGCCTTCATCTATTTCAATTGTATGCCTCCATCCAAGAGCATGCAGCCGGCTGACGTCGGTCAGCTTGCGCATTGTGCCGTCAGGTTTGGAAGCATCGAAGCTCAGTCGGCCTTCAAAGCCTGCGGCATCGCTTATCCGTTCGGCAAGCTCCCGGATTGAAAGTTCCTTACCCGTTCCGATATTGATATGCGTATTACGCACTTCCCCACCTTCGGGTCTAAGGTCGGCGAAGTCTACATTTTCCATTATGTAGACCGAAGCGTCGGCCATTTCTTCGCTCCACAGGAACTCGCGCAACGGCTTGCCCGTTCCCCACAGGGTCACTTCCCCTGCAGATACGCCGCAATCCTTCAGCACGCCGGTTATCTCCGTTTCAGACGAACGCCCTGTTACGCCTTTCACCGGGCGGGCGTCAAGGTCGCGCCTCAGCATATCCATATCACGCCGACTGAGGCAGCCTGCCCAGTGCAGCTTGCGCATAATAGCCGGCAGTACGTGCGAGGTGTATGGGTCAAAGTTGTCATACGGCCCGTAGAGGTTTGTCGGCATCACGGCAATGTAGTTGGTTCCATATTGCAGGTTGTAGCTTTCGCACATCCTGATGCCCGCTATTTTGGCAATTGCGTAAGGTTCGTTTGTGTATTCCAGCGGCGAGTCCAGCAGGCTCTCTTCCTTCATAGGCTGGGGCGTCTCGCGCGGATAGATGCAGGTACTTCCAAGGAAGAGCAGTTTCTTCACACCATTGGCAAAGGCCGCCCGGATGACGTTACTCTGTATCATCAGGTTGGTATATATGAAGTCGGCCCTGAAAGTGAGGTTAGCCATTATGCCCCCCACGCGCGCTGCGGCAAGGAAGACGTATTCGGGCCGTTCGGCGGCAAAGAAAGCATCCACGGCCGCCTGGTCGGTCAGGTCAAGCCCGGCGTGCGTACGGAGTATAAAGTTTGTATACCCCCTTCTTTGCATATTTCTAAGGATAGCGGATCCTACCATGCCACGGTGTCCTGCTATGTATATTCCGGCGTTTTTGTTCATGCGTTAAAGTTCTTTGTCCAATATCTTCTTCAGGTACTGCCCGTACTGGTTTTTTATCATCGGGGCGATGATCTTTTCCATCCCGCGGGCGTCTATCCATTTATTGTTGTAGGCTATTTCTTCGGGGCAGGCTATTTTCAGTCCCTGCCGCTTTTCGATAACCTCGACGAAGGTAGAGGCTTCTGACAGCGAGTCGTGCGTGCCGGTATCCAGCCAGGCGAAGCCACGTCCGAGCAGCTTCACTTTCAGATTGTTGTTTTCAAGGAATACCTGGTTTACGGAAGTTATCTCAAGCTCTCCGCGCGCCGAGGGTCTGATCCCTTTGGCTACCTCCACCACGCTGTTGGGGTAGAAGTACAGTCCCACCACGGCGTAGTTAGACTGCGGGCGGGCGGGCTTTTCTTCAATGCTAAGCACGTTGCCGGCGGCGTCAAACGTAGCCACTCCATAGCGTTCGGGGTCGTTCACGTAGTACCCGAAGACGGTAGCCTTACCTTCGTCCCCAGCCTGTCTTACGGCGTCTTTCAGCATTGAGGTAAAACTTTGTCCGTAGAAGATATTGTCGCCCAGGACGAGGCAGACCGCGTCCATGCCTACAAAGTTTTCACCAATAATGAAAGCCTGAGCCAGTCCGTCCGGCGAGGGTTGGTGTGCGTATTCAAAACTTACACCCCAGTCGGAGCCGTCGCCCAGCAGCCGCCTGAATCCCGGCAAATCCTCCGGGGTAGATATGATAAGGATTTCGCGTATGCCGGCCAGCATCAGTACTGATATGGGATAATAAACCATCGGCTTGTCATATACAGGGAGCAATTGCTTTGATACTCCTTTTGTGATAGGGTACAGGCGTGTACCCGAGCCTCCGGCCAAAACGATTCCTTTCATCATACAGGTATAAATATAGTTTTTGTGCTTAACTAACGGCGGCAAAAGTAAGTAATTATTTGTTATACGGGCATCTGGGAGAAGTAAAAAATGAAACCGGCAGCATTATGGCCAGCTATTGAAGCGGTTCCGGTTACTCCCGGTTCGGAAGAATATACGATCTTTGCGCCGTCAGATTAAACATTTTATAATATCAAACAATAAAACATTTAAGTATCATGGACGAGAACAAACCTATCCTTCACCAACTACGTGTGTATCTGTATGAAAACCCTATGCCGCGTGACGGCGAGCGTAACTTTA